>QBYK01000015.1 GCA_003282865.1 SAR116 cluster bacterium AG-325-I21 | reverse complement strand
GGAATTCGAGTGCGACACCTAAAGAAAGAATGATTGATGGGACAATTAAACTAGAAATTGTTAAATAAAATAGAACGCTCGAGCCAGGGAACTTTTTTCGGAAAGCCATTCCAGCAGCTATGGACAACACAACAGTCAGTACCATGACTGTCGTCCCTAAAATAAAGGATCGTCTGAATGCCGATCCGATATCAACATATCCTCCGCCTTCATAAAGCTTATAAAACCAGTGAAATGAAAATCCATTCATTGGAAATGTTAGTCCACCTTCTGGCCCTTGAAAGCTCAATAAAATAATAGTGAGGGTTGGTCCATATAAAAATAACACGAATGCGGAGAACACAAGTAGGCAAAAATAAAAGGAAAATCCTCTATTATTAATCATCTAAAGCTCTCTCCTAATGTCAATGATCCTCGTCATTAAGAAAATCATTAACAACGTGACAACCAATAAGATCACTGCGTTGGCAGCTGCCGCGGGCAGTTGCAAATAAGCCATCTCAACTTGAATGATCTTCCCTATTGATGCGATTTGTTGACCACCCATGATTCCAATCGTGAGGAAATCACCCATCACCACTGTGATAACAAAAATTGAGCCAATAAGAATACCGGGCTTACAAAGCGGTATGATTACACCAATAAGAATTTGATACTGGCTGGCGCCGGCATCGAAAGCGGCTTCTATCAATGAACGGTCTATCCTCATCATTGAGTTGAAAATTGGAACAATCATAAAAAGTGTATAGAGATGAACAAAAGCTACCAAAACAGAGAACGGCGAAAATAAAAACCAATCAACCGGTGTTTCAATTATATTGAAGTTGAGCAAAAAGTCATTGAACATTCCATTTCGACCCAGAAGGGGTATCCAAGATACCATTCTGATGACGTTTGATGTCCAAAACGGGATCGTGCACAGAAGAAACAAGCCAATCTGCAATGGAGTGGAGCGCACGTGAAACGCTAAAAAAAATGAAACTGTGAAGCCAAGAATGAGCGTAAAGAACCAGGTAAATAGGCAAAAAAACAAAGTGGAGGCGTAGGTTCTGAACGTCAAACATGGTTCATCTGCGAAACTCAAACATCCTTCAAATATGTAATGATAATTGGATAGAATAAAATCTGGTATTATCGAGTAATCCGTGTAATCCCAAAAGCTGACAACAAATGTTAAAACCAGAGGTAAAAAAAAGAAAAAAACAAATATGCTGTAGAAAGGTAATGCCAGAAAAAAAGACCAATTAACTTTCATTTGTTCAGTCACCTTAAAGATGCAGGACACCCTTCCCAGGATGCCCTGCTATTAATGGATTAAGAAGCAATCATCTCGTTCCATTTCCTTACCATATACTTGTTTTCGTCCATGGTTGCATTCCAGCAGGCTACGCCGCCCATTCTGTCTTCGTACGATCCCCCGTCTCGAACCTCACCAATCGAAGCTAGCTTCTGTCCGGTTGGCGATAGTATGTCTTTTGTGGCCGCTTTACCTTTCATCCAATAATCCCACTCGTAAGACTCCATGTTTGCTTCCGCCGTTGAAAGCACGGCAGAATAATAGCCTTGTCGGTTAAGGTAAGCACCCATCCAACCTGATAGGAACCAGTTTATATATTCGTAACAGATATCAGCTTGGCGCCCCTTTGCTGTTGATGGAAGCGCAAATCCTGCTGCCCAAGCTCTATACCCCTCTTTTAAAGGTTGATAAACGCATGGAATACCTTGAGATCGAACCGCAGTAATTGCGGGTGCCCACATTGATTGTATCACCACTTCCCCAGATGCCATTAAGTTCACGCTTTCGTTAAAATCGCTCCAAAAAGCCCGAAACTGACCTGATTTCTTTGCTTCTGTGAAGATTTTCATGGTCAAGTCGATTTCAGCTTTTGTCATATTTCCTTTGTCCGGGTATTTGTACTCGCCCATGGCTTCCACAACCATGGCAGCATCCATTATACCGATTGAGGGAATGTTTAGAATGCAAGCTTTGCCCTTAAACTCTGGATTTAAAAGTTCTGCCCAAGTACTTATAGGCCGCTTTATCAGATCAGGTCTAATACCTAGGGTATCGGCGTTGTAAACCGTAGGAATTAGCGTAACATACTGAGTCGCCTCTGAAGAAAATTCTTTAGAGCTTGAACCTTTGAGATAAAGAACTTTTTTTGGAGCGGTGCCCTGGTCACCAATTGTTTTGCCTCCAACTTTACCTTCAGTGAATGCTGTTACAACATTGCTCCACTCCTTGATCCGCTTTGTGTCCATCCCAAGCAAACTGCCAGACGGGACTAGTTTCGGCATACTGAAATATTCAGAGTCAACAATGTCAAAGCTATTGGGTTGAGTTAGAATAGTTTTCACAACTTCATCGGTAGTTTTTGATATATATTTAACTTTTATGCCAGTGTCCTCAAATAGGCGTTTCTCAGGTTCGCTGCCCATGTTGACAGCTGTTCCAAGATAGCGAATTGTTGGAGCATCTTGGGCGTGAACTGCAGGAAAACCAGTAATAATACTCGCGCCAGCAACTGCGCCAACCGCAGCAGAATTCTGAAGCATTTTCCTACGTGTAATTTTCTTCGATGAACTTTTTTGCATTTAAGTCTCCTAATCAAATTTATTATGATAATAAAAAAAAGAGAAAAAAACTCTAGAAGAATAAACATAAGACACTAGTGCAAATGTTGCATCACGGTCATTACTGAGCAATGTGGTAACTTCGATTTAGAAAATTCTAGTATGATGGACACAATCGCAACCTTTTGACTTAATCAACACTTATAAAGTCTTGAATAACCTAACGAGGCAAATTTTCAATGCAAGAAACCTTTGGCGCTCAAAAGCCTGAAGATTTAGAACTAGCTTCCGTGCACAAGAACTATGAAAATGTTAATGCAGTAAAGAACGTTAATTTAAAACTGCAGGCTGGAACTTATTGTTGTCTTCTTGGACCATCTGGATGTGGCAAAACATCAACTTTACGGATGATTGCTGGACACGAGCATATCACAAGTGGAGAAATAGTTCTGGGTAAAACTGTTATTAATGATCTACCGCCGGCTAAGCGGGGAACTTCGATGATGTTTCAAAACTATGCGCTATTTCCCCATCTCAATTGTTCGGACAATGTAGGTTTTCCTCTGAAAATGCGAGGCATCAAGCCAGTTGAAAGAAGCCATCAGACGGCCGAGATACTGGAGATGGTTAGGATGTCGGAGTTCAAACAACGGTATCCTAATCAGTTGTCAGGAGGTCAACAACAAAGGGTGGCTTTAGCACGATCACTTATAACTAAACCGTCAATTTTATTACTTGATGAACCTCTATCAGCGTTGGATCCCTTTCTAAGGGTGAAAATGCGGTATGAGCTAAAAACCTTGCAGCAAAAGCTCGGAATAACCTTCATTCATGTGACGCACGCGCAGGACGAAGCCCTAGCGCTTTCAGATGTGATTGTAGTCATGAATTCTGGCCAAATTGAACAAATAGATCGACCTGCTATTATTTTTAATCACCCAAAGAATGAATTTGTGGCAAAATTTGTGGGTAATCACAACATCGTAACAAGGCTTGGAAAGAAGTATGCTGTAAGAATGGATAAAACGTCTTTTCATGCAGTAAAGAAATCGGGCTTGGAAGAAGCCATGATTTCGGCAATTGAATTTCAAGGCGAGAAAGTTAAAGTGACGGCAATTTACCCAGACGGTAGAGAAATTCAGTCTTTACTGAGCGACGAACTTTTTTTTTCGAGTAACTTGCAAATTGGAATGGCCATTACATCGAATTGGGAAGAAAAAGACTCACACAGGCTAGAAAATTAAAACTTTTGGCGATTAGGCTGGCAAGCTCGGATATGAAAATAGGTCGACAGTGTGTTATTTCAGATATTAAGTCATTTCTGTGATCTGCCATAAACGAAAATATTAAGCAGCCCGCAATGATGTTGGATTCTAGCGTCGCTGAAACTTGGTTATGGGCATTAATGATCCATCGAGGCACTTAAATGACAACTGATTGTGGGGAACAAAATCAGAGACCGGGATCCGAACTCTGGAAGGTGACGCCAGCTTGCCGGTTTTCAAGTTCAAGAATATTTCTTATCTAACTGTTTTTAATATATTTTAGGATTGTAAAACCCAGCCTAACGCAGCCTCGTTGTGCCACTAAGCTTTTACAAACTTGCACAATCAATAACCTTTGTCCATTAGGCTCTTGCGCTTCAGCATTTTGCCAGTCTTTTGGCCTCCTTTTTTCCCGGTTTTCATAGCTTTTTTGAGATCATTTTATTCCAATAAATCACGCTGCCGCAAGCGAAGCATCAGACAGGTGCACATGAAACACTTGGAAAGCGTAGGTAACCTGCCACAAATTCAAACAGGGAGGTAACCCTCGGCGTTTGTATAAAGGCATATCGCAAAAAAGTGAGTTTTAACTGCTAGATAAACAGTACGGTTTTCGTGAATAACACAGCGGACTCTTGGGCTTTTGTGTTTTTTTAACGAAAAGGAGATTTTTATGTTAAGAATTGCTGTTATTTTTTCAGCTTTACCAAGCTAGATAGGGCAAGCATTCGCGAACGGGCATGTTAGACGCATTATATTCACGGGTGAGACGGTGCTTGGCAAAAAAATTGTTTACCAAACAGGTGAGGCAAAGATAACCGCTTTCGAATTCACCGTCCCTGTCGGCGCTCCTGTAGCTCCACATACACAATCCTTTCCTGTACTATTGATCATCCAGCAGGGCGAAGTCGCATTAAATTACCGAGATGGGAAATCTAGAGTTTATAGGCCAGACGACGCGTTTATTGAGGATGTCGGGGTGGTCCGCAGCTCAAAAAATACTCGTGACGTTCCGATCAAAGCAATCGTAGTCGCTATCGGAGTTGATGGGCAAAAAATTATGACACCAGTCGAATAGCTACTAGCAAATATCAATCGCAGGTGGGACTTCTCGTGGCAACGCCGCGGCAGTGCCTTTATCGATTTTACAATCTATTGTTGTATAACGATTTGATACCCCATTTGTTGACAAACCTTGCCAGTTCTTGGGGTCGGCAAGGATACAAGTGCCTAATTTAGTGCTCTTTCATGACATTATCGTCACTGATCGAGTCCTTGACTTACACCAAAGGAAAAAAGCGCCGAGGGTGTGATACCTGAGCGTTTTAACTATATGACACAAACTGTTGTATTTATTATAAAATAAGTGGTTTAGAGACAGTCTGTCCCATGCAAAATCAAGCTATTGATTATGATTCATTATTCTAGTTTATTCTAGTTTCAAATAATTTTACCCCAAATCAAAATCAGGGTTACTGAGGGCGGCGTTTTATTTAAGAATGACTTTATCACGACGGTATGGGCCCGAGGGAACAGGGGCTTGCACCTTGGGCCGGCGATTAATGTGATTGGTTGATGTGTTTGATGGGCAATGTCAACGTTTGATTTGCGCGAATAACGCTCAATGGGACTATTTTTATGTGTTTTGGACAATACATGTTTCCAGTTTTCTTGCCCTTGCATGCCAGCAATTCACATGCCGACATCACACAAAGAGAAGGTTGAGCGCTTTAATGAGTCAGTCGTTAGTGTTCGCCCAATAGTTTTTCCTGAAGCAAGGACTGCTGTCAGTCTTGGGGTTCAAGCCTTCTTTTGAAATATCTCTGTATTTGCTGTAAAAGAAGCGGAACTCTAGCATGTGCTTTTTTGTGCAGGCATTCAAAACTGGGCTAAGCTCAAGAGCAATCGATTGCAAATTGTGCCCTTTTTAGTTGTTTCGGTTTTGCCAACATCTTGAAGCAGCGGCAATGGTGGTGATGTCTGGTTCAGTTGAAAATGTGACTGTGCACCACCGAAGATAGTTAATAATCATTCTGAGCTGTAATTAAGAATGATTATTAACTAATTAATATCATTAATTTATTTTTCATTATGATGGGTTAATTGATTGCGCAATAAGGTTTGTTGTGTTATCGCTTTATGGTCGCATCGAGAGGGTGTCGATCAAGTTATAGAACATTCTCAAGGCCTACGTTCTACGGGAGCGCCGGGGGATTAAAGGAGCAAAATACATGATAGCCAGTGCTTTTGAATACCACAAACCTGACACGGTCGATGGGGTTATCAGCCTGTTGTCGAAATGGGGCGATGATGCGCGCGTTGTTGCCGGCGGCCATAGCTTGATCCCGGTAATGAAACAGCGGATGACCGATATCAGCCATTTGATTGATCTCGGCGGCATTTCGGAATTAAAAGGCGTTTCTATCGATGGCGATACTATCACTATCGGGGCAATGACAACACAGCACGAGCTCGCCACTGATGAAGCACTAGCCGAAGCGGCGCCATTGATCCGTGAGGCATCACTGCAAATTGCTGACCCGCAGGTGCGCTACATGGGTACAATTGGAGGCAATGTGGCAAATGGTGACCCGGCCAACGACATGCCCGGTTTGATGCAAACGCTTGATGCGACCTATCATCTGACAGGACCAGCGGGCAAGCGGGAGGTTAAAGCGCGCGATTTTTACGAAGCGGCCTATTTTACCGCGCGGGAAGATGAAGAAATCTTGACCGCCATTTCGTTTGCGAAACCTTCGGGCGGCTTTGCCTATGAAAAACAAAAGCGCAAAATTGGCGATTACGCAACAGCGGCAGCCGGTGTGATGATTACGATTGTGGGCGGTACATGCACAGCGGCGTCGGTGGCATTGACTAATCTCTCGGATACACCCGTTTATTGCGGTGCAGCGGTTGACGCACTTGTGGGTAGCAGCCTCGACGACACAACGATCAAAGTTGCGGTCGCAGCGGCCGTTGATGCGTCCGACCCGGTGGCTGACACACGCGGTCCGGTCGATTTCAAAAAATATGTGGCTGGCGTTATCGTCAAAAAAGCGATTACCAGCGCTTTGGCGCGGGCTTAGTTTGGGAGAGAGACATGGGAAAAACACATCTGAAAATGACCGTCAACGGAAAAGACGTAGAACTCATGGCCGAACCACGTCAGTTGCTAATCCACGTGTTGCGCGAGGAGCTCAACCTGACCGGCGCGCATGTTGGATGTGAGTCATCACATTGCGGTGCCTGTACGGTCGATATGAATGGCATGTCGGTAAAATCATGCACTGTTTTTGCGGCGCAAGCCCAACATGCTGAAATTACAACGATCGAAGGGTTGGGATCGCCCGATGGGCTGCATGCGCTGCAAGAAATGTTCAAAGAACATCATGGCTTGCAGTGCGGCTATTGCACCCCGGGAATGATCACCCGCGCACACCGGCTTTTGCAGGAAAATAGCAACCCATCTGAAGAAGAAGTCCGATTTGGCATATCAGGCAATCTTTGCCGGTGCACAGGTTATCAGAATATTGTCAAAGCAATTCTTGCCGCCGCGGCCAAAATGAATGAAATGAAGGAGTCAGCGTAATGAATGAGTCTATACCTCCGAAAGAAGAACGCATGGCCGCGCTTAGCGGTCTTGGAACGTCTCGCAAACGTGTTGAGGATGCGCGTTTTACCCAAGGTAAAGGTAATTATGTCGATGATATGAAAATGCCGGGCATGCTGTTTGGTGATTTTGTTCGCTCGCCGTATGCGCATGCGCGAATTAAATCAATCAACACCGAAGCCGCATTGTCGCTGCCTGGTGTGCATGCGGTTTTGACCGCTGCCGATCTGGAGCCGCTTGGCCTGCATTGGATGCCAACGCTTGCGGGCGACAAGCAAATGGTTCTTGCTGACGGCAAGGTATTGTTTCAAGGACAGGAAGTGGCTTATGTCGTCGCTGATGACCGGTATGTCGCTGATGACGGCATTCAGGCCGTTATGGTTGAATACGAGGAGTTGCCGGTTCTTGTTGACCCGTTCAAAGCGGAACTAAATGACGCTCCCGTGTTACGAGAGGATATCGCTGACCAAAGTGAAGGGGCGCATGGTCCACGCCGCCATCCCAACCATATTTTCACATGGGAGTCGGGAGACCGGGCCGCCACTGAGTCAGTGCTTTCAGAAGCCGAGGTCATGGCGGAGGAAATGGTATATTACCATCGCACGCACCCCTGTCCACTTGAGACATGTGGCTGCGTGGCGTCAATGGATAAGGTTAACGGCAAGTTGACCGTTTGGGGTACATTCCAAGCACCGCATGCCGTGCGGACCGTGGCGTCATTGATTTCCGGCATCGCCGAGCACAATATCCGCATCGTTTCCCCCGACATCGGCGGTGGCTTTGGTAACAAAGTTGGTGTTTATCCCGGATATATCTGTGCAATTGTAGCATCGATTGTAACAGGTGTGCCGGTTAAATGGGTTGAAGATCGCATGGATAATCTGATGGCCACGGCATTTGCCCGCGATTATTGGATGCAGGGTAAGATATCAGCCACAAAAGAGGGCAAAATTACCGGATTATGGTGTCATACAACAGCTGACCACGGTGCCTTTGACGCCTGTGCCGATCCAACAAAATTCCCAGCAGGGTTCATGAATATTTGTACTGGTTCATATGATATTCCAACCGCCTATCTGGCCGTTGACGGCATTTACACCAACAAGGCACCAGGCGGCGTTGCTTATCGTTGTTCTTTCCGGGTGACTGAGGCGGCCTACTTCATTGAACGCATGATCGAGGTTTTGGCGATTAAGCTCGGAATGGATGCTGCCGATTTGCGGGCGAAAAATTTTATACGCAAGGACCAGTTCCCATATCAGTCCGCTTTGGGTTGGGAATATGATTCGGGCGATTATCATACTTCATGGAACAAAGCCTTGGCAGCTGTGGATTATCAGGGGCTGCGAGCAGAACAGGCCGAGCGTCTGGCTGCATTCGGCCGTGGCGAGACACGCAAGCTGATTGGTATCGGGCTTAGCCACTTTACAGAGATTGTTGGTGCGGGTCCGGTGAAAAATTGTGACATTTTGGGCTTGGGCATGTTTGACTCATGCGAAATTCGGATCCATCCGACTGGATCGGCAATTGCCCGATTGGGAACAATCTCGCAAGGACAAGGCCACGCAACAACCTTTGCACAAATTCTGGCATCTGAGATCGGCATTCCAGCAGAGGATATCACGCTTGAGGAAGGTGATACTGACACGGCACCATATGGTTTGGGGACGTATGGATCACGGTCGACACCCGTAGCAGGTGCCGCAACAGCTATGGCTGGTCGTAAAATCCGCGCTAAGGCGCAGATGATCGCAGCTTATCTGTTGGAAGTGCACGATAATGACGTCGAATGGGATGTTGATCGCTTTTCTGTCAAAGGCGCGCCCGAGCGCTTTAAAACAATGAAGGAGATCGCCTTTGCGTCATATAATCAGGCAATCCCAGGTGTCGAGCCGGGTCTAGAAGCGGTCAGCTATTATGACCCGCCAAACATGACCTATCCATTCGGAGCCTATGTCTGTGTAATGGAAATTGATGTCGATACCGGCACAACTGAAATCCGCCAGTTCTATGCTCTGGACGATTGCGGTACTCGGATCAACCCGATGATTATCGAAGGTCAGGTGCATGGTGGGTTGACCGAAGCATTGGCGATTGCCCTAGGTCAAGAAATTGCCTATGATGATCAGGGCAACGTTACGACCGGCACCTTGATGGACTTTTTCATGCCAACCGCTTGGGAAACACCAAATTACCAGACGGACTTTACCGAAACACCAAGCCCGCATCATCCAATCGGTGCCAAAGGGGTGGGGGAGAGCCCAAATGTTGGTGGTGTACCAGCGTTTTCAAACGCCGTGCATGATGCGTTCAAGAGCTTTGGCCTGACGCAAAGCCATATGCCGCATGACCATTGGCGGATCTGGAAAATAGCGAACAGCCTTGGTCTGCACGACTAAACCCAAAGACTCGGCAGAGGGTATATTGCCCTCTGCCTGCTATTTTTTTTGCGCAGGCAGTCATGAATTGGCAGAATTTACAAACTAAGCTGGCCGGCGAAGGCTATATCGCATCGTCCGAACTCGCGATGGCGCTGCATATTGCGCTGGGGTTGGAACGGCCCATTTTGCTTGAAGGCAATGCAGGCGTGGGCAAAACCGAGATAGCAAAGACACTGGCAGACATCCATGATACCGAATTGATTAGGTTGCAATGCTATGAGGGGCTAGATGCGTCGGCGGCAATCTATGAATGGAATTACCAGCGCCAACTGCTGTCAATCCGGGCAATGGCTGAGCGTACCGGTGAGCGTGAAGGTGATAGTAGCAAAGCGATTGACGATATCGAAACACGGATATTTTCAGCCGATTATCTGATGGAGCGCCCCCTGTTACGAGCGATCCAGCAAGAAAAGCCGCCGGTTTTGCTGATTGACGAGATTGACAGGGCCGATGAGGAATTCGAAGCCTATCTCCTGGAAATACTATCCGATTTTCAGGTGACTATACCTGAAATGGGCACCATTACCGCGACGAGTAAGCCAATTGTTTTGTTGACCTCAAATGGTACGCGGGACCTGTCGGATGCGTTGCGGCGGCGCTGTATTTATAATTTTGTTCCCTATCCCGACCGCACAACTGAATTAGCTATCCTACGGGCGCGTTGTCCGGCGGTTGAACCCGCATTGGCAGCCCAGATCGTCAGCTTTGTGCAAAGCTTGCGCAAAGAAGATTTAGAAAAAAAACCGGGTATTGCCGAAACACTAGATTGGGCCGCGGCGCTGGGTGGTTTGGGGGTAAATGACATCGCCGTCGATCCAATTGCATTGAAGTCGTCGCTCGTGTGCTTGCTGAAAACTGAGGCCGATCAGGCAGCTATTCCCAGCGAGGTTGCCCAGCGTTTGGCTGGCAAGGCGGGATAATGGCTGTAACGCGTTTTTTGACCCGCGCCAGCATCGCTGAGCGCGTGAATGATTTTAACCGGCACCTGCGCGTGCATGGTGTTCGGGCCGGCATACCGGAAACCCAATCCAGCCTTGAGGCTTTACAGCTAGTTGATGCTGGCAATCCAAATGAGGTGCGGCTTGCATTAAAGGCTATTTTTGCCAGTGACGTTGAGAGCTTTTCCCGGTTTGATGAATTATTCGCTGCTTTCTGGTTTAATGCCGGCAAACAGCGCCATGACCGTACACCAACGCAAAATCACAGCGACCAGAAAAATAATCTGATAAATCTGTCGCAAAAGTCCAGCGAGCCGTCCGCCGACGGCAGTGGCAGCATCGATACTCCCGATAATGATAATGACGGCGAGACCGAAAGTTCTGGCGATGGCAAACTGATAGCGACGCAGGTGACCAATCGCAATACCGCTGATATGCGCAAATTCATTCTGTCCGAGGATGAAGCACGCGCCGCCGAAACCGCACGCCGAATCGCTAATGCAATCCGTTACAGGCGGTCACGCAGGCGCAAAGCCGCTTGCAAGGGTGAGGGGCTGGATATGCGACGGATCATGCGTAAATCAGTGGCCACAGGGGGCGAACCGTTGCGCCTGTTACGCCGCCGCCGTCCCAACCGGCCCGTGCATTTGGTCAGTATTCTGGATGTGTCAGGGTCAATGCAGCTTTACGCTCGGATATTTTTGTCCTTTGTCAAAGGGTTAATTGGTAATGACCAGCGCACCGATGCGTTTTTGTTTCATACCAGCTTGATGTGCGTGAGTGATGCACTTCGCGATAATGATACCTTGCGGGCGGTGAATCGGTTGTCCATTATGGCACGAGGGTTTGGTGGTGGCACAAAAATTGGCGCTAGCTTGCGCACGTTTAACAACCAATATGCCAGTCGGACGGTTGGACGCAAAACCGTAATCATTATCATGTCGGATGGTTATGACACTGGTGACGCCCAAGGGGTAGGGGAAGCGCTGGCGCGATTGAAACGCCGCGGATGTAAAATTATATGGTTAAATCCATTATTGGGCTGGAAGAATTACGCGCCAGTAGCCGCCAGCATGGCCGCCGCGTTGCCGTATGTTGATTGCTTTGCGCCATGCAATACCCTAAGCAGTCTGGCTGCTATTGAGGGAGAATTGCAGCGCTTATGACACGTCAAAGCAATAAATATATCGCGCATGTAATTGCCGATGAATTACGCGCTGAAGGCACCCCTTTTGCCGTGGCAACGGTGGTTTGGACATTGGCATCAACCGCGGCAAAGCCAGGAATGAAAGCCTTGGTGCTGGGCAATGGTGATTTCGCCGATGGCTGGCTGGGGGGAGGCTGTGTGACTGCAGCGGTAAAAAAAGCAGCAATCACAGCAATCAAAACGGGCGAGGCAACACTGGTTTGCCTGCGTCCTGAGGAATTGCTGGCCGATATGGAAGGTGCCGCCGAAGATGAGATGTTGCTGGTTGCGCAGAATGGCTGTCCGAGCAAGGGATCAATGGATATTTTTGTTGAACCGATTAAACCACAGCCCGAATTGCTGGTATGTGGATCGGGGCCTGTGGCATCAGCCCTATTGCGGATCGCAGCGTCATTTGGCTTTAGCCTTTTGCTGTGTGGGGAGATTGAACACGCCACATTTGATTGGCAATATGCCTCCCTTGCGGAGATGGATAGCTCCGCCCCGTCTGGTGTTGACCGTTATATTGTTGTTGCCACCCAAGGTAAGGGCGATGTTATCGCGTTGACGGCTGCACTGAAAATGGCGGCGAAATATATCGCTTTTGTCGGCAGCCGCCGTAAATTTGCCAGCTATGAGAGCAAGCTGACGAACGCTGGTGTAGCTGCTGCAAAAATTGCCACTGTGCGATCGCCCGCTGGGGTACATATCAATGCGGTGACACCTGACGAAATTGCCCTGTCAATAATGGCTGAGATTATTCAGACACGTCGTACAGATGGACAACAACGTGCCACCGATGATGCTTGCTGATATGATGCCCGAAATTACAACTATAAAGAAGCCGACACCTATTTTGCTGGCCGCAGGTATGTCACAACGCATGGGCGGGTTTAACAAGCTGTTAATGCCGATAAACGGGGTTCCAATGGTCCGGCAAATGGCACTAACATTGGTTGCGTTTGCTGATGTGCCGCCGGTTGTTGTGCTGGGACATGAGGCAACGCAGGTGGAGGCAGTGTTGGATGGGATTGCGCTGACCATGATTACCAACGCGCAGTATAAATCCGGGCAAATGAGTTCGGTTACAGCTGGTCTTATCGCCGCAGGAGAGGCGGTCTGTTATATGATCTGCTTGGCTGATCTGCCGTTATTGACGGCCGCAGATTGCGCTGCGTTGTTTGCCGCACATAAAAAAGCTGGTATTGGTCAGATTACCGTTCCAGTTCAACGCGAGGACGGTAAATTTGCGCGCCGCGGTAATCCGATTATCATTCCCGCATCAGCGCGACAAAAAATTATCAAAGGGGAAACCAACCTTGGATGCCGAGGATTACTAAATAATCATCCTGACCTCATTTACCCGTTTGACAGTTGTGCAAAGGGATTTTATGTCGACATCGACACACAAGACGCCTTTCGTGACACCACTGGCCAGATGCCAGATGCACGAATGATTACTTCCTGACAGGAGAGACTAATGGAACTAGCCGACGAAATAACAATTCCCGCCCCCTTGGAAAAGGTGTATGAGGGATTGAATGATATAGCCATTTTGAAAGCCTGTATTCCGGGATGTGAGGTGCTAAACTGGACTAATAAAAATGAGCTGGAAGCCACGGTAACACTGAAAATTGGCCCTGTAAAAGCAAAATTCAACGGTAAGGTGACGTTAGATACGACGAATGCACCAACTGGATTTAGCCTAGCTGGTGCAGGCGATGGTGGCTTGGCCGGATTTGCTAAGGGCGGCGCTGATGTCGAATTAATCGCCGAGGAGGACAGCACACTTTTGAAATATGTGGCGAAGGCCGAGCCAGGTGGTAAAATTGCGCAACTTGGGGGGCGTCTGATCAACAGCACAGCGCGTAAATTATCGAAAATGTTCTTTACCAAATTCGAAAAGATCATGTCTGGCGAGGAAAGCCTGCCTGAAGAAGACGATGCCGGCGAAACGGCACCGCGTGATCCGGTATCGGCTTGACCCGGTATGGGCCGGTATGCGCCCGATGAGGGCCAACATCTCCCCTTAATGGCTATTCAAACTGATTTTGAGGTTACGGTGATTGACCCAAGACGTACTTTTGCAATTTCCGAACGATTTCACGGATTAAGGGTCGTCGATGATTGGCCGGATATTGCTCTTAGTGATACTGACCTTGATAACGAGGCAACTCTTGTCGCTCTTGCGCTTAATCCCAAGTTCAATGCTACAGCTCTTCATAAGTTGCTTGGCAAGTCCCTGTTCCATATTGCCTGTCTTGGCAGTCGCAGCGCTCATGTGGAGCGTCCTAAATGCTTGCCAAAGGCTGGGTTTTCTGAGGCAGAGACAGCTAAAATTAAAGGGCCGGCTGGGCTATTCGTTGGAGCAAAAATACCGGCTGAAATTGCAGTTCCGGTGATGGGCAAATTTTTTGTCGCCTATATTTGCAGGGCGTTACGATGAAGTTGGCCAGTTTTGCACTTGGGAACTGCGAGGGCTTGATATTGGCACATCGTTGCGTCTGTTCCGACGGCAATCTGGCCAAGGGCACTATTCTGGATGCAGTAATGCTAGAAAGCCTAAAGGCTGACGGCATTAAAACCCTGATTTGCGCCAAACCTGACGCGGGGGATATACATGAAGATGCTGCTGCGGATCGTTTGGCGCGGGCATTGTCCCCTAAAGATTTGACGTTTTCGAGAGCCGCGACTGGAAGAGTCAACATCCGATGCGATCAGCGTGGTATTATCCGTTATGACCGCGATTTGATCCGCGGGTTGAATGAGGTTGATGAGGCCATAACCTTCGCTCTTGTTCAGCATAATCAGCTTTTAGAAGCCGGACAGATGGTGGCTACCTTAAAGATAATACCTTTTTTAGTAGCTGAGGCGTCACTAGCTAAGATTGAGGCACTCCTGAATGGTGCGGTTGCATTCTCGTTTCATCCATTGCGTCAGTGCAATGTTGGGCTCGTTCAGACCCAGCTTGCAGGACAGCATGGCCGGCTATTTAGTGCAACCAATACTGTTACACAGGCCCGCCTTTCGCGGATTGGCTGTCACCTTGTTGATAGCCGTATTTGCTCGCATGATCGCGTGGCTATTGCTGACGAAATTAGATTGTGTATTGAAGCGGGCGCCGAACTCGTTTTAATTTGTGGTGGGACGGCAATCATGGACCGGGAGGATGAGGTTCCGCAGTCGGTTTTGTTAGTTGGTGGAAAAATTGATCAGCTTGGGCTTGCCGTTGATCCTGGTAACTTATTAATGCTTGGGCGGTTTGGTGATGATCTTGGTGGTGGTTACGTAATTGGCATGCCGGGATGTGCAAGGTCGCCAAAATTAAATGGTCTCGATTGGGTATTGCAATTGGTGCTGGCCAATATTCGGCTAGATCGAAGGGAACTGGCAGATATGGCTGCTGGAGGTTTGCTGATGGAAATTGCATCACGCCCGATGCCACGCGCGCTCGTTACTGAACCGAAAGCCGAAGCCAAAGTTGCGGGTATTCTTCTCGCTGCTGGCGCATCGCGTCGGATGGGGCCTGTGAATAAATTGTTGGTTCCAATTGCTGGAAAGCCGCTTATCCGGTATGCAGCTGAGGCCCTTGTTGCTGCGTCAATATTGCCGGCCATTATCGTGATTGGGTATGAGGCGGATAAGGTCGCCGCCGCGCTTGATGGGCTGCCTGTGCAATTGGTTTTTAACCCTAACCATGCCAGCGGGCAGGGATCATCGGTGGGGGCCGGTATAGCGGCCCTGACTGGTGATCAAGGCGGGCGACAATTGTTGAATGACCATACGGCTGCGCACCATTTGGTAGCATGTGATCATCCAGGTGTTTTGCGCGATGTTGATACGGCTGATGCTCTTGATGCTATTATTAGTGAAGCTGAGACTGATTGTGTCTGAGTCCTCGACTAGGATTGCTGTGTATCTGAAATACTGAGACACCACGTAACACAAACTCTAGTACAAATATTCAACCAGGGATAAAGGCCGATTAAAAATAATAAAAATTAATTAAAAATGGCGTTGTGAGAAGGGGGATTGGCGGAGAGACCCTCCGCCTAACTTCACTGTAAGCCGTTGTTTTCAATGGCTGAAAATAACACAAAAAATTACAGCCTACAAATGGGTCTACAAGTCAGATTACTTCTCGCAGCGCTCTATATGCCAATTTTTTGATTTTCTTTGCCCAATCGGGCAGGCAGCCGACGCCAATACCAGTATCGAGATGAAAGTGGTCACGATGCGCTTTGTTATCATCTGGGCCGACTACATTTGCAAAAATTTGACATGCACTCGAATGGGCTTTTTCCAGGTAACGGCCTTTATGCGTATCCTCGCCCCAATCCTCACTTACTGATGCGCCATTTATAGATGTGATATCGATTGCTGTGCCAAAACTATGCTCACTAGCCATACGGCTCACACGCTGAGTGCGACAATTGAAAGTTCCAATGTGTGTTATTGTCTTGGCATTGATGTCAGCGAGCCATTTTGATGTAGCCAATGCAGATTTACAGTTCATTTCAATTGTTGGCCTCAATTTGATACCGTTGATGCTTGAGATTTTTACAGCATTCTTGATCGTGCATTGGCCGTTTGGTCGCGTGCCACGCGCGACAAAATCAACCCCTTCGGCTTTCAATGTTTTGAGACATTGCTCTCCTCCACCAGAGATCAGGCTGGGGCGGGATTGGTTATACAATGCACTGATTGCACTAGTCTGTGTTTCAATGACTATGACGGCTCCACTAAACAACAGAATAAACAGCGATACGATAAATATGCCTTTTACAGATAAGATTAAACGAAGCAATGTATTGTCTCACTTGTTAAATTTAATAAACCTACACTTTGGTATGACATTACATTTCAACTTTATTTTGAATATTCCGCCAAATCTAGCGGTAGATCTAACGAGAAAAAGCCGTTCAGTCGTAAAAAACTTGGCACAAATAAGCAAATATGATGTTGTTTAATTGTGAAAAAAATTATTATCAAATTTGCGATTTTTATTATTCTATTCAGTGGAATTGGACTTTATCGATTAAATGAACTTAACAAAATTCCAGTTAGTGTTGAAAATTATTCTACATACAATCTTGTAGAAATTTATATTCTTGGAATAGTTATGTCGTTGCTCGGTTATCCACTGTATCCTGAAGTCGCTATCGAACATTTATCACTGATGTCTCAGGAAAAAGGTGAGAGACAAAGTGATTTTTTTATGAAATCAAAAGTGGTTCAAAAAGCGATCAAGAACTATGAAAAACCGACTTCGTTGGCCTGGGACAATTCCGCATACATGGTAGGTCATCCTGAGGCGAGGGTGGCGCTAGCATTGAATGGCGCGACACTGTTCAAAGATGGTCAAAAAATATCAATTAAAGTGCCGATCAAATATCCACGTAATGCTATTGCGCCCCTGCTGCCAGGTATCAAAATTCAGGAGGGGTTGTTTTGGGTATTACAACAAAAAGGTTGGTATCACACTGGCGTCATGACGTGGATTTATACCTTGCCCTAATTGATTTATAAAAAAGTCTTTGCAGTTTCTAAAAATTTGAGCTGTGATTGAGGGCGTTTTGGGGTTGAATTGGGGGGCTTTATGGAACCATTTTCTCGTATTGTTGACGGATTGTTAAGCAATCCAATAAGCGCGACATTCACATGTATCATACTTGCTTATCTTATATTTGCCGTATTCATGCTCCGAAGTGCGGGCGAGGGTAGTAAAGCGCGCGCTCTTGTTGATTTAGCTCCAACAATTTTGACAACTTTGGGTATTCTCGGCACATTTACGGGAATTTTCCTGGGCTTGCTCGATTTTGACATCCGCACGATTAACAAATCAGTACCAGCACTTATCGAGGGATTAAAAGTCGCCTTTGGCACATCCATCCTTGGATTGGCCAGTGCATTAGTCTTCAGGGTCGTGCGACCAATCATAACATCTAAAACCGCCTCTGATGAAGTTACTGGTCAAGATTTGATTAACGCCCTGCAAGATGTGTCAGAGCAAGTTAAAGAGGCCAATCAAACAAATAAAGAGGGATTTGATACAATCCGCAAAGCCTTAAGTGATGACAGTGACAGCAGTGTTGCTGGCCAATTGCAACGGCTTAGAGCAGCATTTACAGACCTTGAAAAAGCTACAGTTCATGGATTCGAGGCACAAATCAAGGAGTTTCGGGAGTTTGCCGAGCACATGTCAAAGGCTTTCTCTGAGGCGATTATTGAGGAACTTAAATCCGTTATCAGGGAATTTAATGAAAAAATTTCTGAACAGTTTGGTGACAATTTCAAACAATTGAATGAAGCCGTAGGCCGTTTATTAGAGTGGCAAGATAATTACAAGACCCAAATGCAGGAAATGAAGAAGTCTTTCGACAGTTCTGTTGAGGCACTCAATGCATCTGAGGGTGCTATTGGCAAGATTGAGGAGGCAACTCGGGCGATACCAGAGCATATGACGGGTTTAGCAGAGGCGAATACGAAGCTCATTGATCAGCTAACCAAAATGCACGAGGGGTTATCTTCAATTGCTGCGATGCGGGACAAAGCTGAAAACGCTATACCTGAAATTGCTTCAAAAATTGATGAAATGACCGAAACAATTTCCTCTTCTGTAGTTTTTCAGCGTGATTCCATGGAGACAATTAAATCGTCGATAACTGAGGCCACAGAGCAGATGCAAACTGCCGTCGGAGATATCGGTAAGAATATTGAGGCATCCCTTGGAGATCAGCGTGAAGCACAAAAACAAATGTTAGATGGGCTCCAACAGGCACTAAATGAGTCTTTACAAAATGTTACAAACAGCCTGAATGACGCTGTGGTTCAACTGGACGAGGCTATGCAAAAAGAAATTGAGAGTGTTGTTCGTACAATGGCGGAGAGCTTATCAGGCGTGACACAGAAATTTGTTTCTGATTACTCACCTTTGCTGGAGCAAACGCGGCAAATTGTTGAGTTGGGTAAGAAAGCGAGGGCTAAATGAGCTTGATCACATTTTCAAATAAGAGTGACGGCGATGCCCAATGGATTTCTGTTTCAGATCTGATGGCTGGTTTGATGATGGTGTTTCTATTCATCGCTGTAATCTACGCAAAAGATGCAGACTCTCGAGCAAAGAATGTTACAGAAATTGTCAATGAATGGCAGGACTCAGAGCTCGAAATTTATCGAGCCCTTGAACGTGAGTTCAAAGATGATTTGCCACGGTGGAACGCCGAGATAGATCGTGATTCTTTGACGATAAGGTTCTTGTCACCAGAAATTTTGTTTAAGGCAGGGAAAGCAGAGCTGACAAACAAATTTAAAGCTGTACTAGATGATTTTATGCCAAGATACATTGATCTTTTGATTTCGCGTTTTGACACTAAAATAGACGAAGTACGTATCGAAGGACATACTTCATCAGAATGGAGTTCTTCCGTAAGCCGCAGTGAAGCGTTTATTCGAAACATGCAGTTATCGCAGGCTAGAACACGGACTGTGCTCGAATACTCCATCAACATGACTGGCACCCAATACTTCACACCCTGGATGACAAAACGAGTTGGTGCTCACGGATTATCCTCCGCACGATTAATTATGCAAGAGGGTGTCGAGGATAAGAAGCGTTCACGACGCGTTGAATTTACAATCAAAACAAAAACCAAAGAGGCAATGTTTCGTATTCTTGATAAAATTTCACCTGCTGTTGAGAAGAGTTTTTAATGAAAATAAAGGCTGATTTTACAGGTATTGAATCAGCACTCTCAGCGATTGGAGGAGTCACAGCGAATATTGGCCAAATTCGAAACACCAAACAAATTCGAAATCCCATCGAGCTGCAAATTATTGAGCAGGGCAGCATTGTTCTTAGCGGTGCTGAATTGGTGGAACATTTATCAACAACAGCTGGCCTTCTTTCTATTGGTGAAACACAAATTACATTACATATCTTTGATCCCTTCGAGGAAGAGGAGTCGTTAAGTGAAAAACCAGCAAGAAAAACCCGCTTCCACGTCAGCGAATGTAAGACCATAGAAGACATGCGAGATAAGGGGCGGGGTAATCGTTACGTTTCATCAGCCAGACACGATGGTTTATTTGAGGTGCGGCCATACAGCAATCTTACCCACACCCGCGGCGATAAAATGGAGGCCTTTTTGCAACCATGCCACAACTGTCTTACTGCTCTGAATTACGAAAAATATACTGAAATGAAGACTAAAGCAGGCCGATCTGAGGTAATAAGGAAGTTCGAGCTTGAGAAATTTTTCGAGGATTTCAAATCAATTTTTAGGTGCTTGCCGATTTACACGTCTGAGACATTTCCTGAGGGAGATTACCCTGATGATTGGGCTCGGAGGTCGTGGGAAACCAGAAACGATTCTAGTTGGGTATGCAGTTGTTGTGAGATTGATTGTTCAGACAACACGGGTTTACTGCACACTCACCACATAGATGGGAATAGGGGCAATGTTCGTCTGTCCAACCTTGAGGTTGTGTGTGTTGCTTGTCACAAAGCCCGCCCGTTCCACGGTGCCATGTATTATCCGCCGAATATCAAGATGAAGCTTGAAAATTTAAGAGTTTCGCAAAAGCTTCCGCGGATATGCTCAAAATGTAAAATCTAGTATTATTTGGGGCAGCCTTTGTCTGGTTGTCATCATCGTAATCAAACTATTTTTCCCAATGAACATATGAGTCAGATGACACGCCCAACATCTTTTTTAGTTCTTGCTCCGCTTGATATCTCATACAGTTGTCTTTCCCTCGGTAACACGAAAAGGGTGATAGTCGTTATGCATCCCAAAAAAAGGAAAGCCTGCATCTGTTTTCCATCCGCCAGTGATAGCTTACCTAAATTCAAGTAAGCTTGGTTGCGGATGCCTTTGAATTTACTATCTAACGCTACATACTCTTTTATTGCTGGTGCCGATTTGACCTCTTTGGTCACAAATTCATACCTACTATTTTGCCTCAGATAATCATTATACTCATTACTTAACCTTGAAACTAAATTTGAAAAAGTGTTTGCATCTTTCGCCAGACTTTCCAGAGTCTTAAAGTCTTGCTCAAGCACGGGTTTTGAGAAGATTTCTGCTGCTAATTTGGTGATATTTTCAGGGTTAGAGATGTTTACCCCATCTCTTTCAGCTGCTTAGCCCGTTCATTTTCTATTGAGTTTTGGCTTTGCGCATTTCCAATAAACATTGTGGAGAAACCGATTAAATAAAACAGAAAAAACAGTGATTTTAATGGTTTAGTGTTCATACTGACGTTCTCCCTTTGAGTAAAATTAACCTCATTATTTCTTCCTTACAATATCTTCTGCTCTTCTTCAGAAAAGCTGTCTTTTGCGACGGGCTTAGATTTCGCGGCATATCATAAATGGGCAACGGACAAATACCTCGGATAATCATTTGAAAAACAAAGTGCCTCCTCGTAAGTGCTCGAGTTTGTCATAAAAAAAGGACCGCGCAAAGGCGGCCCGAGTTTAGGGAGGAAGTTAAATGCTATGTTTGCTTTTTAACGGCTCATTTTGTTTTAATTTCATCCCAATTGTGGTCTTTGCGTGGCAAAGGTGCTTTCACCTGAGGGATAATGATGGAATAGCCCGTATTTTGAGGCCTCATTTTCTCAGGGCTGTCCACAAACGTGAATTTCGTAATGCCCATAATAAGCTCCTGTGTGGGTTGAGATGATTACCAAACTTGTCTGGCGATTGCTTGAATATCCTCAACACTCAGGCATCCTGTGTTGTTGATCCAATGATAGTGATCAACCAGTTGATGTTCGGCATCATCCCGCCAAGCTTCAAGAAGCATATGGGTTGCGATAGTCCTCTCATCGGCTTCAGTCTTTCCTGAATAGGCAATAAAGTTCCACCACCAGCTCCATGGCACATCATGATCATTGAGCCAGTTGTCCCAGAACGCCCAGCCCCATGGCTTGGGGTTGATGTAGTAATTGGCGATCCTGTTATTCATGGGTGACCATGCCCATTCGACACTACACACAAAGGTCAGCTTTCTTGGCGTGCCTTTGGGATAACGCTTGGAGGAGATTGGATCCTTCCACTCGATCAGTATGTTCAGATCATCAGGCTTGTCAGGAAGCCCAACAACCTCATTTAGCCTTTGTTTAGGCCGAACATCTGGTGTCATGGGGATAAAGGAAGTGTGCTTAGTGTGTTTCATTTTAGCCTCCGCTTTAGTGCTTTAGGCGAATTGCCAAGGCGCACAAGTTGGTAATTAAATGCCCAATCCGTTAGGTGGATCAGTCCCATAAATTGTCAATAAACAGTCTTTTAGCTATGCATACCCAATTCTTTTAAACCCTGAAAATTCAGCCTCCTGAACGGTTTTGACATACCTCTCTCCTTCTACGTTACCGATAATAATTGAGTCATAATGGCTATCGAAAGGTAAATGATAGCGCTTCTCGCCAGTTTTTTTGGAAATATTGCATTTGACCATTGGATAGGCTTTGCTCAATTCAATCATTTCGTGGTGTATACGGCAATGCTTTGCCACTTTTTTTGCCATTTCTGACAATTTAGTAGTTGAGATTAAATGTCCTGTAATTTCTTGAGATCCCATTATTTGTCTTGCTTTTTTTCTTCCGAACTTCAATTTGAAAGATTCTCGCAACTGTAATCTGTAGTGAGTCACAGTCGCATACAATTGATAAATATGTTTTTCGTGGATTTCTTTTTTTTTGGACCAACATTTTGCTTGTATTATCTGATGTTGGTTGTCTTTGATACAAACTAGGTCTCGCCCTAAATCACCGTAACCACCCAGGATACCAGTGAATGCTACCTTCCAATTATCTTGCTCTTTCAGGTATCCAAGATAGCGTTCATACAATCTACCAATTTCCAAATTACAAAGATTACGAGTTTTAAATTCATCTAAAGCCCGTTGGAAATCAGACTGATCATATGACTTGGTGTTTTTGCCAATTAAAATTTTCTCGGCATCACGATCTCTTCTGGAGTCAAGCACAATAGTTCCGCATTCTGCTATCTCTGCAAGTTCGCTAGCCCCAGGTAAATGCTGGACAAGAAAGTTAATGGTATCCTTCAATCGTTGTTCGACATGTGACATTGGTTTGTCCTCCGCTTTAGTGCTTTAGGCAAACTGCCAAGGCGCACAAGTTGGTAATTAAATGCCCAATCCGTTAGGTGGATCAGCCCAACAAAAAAACCGCCACAGCTAAGCTGGAGCGGTTGTACCTCCGTGCTTTAGCTGTATTTATTAATCGCCCGCAAGTTACTCATTAAATCGGCGATATCTCTACGTTAAGGGGTTCCAAAAAAAAGTCAAGTGCGCTTATAGGATGTTGCTATGAATCGGGCGTGAACGGCATTTTGCAATAAGGGTATCTATTCTTGAAGGCATGAAATGTAATCAACCCTTAGATGATTAATTCTCTGAGTCTTTTCTTCTTACAATATTTTCAGCTCGTTTTCGATATTCAGCATCAGAAAGATGTCCATTTGTTGTCTTGAGCGTACCTAGTTTGTCCAAAATATCCATTATCCAGCGGAATGACTCATTACTTTTTTCATCTATGGACAGCAGAAATTCTTGGCGTTGCTCAATGCCTCCATAAACGTTCGACTGTGCTCCTGTGAGAGCAAGATACCGTATTGCAAGGCTCGATTTTGCTGTTGCGCTTATATCCCCGTTTTCAAACGTTTCAGATACAATTCTATGGCACTTATCGATGAGTAGCAGCCTGTCGGACAATAGATTAGCTAATAACTCCAAATGAGATTGCTGTGAGAGCTGCTTGAAGTTTGGGTCTTGTTGCCAACGGCTGATAGTCTCGCGGCTCACAGAGAGCCTGGTCGCCACCGCACTGGGACGGTAGCCAATACCAAGCATCTCTGCAGCTATTTGTTGACGTTTATTGAGTTTTATTGACATTTATCGTTGTCATCATCGCCATCACCATCATCTTTCGAAAATGGGGGTGTGCCATTAAACCCACGGTTTTCCTTTTTTCGGCTATCCAGGTGTCAACTTCTGCAGCTGAAAAGAATGTTCGACCGCCTAAAGTGTAGAGTTTTGGAAATGCGTCTTTTTTAACCCACCTCACGATTGAGGAAGCTGTAACGCCCACGCGTTTAACAACTTCCTTTATGGGTATATTGTCTGATTGAGAGGTGGGGGGGGTATCGTCGTTGGATTTTGACATTTGGGCGTCCCTTTACACAACTGCTTGTTATTTTAACAAGCTGGTTCGTAAGGCCGCTGCCTCATCATCAATATGACCATCTGGTCTACACAAAACATACCAAATTAAACCCTAATGAACAATAGTGGTTTGAGATGCGGTATAACCGTGTGCGTAGTCTGCCCAGTCCTGCATAAGAGGCCTGCGCTTTTCAACCAGTTCAGTGCGGTTGTAAGCCCCTTCAACCCTTTTATCGAGTTGATGAGCGAGAGCAAATTCCATTATGCTGTCATTATACTCTGTCATGTCTGATGCCCAGGTCCGAAAGGTAGAACGAAAACCATGAACAGTTGTATCAACGTCTTTATATCGCTTCTTAAGTAATGACAGCATCGCCATGTTTGATAATGGTTTTTCTGGATTTATACCATGAAATAAAAAGGGATAATTATGAGCTGCCATTATCCCATCAATTAATTCTGCTGCTTGGTGTGACAAGGGGACTTTATGAGGTTTTCTGGTCTTCATACGTTCAGCAGGAACGTTCCAGAGCATCTTTTTAAAGTCTATTTCATCCCGTTTGACATAGCGAACCTCAGAGGTTCTTGCCGCCGTTAATATCGTATATTGGAGGGCTTTAGAGCCTATTGTATCTAATTGTATTAGCTGGGCAAAAAAGCCTGGCAATAATCCATAATGAAGGGACCTATGATGTTTGACGTGGTGCGGTCCGCTTAATACTGGGAAATAATGGCAAAGATGGTCCTTCCACATAGCGGGGTTTTCACCGACATAGAGTTTTCCTGCTTTTGCGTAGCTAAAAATCATCTGAATGCGACCTTGAAGTTTACGCGCTGTCTCGCGTTTGCAATACCAGATTGGTTTTAAGACCCGTATCACATCCTCTGTGGCCAGTTGGGCGAGGGGCTTTTGGTCTAAAACAGGGTAGGCCAGTCGTCTCAATGTTGATTCCCAGTCATGGGCATGTTTTTTACTCGTCCATTTGGGGCTGTGTTCCTCAATATAGCTCTTGGCAACGTCTGAAAACCGTGTCAAAGCCTCTCTTTTTATTTGAGCCTCGGCTTTGCGTCGTTCGGTAAGCGGGTCTTTGCCCTCAGCAATAAGAATGCGGGCTTCAAAATGCTTTTTACGGGCATCTGCCGGTGACAGTTCAGGATACCGCCCAAGACCTATCTCTTTGGCCTTGCGGTTTATCATATAGCGCATCGTCCATTTACCCAGTCCTCTGGCAGATAGGATTAGGTAAAGGCCGCGGCCATCATGATGACGTTTGCCAATGGTAGCAGATTTTATTTTAAAGTTGGTTAGTCCCATTTCCGTAAAACTCCAGTTTACAAACCAGCCCACAAATGAGACTGGATTATGGTGACTTACAGTGAAACGTAATGGTTATGCCGCTATTTAAGAAACACAAGGTGAGCCTTGGTTTGCGGTATGTTATGGTACGTTGTGGTGAAGGTAAATGGCGGAGAGACAGGGATTCGAACCCTGGAAGGTGTCACCACCTTGCCGGTTTTCAAGACCGGTGCATTCAACCGCTCTGCCATCTCTCCGTTGATTATGGAATTAGCGGAAATCAGCCCAATCTGTCAATACGCGTTAGAGTTGTTCACGAAAGTCTTGCCCTTTTTGAGTCGTTTGATAATCATGTGCTTGTCTAACGCAAGAAAAGCCGCCATATAAAAGGAATAAAACGGAGTCAAAATCTTTGTAATTTGGTGTCACCAAAAATTTTTTCTTGCGGATTAAGCCGGTTGGAACGGTAAACCTTTGGTGGCTCCATAACCTTAGGGGGTATGTAGTTTTGAGATGTAGTTTTTGGAGCATTTGTTGATTTTCACCTACCTTTCTTCGTCAATTACAAGGTTTCTCGGTTCTGTTTTGGCGATGCTGATGATTGAGGGGGGAGTTAGTCCCTCCCTAGCACAAAACTCTTGGGGAGAAAAACGCGCAGCACGAGTTGAGGTAACTGAGATAAACACGAGAGTTTTGGCGGACTTGGCCGATGTACAAGGTAGAGTAATTGAGGGGCCACGGTACTCGGTAACGGCCACCACTGATGCAATTACCAATATTAATGCGGTTCGCCTCGGTGATTTGGTGACTTCCGGCGATGTGATTGCCATTCAAGATAGCGCGAAACTTGATCTCCAACTTAAAAAAGTGCGGGCAAATCTTCGTGAAACTGAACTCAGACTTGCAGATAGTGAGGCTGAATTACAGACTGAAGCAGAATTATTGGCCATTTATAGCGCACAAGCTGCATTGCTGGCGGGTAAGGCCAAGCGCGCTGAGGGGCTCGTTGCAAATAACGCTCTTGCCGTTGATGCTGCTGAAATGGCATTTAACAACAGTATGACAGCCAATATCTCGCTTTTGACACGTCAATCATCGATAGCACGATTAAAGGCAAAGCAAAAAATATTTGGGGTTACAATTGATCAAGCAAAGGCTGAGATAGCCCAGCTTTTAAACAATATCAAAGCAACAAAACTACGCGCAGAAATGGATGGCCAAGTTACATTTATAGTTGGTTATCGCCGTGGTTTTGCGCGTGAGGGAGAAGTTGTCGCGAAAATCACTGACCTTAATAGTTTTGAGATTGAAGCAGAAATCCCAGTAAAATTCATTTCTTTTCTAGAAAACACTGAAATAGTGTCTGCGCACAGCCTTTACGGCAATCAAATTAATATTGCCCCACGTGTTTCTTTGCCAGCACATAACCTTCGGTCTGCGACTAGGACTGTTCGTTTTTCTGTAATTGGGAAATTACCGTTTATCTTGCAGGGTGATAACGCTGTAGTGGTAATTCAGGTGCCTACAACCAGCCCAAAGCCAATGGTAATTGTGCCCAAGGACGCCGTTCTGCCGGTCACCGGCGGGCACTTGGTTTATCTGGCAGAGGGCAGCCGAGCAAAGCGTCAGCTTATTCAGATCGGCGCAGCGGTTGAAGATGGCTTTATTGTTCAAAAAGGTTTGTCTCCTGGTCAGAAAGTTGTTGTTCGCGGAAATGAACAGTTATCGGATGGCAAGAAAATCCAAGTCGGCAAACCAAATGTTGGCACACGAAACGAAAAAGCTAAATCAAAGAGCGCACAATAATGGGCGTCATTATCAAACTGGCTATTGAACGACCGGTCGCAGTCATGGCCTTAATACTGATGACGATTATTTTTGGCGTAGTTGCGCTAAAAAACATTCCCATTCAAATGAGCCCAGATATTGAAAAACCAGTTCTTGATGTGCGGGTGCGTTGGAACGGCGCATCACCAAGCGATGTAGACCGCGAAATTGTAGGCCGTCTTGAGAGTGAACTCTCATCACTAAACGGGGTCGAGGAAATCGCATCAAGGTCAACACGGGGCTATGGCCGTGTGACGCTGACCTATGCAGTTGGCCAAGATATGAACAAAGCTTTGGTGCTACTGCTCAGTAAGCTATCAGCGGTAAATGGTCTTCCGAACGATGCTGACACCCCGACCGTGCGAACGTCTAATTCAGATGATAGCCCCGTAGCTCGGTTGGCCCTAGTGTCCAAAGACGGTGCCGATGTTGACGTAGAAACTCTGGGACAGTACCTAGACACAAATATAGTTGAGCCATTATCACGTGTTGAGGGTATTGCCGAGGTTGATTATTACGGCGGTAGCCGCCGTGAAATACGCGTACTAATTGATCCTGAGAAGTTGGTTCAATATACAATTACTCTTGGGGAGGTGATCGACGCGCTCCGCACATCTTCATCGATGATGAGCGTGGGTATGGTAACCGAGGGAAAGCGATCTTATACGGTAAGGTCCGAGGCTGTAAATTACACGCCACGAACGGCTGGGCGCATCGTTTTACGGGCTGATATATCAGCTTCGGGAGCGATTGCACCAGTTTTGCTTGAAGATGTTGCGACCTTAGATATGAGATTCCCGAAACAAACGAGTTTTCGGCGCTTAAATGGAAAGCCGGGAATTATCGTAAACGCTATTCGAGAGCAGGGTAGTAATGTGGTTGCAACCATGTTGCGTCTGCGCTCAGTTGTTGATGGGCTAAACCAAAATGAATTGGACCAGCGTGGCTTAAATCTGCGTGTTGTTTATGACGAAACAAAATATATTTCATCGGCGATTGACTTGGTTCAGCAGAATATTTGGATTGGTGGTATGCTTGCAATCACCATCTTAATGCTTTTTTTGCGTAATTTTTTGCCAACGCTTATTATTTTTGCAGCCATTCCTGTTTCAGTGATTGGAACTTTTGTGGTAATTGCTGGATTCGGCTTGTCGATTAATGTGATCTCCCTCGCGGGATTGGCTTTTGCTGTGGGCATGGTGGTTGATGCATCAATTGTTTCTTTGGAAAATATTTTTAGGCTTCGTCAACGTGGCATTGATGCGCAAAATGCGGCGTATCATGGTGCTCGCCAGGTTTGGGCGCCAATTTTAGGATCCGCGCTTACCACGGTCATCGTGTTTGTTCCAGTCTTGACATTGAATTTGCCGGTTGGACAATTATTTCGTGACATCGGCATTGCCATTTCAGTCTCTGTGTTAATTTCGGTTGTTGTGTCGGTAACGGTAATTCCAACTCTGGCCGCCCGCCTCCTTGGTGGAGCCGCGAGTCGGTTTGAAAAACTGCCAGCCCTTCCAATAATTGATCCTATTGCTCGAGGTTTATCAGATTTTTTTGTTGCTTACGCGAAACTTGCTATAAGGCGGAAAGTTATTGGGGGAGGCGTTGTAGCAATGTTATTAGCCAGCGCATTAGGCGTTGGCATTCATCTAATGCCAAAGTTGGACTATTTGCCGGATGGCAATGCCAATTTTATTTTTGGGCGTATCAGTGTTCCGGCCGGCTATTCAATGGAGGAAACAGTTAGAATTGCTGAACGTATGGAAAAGGCAGCCCAACCTTTATGGGAAGGTGAAACAAAAGAAGATGGGCCGCCAGCAATTGAACGGTTCTTCTTTGTTGCCTATTCAGGTGGTGCTTTTGCCGGTGCGTCAAGCAGTGATCCAGCGCGGGTGAAGGATTTGCGTATGGTTCTGATGCGTCCGGTCTTTGCAGAACCCGGAGCGCGGGCCTTTGTAAGACAAGCATCTCTGTTTGGTCGTTCAGTTGGCGGATCACGTTCGATCAGTATTGATGTTGTGGGGCCTGACGCTGATGATATTCGGCCAGTGGCTGCACAAATAAATGAGGCGTTGAGCGATCGGTTTTCGGCCCGCGACGGAAACCAGATCCGTACGCTGCCGGGCCTGGATTCTGGTGCGCCGCAAATTCGTATTACGCCTGATTTGATAGCCCTTGCCCGTGCTGGCGTGTCAGTGCGAGAGTTTTCGATGGCGGTTGATGTTTTTAATGATGGGGCCAATGTGATTCAGGTGCCAATTAATGGCGAATTAATTGATATGGTGGTGGCGGGAAAGGACGCTGAAAACCTGACAACTAACGCTTTAAAGGACATTCCCATTGTAACCAAGTTTGGCAATGTTTTAAGGGTTGAACAGCTTGCGAAGATTGAAGTAATTAGCGCACCTGAACAAATTCGGCGGCTCGGTGGGCGGCAGGCGATATCAATCAGGCTACGTCCAACCGAGGCGTTGTCGCTTGAAGATGTAGTCAATGTGATTGATACCGAAATTTTACCACCAATTCGGGGCGATATGATAGATCGCGATGTCACAATCAAGCTTGAAGGCGCGGCAAGTGCGCTTGCAACAACATGGGTCGCTATGCAGGCAAACGTCCTGACGGCAATTTTGATTATTTTTTTACTTCTCGTAATTTTGCTCCGTAACTTTATTCTGCCAATGATCATTCTACTGGCCATTCCAGTTGCAGCGGCTGGTGGTATCGGCGGTCTAGCAATATTGAACTTATCGGTGAGGCAGCCACTGGATATGTTAACGATGCTTGGGTTCGTGATTTTGACCGGTGTTGTTGTAAATAATGCGATACTCATGATTGAACAAACCACTCTACATGTGCGCGAAGAGGGGCTGTCCGCAAATGACGCTATCATCGAAGCGACAAGAAACCGTATACGGCCAATATTTATGTCAACGATGACATCACTTTTTGGCCTCGTTCCGTTGGTCATCTTCCCGGGCGCGGGGTCTGAACTTTATCGCGGCATTGGGGTTGTTGTTTTTGGTGGGCTTGGCCTATCAACATTTGCGACATTGATTATCGTTCCGCCATTGATGGGCATTACGCTAAATAATGGCTTTGGACGACCAGCGCATGGTAATACCAACCTCAAGGAAATGATTTAGCAAAAGAAACGCAACTCCGGGCAATTTCACAGTTGCCCATCCGTTGTCTAAAGCTCTACGATAATCACTAAAGTTGACGATCTGTGCGTTTTGTTATTTTTGGACTTTTTAAAAACGAATAAGAATTGGCGAGGAAAATAAGAAATGAGATATGGAATTTGCCTCTGTTTATTAATTTTGGCTGTCTCAATTTCTCCGTCGATTAGCGCCAATGAAACAGACTTTGATCAATGGCTCATAGATTTGCGCAAAGAGGCCACATCACTCGGGATTTCTGACCAAGTTTTGGACGCAGCCCTTGGCAATGCCAAGCCAATCGAACGGGTAATTGAACTTGATCGCCGTCAGCCTGAATTCACGATGACTTATAAAAAATATCTTAGCAAAATTGCATCTGCAACGCGGGCCCGGGTTGGTGCCAAAAAACTAGTGGAGCATGATGAAATTCTTACAAAGGTCTCTCAAAGGTATGGTGTTCAAAAACGTTATATTGTGACCTTCTGGGGTGTCGAAACAAATTTTGGTCAATATTTAGGATCATTTAATGTGCCGCACTCCCTAGCAACGCTCGCGCATGATGGACGACGAAGTGCTTACTTCCGAAAAGAGTTGTTAAATGCACTGAAAATCCTGGAGGAAGGCCACATCGCTCCAGATAAAATGAAAGGGTCTTGGGCGGGTGCCATGGGACAGAGTCAATTTATGCCATCCAGTTTTTTGTCATATGCTGTTGATTGGAATGGCGATGGCAAGCGTGATATCTGGGATACCAAGGCAGATGTGTTCGCCTCAACCGCTTATTACCTGTCAAAAGCTGGTTGGCGAAACGATATGACTTGGGGGCGGGAGGTTAAAATACCTACTGACCTAATGCTCGATGGCAAAGGGCCAAAAGCACTTGCCGATGCAAAAACTCGTCTAAAACTGTTGGAATGGTCAAGAGCTGGAATCATGAAAACTGATGGCAAGCCATTACCGTCACGTGATTTTACAGCTCGCCTTGTCCTGCCCGCGGGTTCTAATGGGCCGGCATATTTAGTGTATACTAATTTTGATGCTATTCTCGCATGGAATCGCTCGAATTATTATGCGTTAGCGATCGGGCATCTTTCTGACAAGTTGCGATGAATAGAAGGAAGCTATGCTGAGGTAATTTGATGCGGTTCAATGCAAAACAGCTTTTTTGTTTTTTGTTTCTGGGACTATTGCTTGGCGGGTGTAGTTCGGCTGAGCTGGCTATTGACCTAGTGCAAAAGCATCAGCGCAAAAAAATTGAGGAAAAAGTCTCGACAGAGGTGATCGCAAAACCACATTACAAAATTGGAAAGCCATATCAAGAGTTTGGCATTTGGTATTATCCTGAGCGTGATTTGACCTATGACAATACTGGTCTAGCATCTTGGTATGGTGAAGAAACTGCTATTTTGGGCCGTCCTACTGCAAATGGCGAGGTGTTTGACCCAAAAGTCGCAACGGCGGCTCACAAAACCCTTCCAATGCCTTCAGTGGTCCGTGTGACGAATTTAGATAATGGAAAATCGTTAGTTGTGCGGGTTAATGATCGCGGACCGTTTGCGAAGGGCCGTATAATTGATTTATCGCGTGAGGGTGCGCGGTTGCTTGGTTTTGTTGAAAAGGGCATTGCGAAGGTTCGAGTTCAAATATTGGCAGAACAAAGTTTAAGACTGGAAAAATTGGCCAAAAAGGGCGAGTTTCCAACTTTAAGCGCCTACGATCAGGGGGCATTGCCTAAGATGGTTCCGTCAGTAGAACCAGCGGTTAATCTGACTTCAACATCTAGTAAGATTAAGAAAAAAGTCAAAACAAATAAAACGCAATCGGCTCTTGAATTACTGTCTCAATCACGTGTTGGGAGGGTAATTTCAGTATCGCCTGTTGAAACCAAAATTTGGGTTCAGGTTGGCGCATTCCACGTAAAGAATAGCGCAACGGCTGTTTTATCTAAGATAAAAGAAGTTGGGCCAGGCGAAGTGTCGACGGTAAATCATTTAGGCAAAAAGCTTTACCGAGTTCGTCTTGGCCCAATGGTTGATGTGGCCATGGCCGACTCAATTCTAGAAAAAATTGTGAACACAGGGTTTACCGGTGCGCGGATCGTTGTTGACTAGCTGAAGATATTTAGTGCTGCTTTAACAAGTAAAGACCTGTAAATAGACGCTGTTCTAATGTCATTATTTTAGTTCACAGCTTCGGTCAGGATTAACCACCATTGTTGTAAGACAGGGAAATGAGGATGAAATTACAGTTTTGGACAAGTTTAGTGATTTTGAGTCTTTCGGCCGGTGCTGCCATGCAGGTAGGTGCAGCCGAAATTACCTCGCCAGCAAAACAGGCGCATGTTACTGATTTTTTGTCGGGTAAGGTTTTGTTCACCAAAAATGCTGACGAACCAATGAAGCCAGCGTCAATGGCAAAGATCATGACCGTGTTCGTGGCCTTTCAACGCATTGTTGATGGTGCACTAAGAATGGATGATGAATTTGTTGTGTCAACGAAAGCATGGAAAAAAGGTGGATCGCGGACCTTTTTAGAGGTGGGAAGCAAAGTCAAGGTCAGTGATATTTTGCATGGTATTATTGTTCAGTCAGGGAACGATGCAGCTATTGTAATGGCAGAAGGTATTTCTGGGACTGAAAATGCATTTGCAGATGAGATGAATTTTTGGGCCAAGAAAATAGGGATGAAAAATACTAATTTTCGCAATTCAACGGGCTGGCCAGATCCTGATCTTACTACAACGGCAAAAGACCTCAACATCCTTACTACTGAATTGATAAGGCGTTTTCCGGCAGATAAATATCCTGAATTATATCCCATCTTTGCGAAACGGGAGTTTACCTATAACAAGATTCGTCAACCAAATCGTAACCCGTTGATGTATGGCAACGCGCGAGCCGACGGTCTCAAAACGGGTCATACACAAGAGTCGGGATATGGGCTTGTCGGGTCTGCTGTGCGTGATGACCAACGTGTTATTATGGTCTTAAATGGTATGACAAGCATAAAACAGAGATCGGCTGAGTCTAACCGGCTGATGGATTTGATGTTTCGCGAATTTCAAACCTACCGGTTTTTTGATAAAGGGCAGGTGGTCGATCAAGCAAATGTATGGCTGGGTATGGAGCCAACGGTAGACTTAGTGCTTAATGAACCGCTACATTTGTTTTTGTCCTATCAAGAACGGCGGGGTACAAAACTATCAGTGCAGTGGCTTGATCCGATCCCAGCCCCTATTAAAAAAGATGATCAGTTGGGTACGCTTACGCTGCTTGTGAATGGTGAGACGCAAGAATTGTCGCTTCATGCAGCGCAAGATGTTCAGGTTCTTGGAATTTTTGATCGCGTCAGCGCAGCAATCAAGTATCTTGTTTTTGGGGCGCCAGTTATCTCGTCAACGGCAAGGTAAAACATGAAATGCGTGGCCTGTTTATTACATTTGAAGGTGGTGAAGGAAGCGGAAAAACAACCCAAATTCAACGCCTAAAGGTTTGGATTGAAAAAAACTATGAAGAACTTTCTCTATGTCTTACGCGCGAACCTGGTGGGACTGAAGATGCCGAGTCAATACGTAGGTTGTTGCTTCATGGTTTGGTCCAAAAATGGCAATCCGCTACCGAGGCCATGCTGGTTTCAGCCTCGCGTCATGAGCACGTTGTTCATGTGATTTTGCCTGCCCTGGAACGCGGTGATATTGTAATTTGTGATCGGTTTACGGACTCCACCCATATTTATCAGGGTTTTGTGGGCGGGATCAGTGGTGAGGCGCTCGATAGACTTGACCAATTATCATGCAACGGGCTGGTGCCTGATTTGACCCTCTTACTGGATGTAGACAGCAATGTTGGACTTGCCCGAACTGCTCAGCGTGGCGGATCAGAAGGCCGGTTTGAAGCCAAAGGTAAGGCTTTCCATCAAAAAGTCAGGCAGGGGTTTTTAACCCGGGCTAGAAAAGAGCCAAACCGTATTGTCAAAATCGATGCTGCAAGACCGCCTGACGATGTAGCGAGAGATGTCAATTCCAAAGTTAAGAAGCTACTGGCGGCACATAGATTTATAACAGAAGCGCCAAGTCAGTAGTCGCTTTAATACATGAAGACAAATATTTAACTTCCGGGAATTGAGCAAATAAACAATGAGTGACGCTGACAATAATTATGAAAAAATTGCTGGGTCCACGCCGGTGATTGGTCACCGTGATTTTGTCGAATCATTTGCCACTTCGATGACTAGAGGGCGTATGCACCATGCGTGGCTTCTAACAGGCCCGTTCGGCATCGGGAAGGCCACTGTGGCGCGGCTTGCTGCCGCATGGTTATTATCTGAGAGGGTTAACACGACAGATCTCTTCGGTGCAGAGGTTGACGAATTTTCTGTGTCGCGTGATGATCCTGGGGGTAAGCTGGTTTTTAACGGTGCGCATCCTGACTATTTGGCAATTGCGCCCATTCTTGATGATAATAGATCCGGCCAAATCAAAATTGATCAAATTCGTGCGATGGTGCCTTTCATGGCGCACAAGCCAGCCCGTGGTCGATTTCGGGTTGCCGTAATTGACTCCATGGACGAGGTAAACCGTAATGGGGCCAATGCCATGCTTAAACTTTTGGAAGAACCACCAGAGAACTCTGTTATTTTACTTGTTTCATCGTGCCCAGGCCAACTACCACCCACTATCCGCTCACGATGCCGTGTGGTTCGACTATCGGCTCTAGATGCCCTTTCATGCCGGAATGTTTTGACAAAGAAATGGCCAGATGCTGATGTTAAACAAATTGATTTACTATCTCAGTTGTGTAATGGCGCACCAGGACGGGCCATCTCTCTGTTCGATAGCGGGGCTGCTGATTGTTATCAAGTCGCCTGTTCACTGCTTGCCAAGCCCAAACCTGATGTCAGCGCAATGGCTGCTTTGACGAGCAAATGGGGGCGCGGTGCGGCGGCAGGCCGGCTAAGCCGTGAGGGAGCAGCCTTTTGCCTAGAGAGATTGCTGCGGTTGACAGCGTTGACGGCAAGTGGCCGCAACGCGTCTCTCCCGTGTGACTTTGAGGTGCCTGCCATCCGCGTCTTATGCGGCCGCTATTCGAGCAGCCAATTGGCTGTATTTCATGGAGAATTCTTGCGTGAGTCAGCGAGGGCCGAGGGTTTTCATATGGATTTTTCTCAGTTTTTACTTAGGCAAATGATTAAATTAAGTGAGAAAACCTTGCCCTAGGGATATGACTGGGCTAACTCATTGCTTATTTCAATGTATTTTACAACGCGTTTGACCGGATTAACTCCATGAGCCAGAACTATTACATAACAACGCCGATATATTATGTGAACGATAAACCTCATATTGGCCATGCCTACACAACGCTTGCCTGTGACGTAATGGCCCGTTTCAAGCGCCTTGATGGATACGATGTGACCTTTCTCACTGGAACTGACGAACATGGACAAAAAGTTGAGAAGGCTGCGGAGGCTGTGAGTCTCACACCGCAGCACTTTACCGATCAGGTTAGCCAAAATTTTCGTGATTTGACCAAAGCCATGAATTTTTCGAATGATGATTTTATCCGGACGACAGAAAATCGGCACAAAGCGGCTTGCCAGAGAATTTGGTCCATACTTCAAGATAACGGCAATATAATGCTAGGAAAATATGAAGGGTGGTATTCTGTTCGGGATGAAACATTTTTTGCTGAAACCGAGCTTGTTGGCGGCATGGCTCCAACCGGAGCGCCTGTGGAGTGGGTTGAGGAGCCTTCATATTTTTTCAACCTCTCGGCTTGGCAGGACAAGCTATTGGCGTTTTATGACGAAAACCCCCGCTTTGTAGGGCCGGAAAGCCGGTTTAACGAGGTCAAAAGCTTTGTAAAAAGCGGGCTTCGTGATTTGTCGGTGAGTCGGGCCAGCTTCAAATGGGGTGTTCCCGTACCAGGTGATGATAACCACGTTATGTACGTATGGCTTGACGCACTGACAAATTATTTGACGGCAACCGGTTGGCCGGAGAATGGGCCAGCAGGTGATAAGGAAAAATACGCGAGGGTGTGGCCCGCTGATTTACACATGGTTGGTAAGGACATATTGCGATTTCATGCAGTTTATTGGCCAGCGTTTCTTATGGCCGCTGACCTGCCATTACCAAAACGTGTTTACGCGCATGGTTGGTGGACAAATGACGGGCAGAAAATTTCAAAATCTTTAGGTAATGCAATTGATCCAAATCACCTTGCTGCAACTTACGGTCTTGATCAAACGCGCTATTTTTTGATGCGTGAGGTACCGTTTGGTAATGATGGTGATTTTTCGGTTCAGGCAATGACGCAGCGGATAAATGGTGACCTTGCTAATGACCTTGGTAATTTATCACAGCGTGTGTTGTCGATGGTTTTCAAGAATTGTAATGGCATTATGCCAGCAATACCGGAACCATTAAAATCAGAAGATCAAGAACTTTTAAAAAGCGTCGACTCATTAATAATTAATGTGCGTCGACATATTGATAATCAGGCATTCCATGAAGCGTTACGAATAATCTGGCAGGTTATTTCACAAGCCAACCGATATGTTGATTCTATTGCCCCATGGGCATTAAAGAAAACTGATCCCGAGCGCATGGCAGAAGTTCTTGCTGTTTTGTCTGAAACCATTCGAAAAATTGCAATTCTGGTTCAGCCAGTAATGCCGGATTCGGCTGGAAAAATATTAGATCAGCTCGGGGTCGACCCGACGCAGCGCAACTTTAATTTCCTTGTCGGTAAGGCGCGACTCGCCAGCGGGCAGGGGATTGCTAAGCCGGAACCGGTCTTTCCCCGGTTTTTGGATGAGGGCTGACGTCCATGCGCGATAGTTCCAAGCCTATGATGATTGATAGTCACGCCCATCTTGATTATGAACAGCTCTCCAGCGATCTTGAGGGCGTTTTGGCACGTGCTGCTGAGGCTGGTGTTTCCCATATCATCACCATTGGCGTAAAGTTGACAACAGCTGATAGGCCGAAAGCCTTGGCTGAGGCTCATGAAAATATTTGGTGTTCGGTTGGCATTCATCCGCACGAGGCGGGTACCGAACCAGACGCAGCCAATATCGACGCGATTCTAGCGTCTGCTGATCATCCAAAATGCGTTGCTATTGGAGAGGCAGGCCTTGATTATTTTTATGATTATGCTTCACCAAAACAACAAAAGGATAGTTTCCGAGCACAAATTGCGGTCGCCCGCTGTCTGGATTTGCCAATTATCGTTCATGCGCGTGATGCGGACAGCGATATGGCAGCCATTCTTGAAGATGAGATGGAAAAGGGAACCTTTCGTGGCGTTTTGCATTGTTTCAGTTCTGGGGCTGAATTGGCAGAACGAGCCATTGACATTGGATTTTATATTAGTTTTTCAGGCATCATAACCTTCAACAAAGCTGAGGACTTACGCGCAATTGCGACTAAAATTCCGGAAAATCGAATTCTTGTTGAAACAGATTCGCCTTATCTTGCGCCTGCGCCGTATCGTGGGCGTTCAAACGAACCAGCTTACACAGCTCATACATTGGCAAAGTTAGCCACAGTTCGGGGCAAACAGCCAGTGGAGATGGCAAATATTACTCGCGCAAATACACTTCGCTTGTTTAGCCGCATGGATATATCATGAAAGTCACAATGCTTGGATGTGGAACATCAGTGGGAGTTCCGGCGCTTGGCCAAGCTGGCTGGGGTAAATGCAACCCAGAAGATGAACGTAATCGGCGCCAACGTTGCGCTGTGCTTGTTGAAGTGAATGATACGGTAATCTTAGTTGATGCAGGCCCAGATATTCGCAACCAGCTGATACCGCTTGGGATAAAAAAGATAGATGCCTTGCTGATAACCCACACGCATTCTGATCATGTTGCCGGGCTTGATGATTTGCGTGCTTTTTACTGGCCAGACCGCAATGATATACCTGTTCTTGCAACAAAACAGCATTCCCGTGAAATTCTTGCGCGGTTTCCCTATCTTTTTACAAAATTGCTAGAATCGCCTTCCTATTTTGTTCCGCCAATGAAAATTCAAGTTATCGCTGCTGGTGATAAATTAAGCATTGGCGGTTGCCAGATTGATGTGCTGCATCAGGATCACGGTAACACAAACTCGCTTGGTTTTCTTTTTGACAATAAATTTGGATACTCTACTGATGTTGTTGGAATGAGCGATGATGTCTTTGATAAGTTGGCAGGCATTGACCTTTGGATTGTTGAGGCGTTACGTTCCTCGCCGCATCAATCACACAGTCATTATGAGCAAACATTTGGCTGGATAGAAAAGGTAAAGCCAAAGAGAGCCGTGCTAACACATCTGGGTCTTGAGGCTGATTATGAGACATTGTCTGCAATCTGCCCGGACAGAACTGAACCCGGTATTGATGGGCTTACATTTATCCTCAAGTAGATACCATAATATACATTATGCGACATTTTTATTACCAAGGGCCTTCTTTGTTTTAGAACTTAATTTTTTTAAAATTTAACAAGTTAGATTCTGAAAATCTTTGACGTCATTAATTCTGTTCTTCCTAACTTTTTAATTACCTTGAAATCGCCCAAAATAACGGCGTATTAATAACGAAATCAGCCAGTACAGACCCATGGATAATGCCCCCAAGGTGAACAAGGCTGCGAACATTAGATCGGTTTTCACGCGGCCATTTGCCAGCAACATCAAATAACCAAGCCCTTGAGATGAGCCAACCCATTCGCCTATAGTAGCGCCAATTGGCGCATACACGGCTGAAAGTCTGACTCCTGAGAG
>QBYK01000014.1 GCA_003282865.1 SAR116 cluster bacterium AG-325-I21 | reverse complement strand
CCGCACTGATTCAGTTAGGGCGCCACCCTCTTCATAACCAACATAGCCTGGGGGCGCCCCAATCAGGCGTGCCACCGCATGCTTTTCCATGTATTCAGACATGTCAATCCTCAGCACAGCCGTATCATCATCAAAAAGAAATTCTGCAAGGGCTTTGGAAAGTTCAGTGTTAGCATCCCCCGTTGGCCCAAGCATCAAAAAGCTACCCATTGGTTGATCCGGGTCGGCGAGGCCAGCCCGCGCCCGTCGGGTTGCATTGGCAACAGCTTTTACAGCATTGGCCTGGCCAATGATGCGGTTTCCAATAAAATCCTCCATCGCCAAGAGTTTTTCCCGCTCACCCTCAAGCATCTTATCAACGGGAATACCGGTCCACTTGCTAACCACGACAGCAATATGCTGCCCCATCACCTCTTCATTTAGCAATTCAGACTCCGCTACTGCATCTTTGGCCGCAACTAGATTTTGGCCAAGGGCGGGCAACTTGCCATACGTCAACTCAGCAGCAGCCTCAAGATTACCCTCGCGCTGAGCGACATCGAGCGCATGGCGCGTATCTTCAATGGCCTGTTGCAAGCGCACAACTTCAGCGGTTTTTACCTTGACGGAATGCCATGCTGTTCCAAGTGTCTCCGATTGCCTCTCCAGACCGGTTAACTCTTTGGCAATGGTATTGAGCCGTTTGGTATCGGGATTGGGGCTATCTTTTTGCAGCGCCGCCTGCTCAATCCTCAATTGCATAATCTGTCGGTCGATACGGTCCAGATCAGCAGGTTTGCTATCTACCTCAATACGTAAATGGCTTGCCGCTTCATCCATCACATCAATAGCTTTGTCTGGTAGGAATCGTTCATTAATGTAGCGGTGGGAAAGGCGCGCCGCCGCAACTAGCGCGTCATCGGTAATCCTCACACCATGATGAAGTTCATATTTTTCTTTCAAACCGCGCAACACGAAAATCGTATCATCAACACTTGGCTCGTCAATGAACACAGGCTGGAAACGCCTGGTCAAAGCTGCATCTTTTTCAACATATTGCCGATATTCATCAAGAGTGGTTGCCCCAATACAACGCAACTCCCCCCGCGCTAATGCGGGTTTTAACAGGTTCGATGCGTCCATCGCTCCATCAGTTTTACCTGCTCCAACCAACTGATGCATTTCGTCAATAAATAAAATGATTTCGCCATCACGGTCCTGAACTTCCTTCAGAACAGATTTAAGCCGTTCTTCAAACTCACCCCGATATTTTGCTCCCGCGACAAGTGCCCCCATATCGAGTGAAAGCAGCGTTTTATCCGATAAAGCCCCAGGTACATCGGCATTGACAATGCGCTGGGCTAGACCCTCAGCAATTGCTGTTTTCCCTACACCGGGCTGGCCTATTAAAACAGGATTATTCTTAGTCCGACGGGCTAAAATCTGAATTGTACGACGCACCTCGTCATCGCGGCCAAGCACTGGATCCAGTTTGCCATTGCGGGCAGAATCAGTCAGATCGCTCGTGTAGCGAGATAAGGCGTCATAGCTGTCCTCAGCAGAATCACTGTCGGCTGTTCGACCTTTGCGGACTTCGTCAATAGCTGTTGTGATTGCACCCGCTTCAAACCCTGCTGCTTTTAAAAGCTTGCCAACAGGTCCAGAGGATTTAGCCATTGAGAGAACCAACAGGTCAACACCGATAAATTGATCATTTCGAACCTTTGCTTCTTCCTCAACAGCTGCAAAAATCCGGGCTAAGTCAGCATCCAACTGCAACTGACCGGCTCCGCCTCCAGTTACTTGCGGCACCTTATCAAGGGCAGTTTTTAAGTTCACCGATAAAGCCGCACTATCACCACCAGCCCTTGCCAACAACATCTTTACCGTCATATTATCATCTTTTAGAAATGTCACCAAAATATGTTCAGCCATTAGCTTTTGATGATTGGCGGCCAATGCTGCAGATTGCGCTGCACTGATTGCATTCCGTACTAACGCGGTAAATTTATCGACTTGAATCATGTTGGTCCCCTGCCTACTCATGATAATGAATTTTTATTGATCATACCAACGACAACAAAGCATATCTCAGGTTGGAATAACGCACCAATGTGCGATGTCTCAACATAGAAATGGGTGCCAAAAAGCTAAGCTTTTGCTGTTATTACGAGACGTGCTTTGACATAGATGGATCTGGTGATGTTTATGCAAGTTTTCAAGATATTGACCCAAATTAAGCGATCCAGAAACCTTTTGAGGCAAGTCCTGGTTACTTTGCTGCTTGTCAGACCCTGTTCTGCGTGCTGAATTGCGGTATGGCATCAAAAACAAAATCATTGTCTTCGAAATCACGGGCAAAATCGTCACCATCAACGCGGCCACCCTCCGCATCAGCTATACCGATGCCAATTAGTAACTGGGATTTTCTTGGAATGGAATGGCGATTTCTAATATTCGGAATGGCCATGGCGTTTTGGTCATCACTAGGGCAAACCTTTTTCATTTCGCTTTTTTCTGGCCAAATTCGACAAACGCTAAACATAAGTCATGGTGATTTTGGTACCTACTACGCAATTGCGACCACGGCGAGTGCATTAAGTCTTATCTGGCTTGGCAAGCTTGCCGATACAATGCGCCTCGAAAAGCTGGCGATGGTCGTTCTTGGCAGCCTTTGTTGTTCGGCCATTTTATTTAGTCAAGTGTCATCATTGTGGATGCTTGTTGGTGGCCTGTATCTTTTGCGCATGTTCGGTCAGGGCATGATGACACATGTTTACACAACAGCAATGGCACGTCGATATGTTTCGACGCGCGGGCGGGCAATCTCAATTGCCCAGCTTGGCCAGACCCTTAGCGAGTCAATAGGGCCAGTAAGCATTGTTGCATTATTAGCTCTTTTTGACTGGCGAAGCCTATGGATTGGGTTACCTATTATTGCCTTTTGCATGCTCGCGCCTTTTATACACCATCTTACCCAGCGCACGCGCCTGCAAGATGGTGAAGGCCTCGATGGACTGAGCAGCGGCCAATCATTACTCGAAAAAACATCTACACCACGGCGGCAATGGCGGCGATCTGAAGTGTTACGCGATCCAGTATTCTGGCTGGCCTTAATATGGCTGGCGGCCGTGCCATCGTTTGTCCTAACGGGCCTCTTATTTCACCAAATCTATCTAGCCGAAGCAAAAGGTGTTGCCCTATCCAAATGGACGGCAAGCTATGTTCTTTACGCGATTTTTGCAGTTATTGGCAGCCTTTCTATTGGCCAACTGATTGATCGATTTTCGGCCCGCAGAGTTGCAGCTCATACTCTACTTCCGAACAGCCTCGCCTGTTTTGCCCTTTTATTTGGATCAGTCGAAATCGGGGTGCCGCTATTCTTTATCTTTTTTGGCCTTGCGAATGGCATGCCGCACGCCACCAACGCCGCCCTTACCGCCGAGGTTTACGGTACTCGTTACTTGGGTGAAATCAAAGCTATGTTTCTGCCGGTCGCGGTGTTTGCTTCGGCGCTATCGCCAATGTTAATGGGTTGGATGATTGATGCGGGTTTAGGGCTGAATGCTTTGCTTGGTATGAATGTTGGCTTTGCGTTTGGCGCACAAATTTTAGCAATGCTTGTCTTGCATTATCGCAAGCCTTTGTGAATGATGATGGAATGTATGATCAACTTTTAAAATATAAAATAGACCTCAAAACCTCTGCCTTTTTGATTTTCACTTTTTTGATGGCAGCAATGTGTGCCGCCGTTCTGATGCCGATAACCGCAATGGCGGAATCGGATGGCTTTGCAATTGACGGCGAAGAATGGCCGGGGTTCTGGTTTACCTGCGAATTTGCACAGCGTCAACGGCCACCTGATGATGAATGCAAGATGTTCGATGATGAGGGTTTTCAGCTGGCCGAGGGGCGCTTACGATACATCCGCATGGTTGGATCCACTGAAACCGCTTGTCGCAGTAATAAAAAAGGTCAATGTTTTTCCTCCAGCACTCAGGCAATCCGCATTTCGCGCACAGATAGGGGAAAGCTGACGCTTGGCAAAAATCAGTTCAAGGTTCGTTATTTTGGCTGCACACAAGTGTTCTATTTTGATGACAAGCCAAAATATCGCGAAATATGGCCGGACAAGAAACGCTGCTTCTGGACTAGTAAGCGGCGCTTTTATATTGCACCCTACAAGGGTGAGATAACCATTGTCGAATAGAAATATTTAGGCACCACCGTTAGCCTAGCAAAAGCCAATTGAGGTCTGTCTATGATACCACATGATGCCCTGATAATCAGCCATCCTGACACTGGTTTCATTTCGGTTGCAGGTGATGACTCTTGTGCTTTCTTGCAATCTATCATTACTGCGAATGTTGAAACTCTGCCGGTCAGTAAAGGCCGCCCAAGCGCGTTATTAACGCCGCAGGGACGGATTCTAATTGATATGATGGTCTATCGGTACGCCACTGACAGATTTATCTTGCGCTGTGATTCAACACGGCGTGATGATTTATGCGCGAGACTTCGCCGTTACCGGCTTCGTCGGCCAATTGAAATCGCAATTGAACCAGAAGTTAAACTTTTTATCGTGATGGAAAATAAAACTGCAACTCAATCTAGGAAACAAACACCGGGTCAAATATTAGACCAATTGGTAGGTAGCGAAGATGTAAGTATATCATGCATTGATCCTCGCAATCCAGATCTTGGAACACACATCCTTGCCAATGGTACCAAGATCACCGCAACAGCAGATCAAATTGATATTTGGCACACGGCACGCATCGCAGCAGGCATCCCAGAAGGCGCAATTGACCTAACGCCCGAACGCGCCCTAATGCTTGAGGCTGGGCTTGATCAATTGGGCGCGGTAGATTTTGAAAAGGGCTGTTATGTTGGCCAGGAAGTTACTGCCCGAACCCATTATCGCGGACTGGTGAAACGTCGACTTGTGCCCATTACAATGACTGGCACGCCGCCCATTGTGGATAGCGATATTATTTGGAATGGAAAAATCATTGGCAACAGTAAAACAGCTGCCCCACATGATAAAGGCATGGCAATTTGTCTGGCGCTTTTAAAGCTTAGCGATATACACGCCATTCTTGATACGGGAAACGACAAAAATGGGGGCCTTGTGGTCAACGGTAACCCGGCGTCGCTCGCCATTCCAGACTGGATGGTGCCGCTAGCAAATCCAGGCAAATAATGAACCAAAAAGTTGCAGAAAATCTAATCGGCAGGTTTGCTAAATAGAGCATTTGCCGCCATTTGAACCTTGGTCTTTTCACTAACAATTTGTTCAACATTGCTTATTTCGGTCTTCAAAGCCGTTATATAGCCATTTAAATCCTCAATATTCCAATGCTCCTTGTTGGCTGGCAGCCCTGCTGGCTTTAATTGATCCAATTCGTCATCCATGGTAGGCCTCTAAAGTGTGCCCTTTCGGACTTTTTTTATTCACTAATCTGTGCTTTTTCTCAGCTTAAGGAAAGGCATTTGCAATAAGCAAAAATCACGCTTATAAGTAGTGTAGAGTTTTTCTTAAACAAATAGAACGAAAAGTTCATAGCTCGCCCATTTGATAGCGACACAAGTTGAGGCGGCAATAGGTAAAACAAATGACACAAATCTTGATGCCAAAAGCCACTGCTGTGTGGCTAATTGATAACACCTCACTGTCTTTTGACCAAATTGGTGTGTTTTGCAGCCTACACCCGCTTGAGGTTCAGTCCATCGCCGATGGGGAGGCTGGCGTTGGCATTCAAGGCTATGACCCAGTGCTCAATGGGCAGATTACCCGCGCCGAGCTCGATCGCTGCGAAGCGGATGAAACTGCTATTCTCGTTATGGCAACTTCACATTTGCCAACGCCAAATCGGCGGACAAAAGGCCCCCGCTATGTGCCGGTAGCACGGCGCGGTGACAAACCTGATGCGATTATGTGGCTAGTGAAACACCACTCCGAATTAAAAGACTCACAAATCATAAAATTAATTGGCACAACCAAGGAGACGATCTCGAAAATCCGTGATCGATCACATTGGAATATTGCCAATATCACAGCGAAACATCCGGCCATGCTGGGACTTTGCCGTCAAGATGATCTGAATGCAGCAATTGAAAAATCTGGTGGGTCAACTCAGACCGAAGAACAAGTTTCAAACATTTCAGAACTGCCATAGGGCTCTTGGGCTGGCACATGACGCGAAGGAGCGGTGTGTGGACGAAGACAACGAAGACAATGTTGAAACTCAAGAGCAGATACTGCAGCAGGTTGCAATAATGCAGAGTGAGCATAGCAACCTTGACGCTGTGATTGAGAGGCTAGGTCAAGACTTGCCCTTTGATCAGCTAGAACTGCAAAGACTAAAAAAGCGCAAGCTTATTCTAAAGGATGAAATGGCCAAGCTTCGAAGCCGTATTTTACCAGATATCATTGCTTAAAAAATGAAAATTTTGCAATCTCGGCCAGACGGATTGTTATCTGGGTTGTTCGTCTGGACCACTTAAGTTGAAGGGTCCCGTACTTCCCTGACATGAATCGAGAGTTCTATGAACATGAATTCATCTCCCACTCGCATTGCTATCTGCATGGGCAGCCAGTCTGACTGGCCAACAATGAAAGAAGCTGCAGATATTCTCACCCAATTTGGGACTTCACATGAGGTGAAAATCGTTTCTGCCCACCGGACACCAGCGCGCCTTGCTAACTTTGCCAAAACCGCACACGAGCAGGGATTTGCGGTAATTATTGCAGGAGCGGGTGGTGCAGCACACTTGCCGGGCATGATTGCCGCACAAACCCACCTTCCGGTTCTTGGCGTGCCCATCGAGTCGCCAGCACTAAACGGCATGGATTCACTATTATCCATTGTGCAAATGCCTGCAGGAGTACCTGTAGGCACTCTTGCCATTGGTGCTCCGGGAGCCAAAAATGCTGCCTTGCTGGCAATTCAAATTATAGGCTTATCAGATGATAGCTTGACCCAGAGACTTGTCACATGGCGGCAAAATCAAGCCAGTAGTGTCGCCGAAACGCCAGAATAGCACATCCATGTTCACGCCACATAAAACCATTGGTATTCTTGGCAGCGGGCAGCTTGGCCGAATGATTGTGATTGCTGCCAGCCAATTGGGACTTCGAACCCATGTTTATGCCCCCGACGCAAATGATAGTCCGGCTGGTGACATTGCGCATGAACGCACCGAGGCTTCCTATGATGACCACACAGCACTTACGTTATTTGCTAGCAACGTTGGTGCAGTTACAAGTGAATTTGAAAATGTACCAGCAAGTACCATGAAATTCCTTGCTAAGCATTGCGTTGCCAGCCCTGGCCAAGCTGCCCTCCACACGGCTCAGCACCGTATTCGTGAAAAATTGTTGGCCCGTGACCTCGGCATTAAAACGCCCCGATTCTGGCATATTACCAACAGTGCTGATTTGATCGAGGCCATGACTGAGCTGGGCGGTGATGGTATTTTGAAAACTTGCCAGCTTGGCTATGACGGCAAGGGGCAGCTGCGTCTATCGGAGAATGATGACCTTTTAGATGCGTTTGCCTCGCTGCAAACAAATGATGCCATCCTAGAAGAAATGATCCCATTCCACGCCGAGGCCAGCTTTCTCGTAGCGCGCGCAATCGATGGTTCATTATCCTCTTTTCCAGCAAGCCTTAATGAACATAAAAATGGTATTCTTGCGCGTTCTTTTGCTCCCGCCCCACTACCAGATGCCGTCATCAATGAAGGCAAGGCGGCTGTCAGCGCTCTTGCCGAAGCGTTGGATCTTGTTGGTTTGCTGACGTTGGAAACCTTTGTGACTGAAGATAGCCGTCTGTTATTCAATGAGATCGCACCACGTCCGCATAATTCATTTCACTGGAGCATTGAAGGCTGCGAAACCAGTCAATTCAACCAGTTAGTCCGCGCAGTAGCTGGCTTGCCTCTGGGTGGAACCAACTGTTATGGCACATGGCAAATGGATAACCTGCTTGGCGAAGACATGGGTAGCCTAGAGGCGCTTGCTAAAAAAGCAGGGTTACATATACACCTCTATGGCAAGGCAGAGGCTAAAACCGGCCGGAAAATGGGACATACAAACCAGCGAATTAGTAGTGATTCGTTAGCCTAATTTACATGGTCTCATTTAACAACTATTGAACTTGGGGACAGCCTGCATTATTTCGATTTACCGAAAATCAAACTGCTAACGCTTTATTTTTTTTTAGCAATGCCGCTCAGATCAAAAGGTGTTGCCTGATATAAATCATTGATCCAGTTAGCCATTAGTAAAAAAGCAAAGGGCCGCCATTTATTAATTGGGGGTAATGCTGGATCATCGTTCGGAAAATAATTTTGTGGCAACGCTGTATTTAGGCCAGCCGCCAAATCGCGGTGATACTCATCACCAATCGTGGTAGCATCATATTCAAGATGGTTGAAAACGAATAAATCGCCAGTTTCGGGATCTCGAACCATCCCTGCACCGCACTCCCCACCTTCAGCTAGAACGTTCAAGCCAGCCACCAAAAGGTCTTCACTACGATTCATAGTGTAGCGCGATGCCGGCATCGGAAATTGATCGGTAAAACCATGCATCAAACGGCCAGACACATCGCTTAGACGATGCTCAAAGATACCAAAAAGCTTCGCATTTAATTCATGTTTCTGCACCTTGTGAAAATGCCACAAGAGTGCCTGCGCTCCCCAACAAACACCAAGTCGTCGGAAGCAATGCTGGCGTGACCATTCCATAATTTCGGTCAGTTCCACCCAATATTTCACATCTTCAAATGGCAAAGTTTCAATGGGTGCACCGGTAATAATCAACGCGTCAAAATAATCATCACGTACATCATCCAACTGTCGATAAAACCGCCGCAAATAACCGGGCTCAGTGTTCTGCGGCGTGTAACTTGCCGTGGTCATTAGGATCATTTCAACCTGAAGAGGGGTGTTGCCAAACAACCTTGCAAATTGAATTTCTGTATCCCGTTTTTTGGGCATCAAATTAAGCAGCAAAAGGCGTAACGGCCGTATATCCTGTCTAACCGCTTGCTTTTGCGGTATGATGTCGACCAACTCGGCATGCAAAGCTCTCAGCGCTGGCAAATTATCAGGTACCCTGATTGGCATATACGCTCCTTGCCACCGCAAAATAATACAACGGCTTGAATGATTACGAACACATGGATTCAATCCCTAACCGCGTTATAACGGTTTTTGACCCAATGTCCATTCTGCGCAAAGTTTGGTGACAGGCTATATATCAGAAAAGTGCGTAACAAAATCCACCCAAGAGTCGAAATACGGTCGATTAAAATGTTGGCGCTTGTCGAACAAAATACTTAACGCGAATGGCGTCCACCAAAACGTTGCACAATTGTACCGGCAAAACGTTGGCCGGCGGACATAAATCTACGCATCGGTCTGGTAAGCCTAGGAATACGGGCAACATCAGCCAATCGACGGTCCAGGAATCCAACAGTTTTATCCAGATTGCTGTTTTTGTCAGCAAGCCATGCAAGCATTGTCGCACTGTACACGGCAGCGAGAGTGCCACGCTTGGTGTAAAAGGAAAAGTCCGTATCTCTTTGACCAGCGGCACGCCACATAGAATCAACAGTTTCATATAAAAGTTTAGCCGATAATTTTGCATTAACGGGCATTGCCAGCACGCTGACGGCCCGGCGTATCGCATCCTTATCAGGCTGGGCAATCTCAAGGCGTAACAGTACAAGCTTTCGTATTGTCAGATGCACTTTTTCTGGCCTTTCAGAAAGCTTTAAAAACGCATCAACCATCGATTGATCGGCAAGACGTGAATGGAGAGCAATCGCGTCAGTCGCACCACGTGGAAACGCAGTTAGAACAGCCTCTGCATCATGCCCATAATCATTAGCTCCTGCTAGAAGTGCAGCTTCACCCCAGCCATCAAATGGCACGTGCGGCATGGAGGCCCGCAGAATTTCAACGGCAGTTGGGTCGAATTGGATTGTTTCGTCACCCATTGGTAGACCTCCTAAACAAGAACCTTCAAGCTTTCTGGCTTTTCCTCGAATTTTTTATTGCAACATGCATGAGAGATATGGCCGACCTGGTGTATATAGTCACATTTTAACCTAATACCACCCTATCGCACTATCTATTAAAGGTTTCTTGTTTACAAAGTATGCTTTGCTGTGATAGACCCAGGCCCAATTTGAAATGGATACTCAGCGAGCTTTGGAAGGGATGTGAACGACGTGTACGTCACCGTTAGAGACAACAATGTTGATCAGGCATTGCGAGTTCTTAAAAAGAAAATGCAACGCGAAGGGGTGTTTCGCGAAATGAAAAACCGACGGTCTTATGAAAAGCCGTCTGAGCGCCGAGCACGTGAGGCCGCAGAATCTACGCGCCGGGTGCGTAAACTGATGCGCAAGCGTTTAGAAAGAGAAGGATACTAGGCCCCGAAGAGATCACTTTCACCTCAACAAATTTTAACCGCCAGCCTTTGTGGCGGTTTTTCATGTGACAGCATAAATATCCAAAACACCCCCAATGACCTTTGGCCGCGCTTTAGACTTGCATAGTCTCGACTGATAAGCCAAAACAAGAAAACTTAAATACCCTCTTCCCCTTTATTGGATCTTGGAAAATGATTATTGGCACCCCAAAAGAAATAGCTGCTGATGAAAAGCGCGTCGCAATGACACCAGACAGCGCCCTACAATTGCAAAAGCTTGGCTATGAATGCATAATTCAAGCTGGCGCAGGAGACAATGCGGGTTTTCCTGATACCGCGTATAGTGCAGTTGGTGTCAAAGTGTTAAAAACAGCCAGAGATTTATGGAAATCCTCCGATATCATTACGAAGGTCCGGCCGCCCGAAGCAAAAGAGGTTAACAATCTAGCCAAAGGCAAGCTTTTAATTTCGTTTTTTTATCCGGCGCAAAATCCCGACCAGATGGCTTTGATTGCCAAAAACAATGCCAACGTCATTGCAATGGACATGGTGCCTAGATTCAGCCGCGCACAAAAAATGGATGCGCTTTCTTCTATGGCAAACATAGCTGGTTACCGTTCGGTAATTGAGGCTGGAAATAACTTTGGCCGTTTTTTTACAGGTCAAATTACCGCTGCTGGCAAAGTACCACCAGCAAAGGTTTTGATTATAGGTGCTGGCGTCGCTGGTTTGGCAGCAATCGGCACAGCAACGTCACTTGGTGCCATTACCTATGCTTTTGATGTGAGGCCAGAAGTGGCGGAACAGATCGAGTCTATGGGAGCCGAATTTGTTTATCTCGATTTCGAAGAAACGAGCCAAGATGGTGCTGAGACCGGCGGTTACGCCTCACCTTCCAGCCCGGAATTTCGTGAAAAGCAACTAGCTAAGTTTCGGGAATTGGCTCCAGAGGTTGATATCGTCATTACAACCGCGTTGATACCAGGGCGAGACGCGCCAAAACTATGGCTTGCGGATATGGTTTCGACAATGAAGCCGGGTTCCGTTATTGTTGATCTTGCTGCCGAGCGCGGCGGCAATTGTGAGTTGACTGCTCCTGATCAAAAGATCATTAGCGATAATGGTGTCACAGTGATTGGTTATACTGATTTTCCTAGCCGCATGGCGGCGCAGTCCTCCACTCTATATGCCACTAATATCCGTCACATGATGACAGATTTAACCCCAGATAAGGATGGTCAAGTCGTCCATAATATGGAAGATGATGTTATCCGGGGCGCTACTGTAACACACGCTGGCGCGATTACATTTCCGCCTCCAGCACCAAAGGTCCAAGCCATTGCGGCAAAAACAAAGGAAAAGGTAAAAGAGCAAACCCCAGAAGAAGTTCGAGCTGAAGAGGTTGCCGCATTTAAACGAGCAACCAAAAATCAGGTTGGTCTCTTGGCGATTGGTGGGGCGCTTATGTTGTCAGTTGGAGCATATGCGCCTGCCAGCTTTATGCAACATTTTATCGTTTTTGTTTTATCCGTTTTTGTTGGATTTCAGGTCATATGGAATGTTAGTCACTCTTTACATACACCGTTAATGGCAGTGACAAATGCTATCTCGTCAATAATAATTCTTGGCGCGATTTTGCAAATTGGTTCGCCCAGTATCATTGTGACTTTACTAGCAGCTGTTTCGGTATTTTTCGCTGGGATCAATATTTTTGGTGGATTCCTTGTAACCAGGCGCATGCTAGCCATGTTTCAGAAATCTTAGGGATATTGGGGAAATGGGTTTAGGTTTTACCACTGCCGTTTACGTTATCGCAGCTGTTCTTTTCATTCTATCGCTCGGAGGACTGTCAGGCCAAGAAAGCGCAAAACGTGCCGTCTGGTTCGGAATATTTGGTATGGCTTTGGCTGTCTTGGCAACCATTGTTGGACCTGGTGCAGGACTTTGGCAGCTCACGGTCGCTCTTATCGCAGCAGGTGGAGTAATAGGTTATCTACTCGCCTCGAAAGTTGAGATGACACAAATGCCCGAACTGGTTGCAGGTATGCACGCACTTGTTGGCCTTGCTGCTGTTTTTGTCGGTTTCAATGCACACTTTGAGCTTGTCAACATTTTGGGGATGAGTACCGAAACAAAAGCGGGCTTGGAGGGTTTTGCCGCGTTGCTTGCAAAGAAGTCCGCCATAGAAATCAATATTCTTCGCGTTGAGGCATCACTTGGAATCTGGATTGGTGCCGTAACCTTCACTGGCTCCGTAATTGCGTATGGAAAACTTTCAGGTAAAGTCACATCAACGGCAACCAAACTCCCAGGCGGTCATATCTTGAACGCCACAGCCGCGATATCGTCATTAGCATGTCTTTTCTGGTACTTAAATTCAGGCGAGCTTTTACCACTCACGATCCTAACCCTTCTTGCACTTTTCATTGGGTGCCACTTGATTATGGGCATTGGTGGCGCCGATATGCCCGTGGTTGTTTCTATGTTGAATTCATATTCTGGTTGGGCGGCAGCGGCAATTGGATTCAGCCTCGGTAATGACCTTCTAATCGTTGTTGGAGCTCTAGTTGGCTCTTCTGGTGCCATTTTGTCTTACATTATGTGCAAAGCAATGAACCGTTCATTCATCAGTGTTATACTCGGCGGTTTTGGCGGCGCAGCCGGCCCCCAAATGGAAGTCGAGGGAGAACAAATCGCCATTGACGCAGATGGCGTTGCGGCGGCGCTACAAGATGCTGACAGCGTCGTCATTATCCCAGGATACGGCATGGCAGTAGCCCAAGCCCAACAAAATGTTGCAGAACTTACCCGAAGGCTTCGCGCGAAGGGTAAGACAATTAGGTTTGCGATTCACCCTGTCGCGGGCCGACTTCCGGGTCACATGAACGTCCTTTTAGCAGAGGCAAAGGTGCCATATGACATCGTCCTTGAAATGGATGAGATAAATGATGATTTTCCTGAGACAGACGTCGCAATCGTGATCGGATCTAATGACATCGTAAATCCTGCGGCGCAAGAAGATCCAAATAGCCCTATCGCTGGTATGCCAGTTTTGGAATGCTGGAAAGCAAAACAAGTTTTTGTCTCTAAGCGAGGCCAAGGGACCGGCTATTCAGGTATTGAGAATCCCCTGTTTTTCAAAGAAAATACACGTATGTTTTACGGTGATGCGAAAGCGTCGCTAGACCAGCTCTTAACACTCATTTCAAACAACTGACAAGTTGCCGAAGATCTCAAGCATAACATTGCGTTCAAACAACGCCATTTTATTTGCCAATACCGCGGGAGTTGGCACCTAACTCAGGCTATTCAAAACAAGCTCGTCGGGTAGCCCTACTTTAAACGCAGATTCCCGTTGCCTTTTGGCCAACGCTTCCACCGAGAAATCATCAATTAATTCATGAAATAATTCATGCCAATTGACCTCTGCACCAAGATGCATAAATACTGAGCCAAGACCAACCGCCGCGCGGTCCGTCAAAACAAATTCACGTGGTGGTTTGATGCCGCCAATCCGTTTTAATTCGGCATGAACCTTGCCGGCAAGTTCGCGGCCCGCACTTCCACCGCGCATTTGCTGGATTGGTCGTACACGATTTTCAAGAAGGGGGGCATAGATGAATTCTGCCCACATGTTCAAGACATCAATGGCCTCATTGTCTAACCCAACAAAACCCCAGCGTTCATAGGCATCAATCGCCTGATCCCGGTTATCATCCCGCAAAGCCCTATATAGTTCAATCACCCCAGCGACAAATTGCGGCCGGAATATCCTTATTGATCCAAAGTCCATAAGATTGATACTATGGTCATCTGCGATCGAATAATTGCCAAGATGTGGGTCACCATGTATAACTCCGTAATAATAAAAAGGTACATACCATACGCGAAACATGGTTTTTGCAATTTCATTTCGCGTTTCCTGATCCGGGTTTGTTTCAAGAAATGGCATCAAGCGTTTACCATCGAGCCAATTCATGGTTAGCAATCGATCAGTTGATAATTCAGGGATGTGGTTGGGCACCTGCACCTTGCTTTCATTTGCAAGCATAATTTGGTAGAGATGCATATTCTTGGCTTCTCTTCGATAATCTAGCTCTTCAAGTAACCGTTCAGACAGTTCGTCATAAATATCAGACGTTGAGATAGCCGAATCATAACGTTCATAGAGCTGGAACAGGAGTTTCAATTGTTTTAGATCAGCTTCAATTGCCGAATGCATATCAGGATATTGCAATTTAATTGCCAGCGACTTGTTATCAAGCCCGACAGCCTGGTGTACCTGTCCAAGTGACGCTGCTGACACCGCATCGCGGTTAAATTTACTAAAATTCTGCTGCCAATTAGTTCCTAATTCAGCGGCCATCCGACGTTTAGTAAACAACCAGCCCATTTCAGGCGCATCAGCCTGCAACCCCGCAAGTTCTTCAGCATATTCTGTTGGCAAAGCGTCAGGAATTGTCGATAGGATCTGCGCCACCTTCATGATTGGTCCTTTTAAACCACCGAGTGCTTCGCGTAAGTCAGCGGCATGTTTTTCACGGTCAATATTCCAACCAAGGTAACGCTCGCCAGCTACCCGCGCTGCAAGCCCCCCCATTGTCGAGGTTACCTTCGCGTAGCGTCGGATTCGACCCCCAAACGGTCGATTACTGGCCTTGTCATGCTCATAAATTTTAGCCATTATGCCAGGCCTTCCAATTCATTAATCATGCCGCTAATCATATCAAGGCCAAGTGACCAAAAGGCTGGTTTACCGGCATCCAAATCAAAACGTTTAAGTGCGACATCATAACGATCTTTTCCACCTGCTTTCAGAAGATCCTTATAATTTTGAATGAATATATCATCAGTTTTATTTATCTGCGCCAGCTGGTATTTCTGCCATAACGCATTAACCAAGCAGTCGCCAAACGCATAGGCGTACACATAAAATGGCGTATGAACAAAATGCGGGACATAGCCCCAGATTGAACGGTAATCTTCGCCAATTTTGATCGCTGGGCCCAATGCAACACGCTGGGTCGCCATCCATATATCAGAAATTTCATCAGCTGTTAGTTCGGCCTCAGCACGGCGATCATGAAGCTGAGTCTCAAAATTATGAAAAGCGACTTGCCTGACAACCGTATTCAACATATCCTCGACCTTACCTGCTAATAATAATCGCCTCACATTCGCATCACTTTCATTGTCAACAAGTCGGCGGAAGGCCAGCATTTCAGCAAATACAGACGCGGTTTCAGCTAAGGTCAACGGAGTGTCTGACATTAGATATCCCTGCTCAGAGGCAAGAACTTGATGAATACCATGGCCCATTTCATGAGCAAGAGTCATCACATCACGCGACTTTCCGGCAAAATTCATTAATATGTAAGGATGCGCTGAAGGCACGACCGGATGCGAGAACGCCCCTGAGCTTTTTCCCGCACGCGGGGCTGCATCAATCCAATTCTTGGCAAAAAATGGTCTGGCAATTTCAGCCATGTCGGCATCAAAGCCACTAAACGCGTCTAGAACAATTTCTTTAGCATCGGTCCAACTATATTTCCGGTCATTATCACCCGGCAAAGGCGCATTACGATCCCACCAATCAATCTGCTTTTTGTCCATCCATCCTGCTTTTAACGTATAATAACGGTGGGATAAATCTTCATTCCGGGCATTTACCGCCTTAACCAGTGCGTCGACTACATTATCGTCAACATCATTTGCAAGATTACGCGATGAAACAGGGCGATCAAATCCACGCCAGCTATCTTCAATTTGTTTATCTTTAGCAATCGTGTTGATAACCAGAGACAAAAGGCGTTGATGATCCTTTAATGTGGTTGAAAGTGAATGACCAGCCTCTTTACGTTTTGCAGGGTCTGAACTAGATAAAGCATCCAGAATCTCAGCTTCGGTCACCTCCGATCCCTGAAAGGCAAATCGCATTGATGTCGTTGTTTCATCGAATAACCGGACCCATGCTCCGCTGCCAGTTGGGGACCGTTCGGCAATCATCTTTTCAATTTCATCAGAAAGCTGAAAAGGTGCCATGGCCCGCACCCGCCGCAGCCAAGGTGCGAAGTGTTCCAGCCCACCAGCTTTCAATAGATCTGCCATACGGCCTTCGTCTATCTTAGCTAGCTCTAATTCAACAAATAAAAGCGCCGCCCCAATCTCCGCTCCGACCTCGCGTACTGATTGGTGATGCTTGGCAATCGCTGCATCGTTCGTATTGGCCGCAAATAAAAGCTGGGCGTAACTTTGCACCTTACCAAGGAGTTCCAATATCGTCTCATAGCTGTTTATCACATCAATGAGCTGGTTCGCAGTTAATTCCCCAAGTCGGCCTCGCCATTTGGTCTCGAGTTGCTTTGCGGCTTTACGGCATTGAGCTATATCAGTCTCGAGTTCAGGTGAACCGACCCCTGCATAGAGGTCTTCAAGACTCCAAATTGGACAAGACTCAGACATGTCGACCTTTCACTCTTCTGGCGTGTGCCGTAGAAACGAAATTCGTTTATGATTATATGAGTATAAGCAGGCGGTTTCTCAAGTACATTTTCCAATCCTTTTTAGATTCATAAAGTCTCTTTAGTTCAGCGGCTTGCCCCGCACTGAAAAATACCTTAATTTAAAAAAGTTCCAAACATGAGAGGGGAGAGCATGTCAGTGGAAATCGCACCACTTTGGCAACACCGTAGGAGCAAAACCCCCAGAAACTCTCAGGTAAACGTACTCTTTCATGTGAGCACTCTGGAAAGTGACACGGCAGTGTCCACCGACGGGGAAAACTGGCGAGGAATTGGGCCCGATAGTATCCGGTTCAATTAACAAAACGAGGTAGCTCAAACCTTGGCTTGGACCGGCTAATCTCTCAGGTTCCGCGACAGACGGGGTGAATGCCAACATTGGTATTCACCCTCTAACGTGGAGCCAAAGGATTAGACCAGTGGACCTCAAACGAACCCCACTTTATGATTTCCACGTTGCCTATGGCGCGCGCATGATGCCGTTTGCTGGCTGGAATATTCCAGTGCAATATTCTACCGGCATTCTGCCTATCACTTATGCCTATATTCGTATGATGGGACCGGATGGTCTGGCAACCGCAACAGCATCAGCTATTCTTTCTGCAAACTATACTGCTCACCGTCTGAGCGATGCATATCCGATTTTATACACCGGACGCAGTGGCCGCGTTGCCCATGAATGTAGCATTGACATACGCCAAATTCAGGGTGCCAATAGCATTACCAATCAAGATATTGCCAAGCGCCTTATCGATTACGGTTTTCATGCCCCAACGATGTCATTTCCTGTGGCCGGCACATTAATGATTGAGCCAACAGAGTCTGAGTCACTTGCCGAGATAGATAGGTTCTGTGATGCGATGATTGCTATTGCTAATGAAATTAATAATGTTGCCATTGGAGTCTGGCCGCGAGACGACAATCCACTGGTGAATGCACCGCATACTTCCGATGATATAATGCAGGATGTCTGCACCCATCCCTATAGCCGAAAACAGGCTGGAGACCCTGAAGGCAATCAACAGAAAAATAAATACTGGCCGCCAGTTAACCGAGACAATAATGCACTTGGCGATCGTTGATTAATTTGTAGCTGCCCACCTATGGAATTCTGGGAACAGCAAGTCGCAGAATAGTTAGCTTTAAAGAAAAGGATTGAAAGGGCGGCCGTGGCTACAGGGAGAATATTTCCAGCGTTTCCCCTCGTGTTGCCGGTTGACAGGCATCTGCAAGTTGCCGCACAAGATCAGCACTTGTTAAAGCCAGCGTTCCATCCTTTAAGTGAAGATTGTTCTCAAATCCAACCCGACAGTTGCCGCCATTTTTAATAGCCTCAATCATCACATCAAATTCACGATAGCCAAAAGCGCATATTGACCAGCTTGCCATATCCGGCAGCCCATCAGCAATAAACGGATCAATTTCTCTGGGATCAGACTGGAAATTACCGCTGTAGCGGCCCAGAACTAGCAACACATGTGGGCGAGATTTTGGCAGAATGCCGCCTGCCATCGCCTTTCGAAACCGGGCAAGATCATCAACATCATATAAGATATGCTGAATATGAATTCGACTATCCAGGCTATGGTGATAAAAATGGGCGGCATGATCGCGCGCCACTTGACTACCATCACCAATCATTTCACGAAATCCAACAGACACAAAATCTGGTTTCAAATCAAAAACCAATTTGGACTGCTGCTGAGGGGTATAAATGCCAACCGCCTCGGTTGTGATCTGAACTAGCATATTTGGTACTTCGGTCCGTAACCCTTCTAACAAAGTTTGGTACCGCCCTGAGTCAAGAAGGTGCTTACCATCATCATCGCGCACATGCGCATGCAGTATGCTAGCACCAGCCGCATGGCATTCCTTGGCAGCGGCAATTGTTTCCGCAATGGTTACCGGCAATGCCGGATGATCAGTTTTAACTTTACGTGCACCGTTTGGTGCAGCCATGATGATTGTTGGATGGGTCATGATGGTCCTTATAAAATAGAAACAAGCTTGTGCCAGAGGGTTGCCTATTAACCAGAAAAAACTCATATCACAATTCACCGGCTACATTTGACCAGAGCAAATTGCATTTTCACATAAAAAATTTGTCTCTTTATGCTAGCATCGGCAAGGTTTAGGTCAAGTGACAAGCCCAACAGGCAACATGATAAAAATCTATCGCTAGCAAGGGGAATATATGTTACCCGTAGCCGTCTATTCAATGATTTGCTTTAGTTAATAGAGAGTGACCCAGACATCCTCACTTGTAATGAGATTAACTCTATGCTTGGAAAACCCACGATCAATAACTTTGTTGCTCTAAAGGGCCAGCGCAAGATTGTTTGCCTGACCGCTTATAGTGCGCCCATGGCAAATGCACTTGATCCACATTGCGATATGCTTCTTGTGGGAGACTCAGTTGGGATGGTTGTCTACGGAATGGAAACTACGCAAAATGTAGATCTTAACATGATGATCCGGCATGGTCAGGCCGTTATGCGTCGGCGGAAATCAGCTCTTGTCGTAATTGATTTGCCATCAGGCAGCTATGAAAATAGTCCAAAACAAGCATCGGTTACCGCCAATGAAATCATGACTAAGACTGGTGCTGATGCGGTTAAGCTTGAGGGTGGAGCTGACTTCGCGCCCCATGTAAAATGCCTCGTTGAATCTGGTATCCCCGTTCTGGGACATATTGGGCTATTACCGCAGCGCACGATGGCGGGAATGGCCTTTCGCATTAAAGGTCATACCGCTAATGAAGCTAGTCAATTGCATAACGACTCAAATGTGCTTGCTGAGGCCGGTGTTTTTGGCATTGTCATGGAAGGCATTGTTGAGCCTGTTGCAGCGTCGATTGCAAAATCATCTAAAGTGCTCACTATTGGAATTGGGGCATCCGCAGCCTGTGACGGGCAAATTCTTGTGACAGATGACATGCTTGGCCTTTATGACGCATTTACACCAAAATTTGTTCGTAAATTTACTAACCTGCAAGATGAAATCTCGGGCGCTGCAGAATGCTACTGCGCAGCTGTGATCGATGGCAGCTTTCCAGCCAAAGATCATCTTTTTTTACCAAAGAAGATTTAGCGAGCAGCAAGGGAGCTACATGAAAATTCTGCATAAAAAGACTGATATGATTGCGGTCACAAAAGCATGGCAAGGATCAGGTGAAACGGTATGTCTTGTCCCTACTATGGGCAACATCCATCGGGGACATTTAGCACTGATTGAGAGGGCACGCAAAACCGCTGCACGTGTTGTTGTCAGCATCTATGTAAACCCCACACAATTTGGAACTGATGAGGATTTTGATAGTTATCCCCGCACAATTGATACTGACTTTGATGTCATTGCTGCTGAGGGTGGGTGTGATGTCATCTATGCACCCAACGGCATCTATGATGCCGCCCATGCTACTAATATCATTCCAAGCGGGGTTGCACTGCCAATGGAAGGAGAGGCGAGACCACATTTTTTCCCTGGTGTCGCCACGGTTGTGTCCAAACTGTTCAACCATATTCCTGCTGATTTTGCGATTTTTGGTGAAAAGGATTTTCAACAACTTGCAGTTATTCGCCAAATGGTTCGCGATCTTGATATGAACATCGGCATATTAGCACATCCAACAATCCGCGAGGCAGATGGGCTAGCCCTGTCATCGCGCAATCAATACTTAACCTCGGCACAGCGTCGCCTTGCCCCGCAGATCTATGCCCAAATGCAAACCACCCGTGCGCTAATTGATGGTGGAAGAGACATTAATACCGCAATTTGTCAAGCAAAAGACCAGCTGCAAAAAGCCGGATTTGGTAAGATTGACTATTTTGATCTTCGCCAGCCAGATGATTTCCAACCTTGCGAGAAACCAACAGCCACTAGCCGAATTTTTGTCGCTATATGGCTCGGTTCAACCAGATTAATTGATAATTGTGCTATAGGATAGCAGGGTATTAATTGCACTTTTACTTCGATATCCTAATAATATAATTTCCTTAGGGGAATTGGCCTACCGATGTTTTCAAGGGGACCCGGATGAGTAAGCAGGAAAGTTTTAGCGATCGCAGCCAGCGGAGCAAAATTAACGCGGCTGTTGAGAGGCTGATTGCCTGCTATGACACTGGGGGCAAATTGATGATTTGCGGCAATGGTGGAAGCGCGGCCGATTGTGAACATATTGTCGGCGAATTAATGAAGGGCTTTTATTTGCCAAGATCATTATCATCTGCCGATCAAAACCATTTAGCCAAAACCTGTGGCGAAGATGCAGTTTTTCTTGGTAAGAAACTTCAATATGGCCTGCCAGCTTTATCGCTTATCAGCCATTCATCCTTAATTACGGCCATAGCGAATGATCTTGATACTGAAATCATCTTTGCACAACAAATATGGGGGCTTGGCATTGCTGGCGATACCTTGCTTGCCATATCGACATCCGGCAATTCTAAAAACGTGGTACTGGCCGCCAAGGTTGCACGGGCAAAGCGGATAACCGTGATTGGACTTACCGGGGAGGGTGGCGGTCTACTAGCCCCACATTGCGATGTTCTAATTGACGTTCCATCTGATGATGTAGCTCAAATTCAAGAGATGCACCTACCAATTTATCACAAACTTTGTCGGTCCATCGAAGCGCATTATTTCAGCAGCTAGCTTTGACTTTTACAGGTTTAATCGGCTGAAAACACGCCGCGCATTACCCTCAAAAATCGCTTGTTTGGCCGCGGAGTCAAGAGCTTTATTCTCATCAATGTACCTTTTGGTATCATCGTAATAATGGCCAGTCCTGGGGTCAATACCACGTACTGCACCAATCATCTCGGATGCAAAAAGAATGTTTTTGCTGGGGATGACATCGAGCAACAGGTCAATGCCAAGCTGATGATAAACGCATGTGTCGAAATAAATATTGCCAAGCACTCGCTCATCAAGGTCACCAAGGCCACGATCTTGAGCGATGCCACGGAACCGACCCCAATGATATGGGACCGCACCACCCCCATGGGGAATGATCAATTTCAAATCTGGAAAATCAATAAAAACATCTGAAAATAAAAGCTGGGTAAATGCCGTTGTATCAGCCCCAAGATAAAAACTGGATGTTGTGTCCACCGAATGCTGGCACGCACCTGAAACATGGATCATTGCTGGCACACCTAGTTCAATCATTTTTTCATAGAATGGATACCAATACCTGTCACTTAGGCGAGGATCTTTCCAAAACCCGCCAGATGGGTCGGGATTCAGATTACAGCCGATGAACCCCATTTCCTCAACACAACGCGTTAATTCTTTGATGCTGGCGTCAAGTGATGTCCCGGGGCTTTGTGGCAGTTGGCATACTGGTGCGAAATTTCTAGGAAAGAGATCACACACACGGCGGATCAAGTCATTACAAATCCCGGTCCACGCTGCTGATGTACTTGCATTGCCAAGATCCTGCCCCATCCAGCTGGCCCGAGGTGAAAAAATGGTGACATCAGTGCCCCGGTCTTTTTGTAATTTCAACTGGTTATTGACGATAGAGTCACGGATTTCATCATCCGAAATTGTTACGTGCCCCTTTACAAACATGTGATTTTGGTCCTTAGCCAGAAGGGCACGCTGTTTATTGCGATAGGCCTCGATCTGGGGTGGTGTTGTTGTGTAATGGCCGTGACAATCAATAATCATAGAGTATCTTCTTTTGGAATAAAGCAGGTGATCCACGACCAAAGGCAAAAAACGAAGTATTACGATAGCCCGGTTTACCATAACCGAGCACGTGTCCATTCGCGGTCAAAACGCTGCCACCCGCAGCTCGCAATATAGCATCCGCCGCAGCCGTGTCCCACTCCATTGTTGGACCATACCGAGGATAGGCATCCGCTTCACCGGCAGCAATCAAACAAAATTTTAAAGATGACCCAATTGCAATGGTGTTGCCAATACCATGGGCTTGCAACCAATCATTGGTAGCCTTATCTCGATGAGACTCACTGGCGACCGCAGTCCAACCGTCTGCAGGCGGCTTCCGGACTTCAATCTTGCGGCAAACATTTCCGTGCATTTCAAACGCGCCTGCATCCTGCGCACCAAAAAAAAGTCGGTCTAAAGCCGGGGCATAAACGACGCCCATCACAGGCACCTCATCCTTGACAAGGCCGATGTTGACAGTGAATGCACCTTTATTATCTGCCTTTAAAAATTCTTTTGTACCATCTAGCGGGTCAACCAAAAAAAAGCGGTCAGTAACTGCAAATCCATGACTGGTAGCATTTTCTTCGGAAACAATTTGAATAGCTGGTGCTACAACTGATATCGCAGGTAATAAGATCGCCTCTGAAGCCAGGTCAGCTTTGGATACCGGGCTGCCATCATCCTTTATGTTTGCAGATGCACCGAGCTGGTAAATATCCATGATAGCCTGGCCCGCCTCTCGCACTGGATTAACTAGTGTACGAGCCAATGCGAGATAATTAATTTCACTTTCTAATTCAATTGCCATATACCACGCTAAATTATCTTAGTGTCGAATTTGCTAGAATGCATGGGGAGAACAGCCGTTATAAAGTACCAGAAAAGATAAATCGGTCAACCATTCCAGCCAAGCAAGGCGTTTTCCTAAAACCATCTTAAAAAGATGAAATTTGTAAGTTTCTTCCATGCCTATATCGGATCGCAAAATACATAACAAATCCTAAATATCCGTTAACGTATAAAAAACCCCAAAAAAAAAATCGGAAATGTGTTTGTAAATTCAGCCCGATGGATTTTCCTTACTAAACTCCTCATTTATTTTTGAGTTATGTTCGCCTATTTTGGGAATTCTTTTGACAACACCATTTTCTTTCACTAGAGGGGAGGCGGGTGTCGTAATTTTTTTCTTATTAATTTCTATAACTTGTTTTTTTAGAGCTAAATGTTTACTTAACTCTTTTACAGTATTGATTTGCCCAAATGCGATACCAGATTTTTTTAGCAATTTCTTCAATGTGTTAGTGGTTAGGTCCTTAAAAACTTCGTCAATTTCTTGATCAAGTAAAATTCTATTTTCAACTCTTGATGCATTATCTTTATACAGTTTATTGTCGGCCAACATGGGCTTTGATAAAACGATGTCACAAAAAATTTTCCATTGATCATTATTCTGAACCGCTATTAATACGTCCCCGTCTGAACAACTATATGGTCGATAAGGATATATTGAAGAATGAGCCATTCCGTGCCGTTTTGTTTCTATATTTGCATGTTCATAATGAAGAAGTGGTACTGACATCCACTCTGCCACGGTGTCAAACATTGTGATTTCCAATGCTTTACCGGTGCCATTAGACTCTCTCTCCAAAAGCGCTTCTAAAATCGCTGAATAGGCATTCATTCCCGTTCCCATATCAGCGATGGATATGCCCACTTTTGAGGGTTCATTGGGGCTTCCTGTTATACTGCAAAGTCCACTTTCGGCCTGAACCAGCAAGTCGTATGCTTTCATATGAGAGTATTCGGTGTCTTGCCCATAGCCAACAAGGTCTACAACTATAAGTCTCTTGAATTCGTTGAGTAGTTGGGAAGCTCCAAGCCCGATATTGGCCATTGAACCTGGGCTAGTATTTCTTATAAAAACATCAGTTTTTGAAAGAATTTTTTTCAGAAGAGAAAAATCGTGATCTTTTCGCAAATTTAACGCTAAGCTTTCTTTACCTCTGTTCAAGGACGAAAAATATGCACTTTCGCCCTCAATGCTATTATCATAGTGTCTTGCGGTTTCTCCTATAGTCGGTTCAACTTTTATGACGCGAGCTCCAGCGTCCGCAAATCGCATGCTGCAAATGGGCGCTGCAACTGCTTGCTCAATCGAAACAACTAATAAATGTTTAAAAAAAGAAGCTTCAACTTTTTTATTCATCTCAAGGTCTCATTAAATCCGCTAATTCCTGCATATCTGAGACAATCAAGTCGGGAGCATGGTGTGTTTGACCAAATGGACGTTTTCGTCGATCAATAAAAACCGTTCGCATACCCGCAGCTTTTGCTCCCACACAGTCAAAAGTATGGTTAGCCACGAATAGACATTCCATCGGTTCAAGTCCGAGTAATTCGGCCGCCTTTTCATATGTTTTCCTATGCGGTTTAAAATAACCCGCTTCTTGCACAGAGATTGTCATATCGAATTTGTAACCAATATAGGGTTTTGCTGCCTCAAGCATGTCCCTGTCACCATTTGATAAGATGGCAAGTTTGTAATCTTTATGCAACTTCGCTAGCGCACCAGGCACCTCAGGAAAAGGGGTGATTCGTTCAATGGCAGAGACCAAATCTTGAACCTCTTGGCTCGTGTGCTCTATGCCAGCTCTCTCCAATGTAAATGAGACCGCTCTATGGCCAATCTCTCGATATGGTGTATGTCCCCTATCACAAAGGGCATCAATCATTGAATTTTCAAAATGCGTTCTCCGCCACCACGTTACAAATCTATTTGGATTTCCCTCCCAACCTTTTTCTTTTAGAAATGGTGCCGAATATTCAGTTAGAAAACCCTGCATGTCCACAATAGTTCCATATTGGTCAAAAACACAGGCCTTGATCTCTCTTCTAATTAAATCAATGTCTAACAACTTGCCCTCCTAAAAAAGAACCCCTGAACTCGACTTTGCTATTTCATAACAAACGGATTATCCGTGTTTGGTTTCGTACAAATCCATACAGATTTAGTTTGCATATACTCCATTATTGCTTCTATACCTCCTTCTTTTCCAATTCCGCTCCGTTTGTATCCTCCAAAAGGAGAGGTGTAGCTCACAACTCGGTAGGTATTTACCCAAACAGTTCCTGCGTTTATACGGCTCGCACCATTATGTGCTTTTCCTATATCATTTGTCCAAATTCCTGCCCCCAGACCGAAGGCAGTATCATTTGCAATTGAAAAAGCTTGATCCTCTGTATCGAATATTATCGTCGATAGAACTGGACCAAAAATCTCTTCTCTCGCTATTCTCATATTGTTATTGCATTCTGTGAAAATTGTGGGTTGTACCATTAGCCCGCCTTGTGGCCCGTCTCCTTTGAAGACGTCACCACCAAGAAGGCATTTGGCGCCTTCTGATTTTCCAATATCAATATAATCAAGGACTTTTTTGAACTGTGGTTTGGTTGCCACAGGCCCAACATTAGTATCTGGGAGCATAGGATTTCCCACCTTTGCCTTAGATGCAACATCTAAGAGTTTGGTCATAAATTTTTTGTAGATCGAAGATTGTACTAAAAGCCGTGATCCAGCTATACAAGTTTGACCACTGGCGGCAAAGATTCCAGAGATAACTCCTGCCACTGCCGCATCTAAGTCAGCGTCCTCAAAAACGATATTGGGCGATTTTCCACCAAGTTCAAGGCAAACATGTTTAATTCCTTTTGCGGCAGCTTCGTAAATAATTTGACCAGATTGATCTGAACCAGTGAATGCTATTTTTGCTATGTCTGGATGGTTAACAATTGCTGTTCCAGCTTCTATACCAAGACCACAAACCACATTAACCACACCCGGCGGGAACCCTGCGTCTTTGATCAAATTCATAAATACCACGGTAGAACTTGAAGTAAATTCTGATGGTTTTATTACAGCTACATTTCCAGCAGCGAGGGCGGGTGCTAGCTTCCATGTAAGAAGCATCAGGGGGGAATTCCATGGAGTTATCATCCCAATAATTCCTAATGGTTCAAACAGAGTGTAATTAAACATATTTAATTTATCTGTAGAGATAACTCTCCCTTCAATTTTATCAGCTAATCCCGCGTAATAACGGTAGTATTCCGCTATGTACTGTGTTTGCCCAACCATTTCTGCATAGAGTTTGCCATTATCCCTTACTTCAATACTTGCCAATTCATCATAATTTTTGTCTATCAGATCGGCTAATCTGAATAACAACTTAGCTCTCTTAACTGGATTGGTTGCAGCCCACGACTCCCTCGCGTTTTTCGCCGACTCAACTGCTTTATTTACGTCGCTAGCGTTACTTTTTGGAATGTTCGCCCACTTTTTTCCTGTGTATGGATCTTCGGTATCCAGATATTCATTTGAAACTGGTGGAACAAATTCATTATTTATGAAATTGTGAAAATCACCCGAAAATTCAGTTCTAAATTTTTCCAATTTCATTACGTCTCCCGCTACAAATAACAATTTCAAAATAATTTTTTTTAATGATCAATTTTGCTTTATTCCCTATTCAAATTTCAACCTTGTAACCTAGGTTTTGTTCGTCACCTAGTGCACCTTGGAGACCCCAATTGTGTTTTGGCAGTTCTAAAACTAGTATATCAACATCAACTTTTGATATCCCAAAATTTTTTTCTATTTCTGAGTACAAAGAAGTAATCAACTCTCTTATGGTTTCTTTGCTACGCCCCTCAAATAAAGCGATTTCGATAATTGTGTACTTATCTGATCTTCCCTCACCATGATAAAAATCTTCTTTTTCCATAGGAAAAAAACGTTGTAACCGTTTCTCTTTTGGAAAATTGAGAGCGTTTGAAACACATGAATTTATTACTGCTGACAGTTCTTCCTTTATGGGATTTAAATTGGTTTTAAGTCCATAAATCTTCGAAGTGGGCATGTATTTCTCCTTTGTGCTTTGAGGTTCAAAAAAATAAAAGTAATTCTTATTAAGATAAAATTATATAATAATCTTGATAGCATTCGTATCTTTTTTTAACATGTAGATAGGGCGTTTGATAAAGGTTGTCTGTTAATAAGGGTGAGCCAAATAGAAAATGGAACGAAATGAATTTGCAATTCTAACGACTGATAAGTCTTCTCGACCAAATAAAATTGGCCGAAAAAAATTGAGCGAAAGAGAAAAAAAATCTTTCAACGATGCAAAGCGTCTACTGCCAGGAGGGGCGCTTGGTGGCAATGCTTTGGCTGAAAAATCCAAATTTGTATTCAGTCATGGCAAAGGCTCAAGATTTTGGGACACCTCAAATAACGAATACATAGACTATGTTTTGGGCTCCGGAACATTCTTCCTTGGGCATTCACATCCAAGTATTGAAAAAGCAATAAAAGATCAAATCGGTCATGGTGCACATTTTTTTGCCTACCTAAATGAATTAGCTTTGGATTTAGCGCAACGCTTAGAAAAAATAATACCTTGTGCAGAAAAGATGAGATTCACTACTTCAGGCTCTGATGCGACATTTCATGCAATACGTCTGGCAAGAGCATTTAAGAAGCGTGAAAGAATCGTTAAATTTGAGGGTGCTTACCATGGAGGCCATGACTATGTGCAAATGAGCACTACCCCAAAAAATCCATTAAATTTTCCTAATGGTTCACCTGACACATCAGGTATTCCAAGGGCTGTAAGGGAATTAGCACTCATCTGTCCTTACAACGATCCTTCTGCGCTCGAAGATCTGTTTAAAAATTATAGTGGTGAAATCGCTGCTGTGATTATCGAACCTATCCAGCGCATAATTTATCCCCACGATAATTTTTTACAAAACGTCAGGGACTTATGCACAAAATACGGAGTTCTGATGATTTTGGATGAGGTTGTTACTGGATTCAGATTAGGACTCGGGGGCGCTCAAGAATTTTTTTCAATTAAACCAGATTTGGCGACTTACGCAAAAATTTTAGGCGGAGGCCTCCCCGTAGGATTGGTTGCCGGAAGAGCTGACATTATGGATCAAGCCAATCCCTCTAATAAGGGACAACCCGATTACGTATACCAGAATGGCACATTGCAGGGTCATATGCTGGGGTGCGCTGCCGGGATCGCCACATTAGACGTACTCGAAGAGGATTCCAGATTGTATGAGAAAACTTTTTTGATGGCTGAAAAGTTGAAAGAAGGTTTGAGAAAAATATTTTTTGACGAGGGTTTAAATGTTTTGGTGTTTGGAGAGGGACCTATGTGGCATATGCTTTTCACTGAGACTGAGCCCTCGAATTGGCGAGAATTATTGCTTGCAGACGCAAAAAAAATGTCGTTGTTTGAAGCGGAGTTACTGCATCAAGGAATATTTGTATTGCCAGGGAATAGACGGTTTATCTCGATAAAACACTCTGAAGACGATTTAGAGGCAACGTTTGAAGCAACTAACCGAGCTTGTAAAGCAATAAAGAAAATGTAACTTTTTGGCAAGCTTGGGAAAAGGATTTTAATTTTGAAAAAAATTGATCTCACCACAGTTGCCATTATTAACGAGGCCCTTAGCTCAATCGTGCGTGAAATGCGGAGGGCTATGGTGAGATCCTCCTACAGTTCTATTATTTATGAAGGATATGATTTTTCTTGTGTTTTATTAAATGGCGAAGGACAACTTGTCGCCGAGTCTGGTGAAGACCACCCATTTCATATTTTGCCTATTGCTACGGCAATAGAAACAGCAAAAAAAATACACAGCAATTTTGATAAAGATGAGATGCTTCTTCACAATGATCCTTATACTGGTGGAACTCATCTAAATGATGTAGCTGTGATTTATCCCGTTGTCATCAATGCATGTAAAACATTTTATATTGTTATACGCTCTCACTGGGGAGACATTGGGGGCATGTCTCCTGGGTCACTAAATGGCAACGTTACGGAAATAACACAGGAGGGATTGAGACTCAATTTTTTAAAGATTCCAAAGTCTGGAAAAAGTGAAGTAATGCGGCTTATCTTTGACAACGTGCGGGTCACAAAGGAAGCAGTTTCAGACTTTTTTTCAGTAATTGGAATAATAAGGGTTGCAGAGAAGCGCTTAAAAAAATTATGCAAAAAATACACTCTTGAAGTAGTTCGTAATTCGATGCACCGCATTTTAGATATGAGTGAAAGGCGTATAAGAAATTCTATCGACAAACTCCCCAATGGAATTTATTCGCACGTGGGGTATCTTGATGGGAATGGAAAAACGAAACATCCACTCGCAGTAAAAGCCAAAATTTCTATAAAAGATGATAGTTTGAACGTAGATTTTTCAGGCAGTTCATCTCAGGTGGAAGCACCCTTGAATGTAGGACCAGCAATAGCAAAAACTTCTGTTCTGACAATAATGAAATCCTTTTTGGATCCAAAAGGCTCAATTACATCTGGTACACTCCGAGCAATCGAAGTCACTTTACCGAACAATTCGATAGTTAATGCCAGTGCTCCAGCCCCGTGTGGTGGATTTAATGAAGTGAGATCAGCTTGTGACTCCGCAGTTATGGGAGCGCTGGGTAAAGTAATCCCAGAATCAATCACCGGCGAGGTGAGGGGAACGTCAAATCATACCTATATCGGGACAAGCGATTTTATTTTTTACGAGTACCCATCTGGCGGGACCGGAGCATGGCACGGAAGTGATGGCAATGTTGCAGTTCGAGCTTTCAACGAGGGTGAAAATGTTTCAATACAGTCAACCGAAGTAATTGAAACTATTTTTCCATTAAAAGTTAGGTCGTCTGGCATTAGACCCGATAGCGGAGGGATTGGACGTTTCAGAGGAGGCGTCGGTTTAAAAAGAGAGATAGAGGTTTTGGCAAGCGGGGCTAGGTTATCGGTTCTTTCTGATAGAAATATAGTGCCACCTAGTGGCGTGGCCGGAGGAGGCTCAGGGGCACCCAATCGTTTCAGTGTAATTAGAAATGGTAAAATATTAGAAATTAGCGACTTTCCCGGTAAGGTGGGTAATTTTCAACTCAAGAAATTTGATTTAGTGAAGATGGAATCATCTGGAGGCGGCGGTTGGGGTTGCCCTAGCGATCGTCCGTTGAAGGCCTTACAATCAGATAAAATACAAGGGTATGTCACAGACAAGGGTGCGATGAAATATACAATCAATATGGAAACAGTAGAAGTTGAAAAATGTGACACGCTAGAGTTTTCCCAAGGCATTTTAAGCACCTGTTTAGCTAATAAATTAAAGGTAAAAGAAAATGATTTAATTGAACTGATAGCAAAAGATGGTCCGACGATACGAGTATGGATATCAGGTTTAATTGACAAAATGACAAAAGAAAAAGTTGTTATAGCTTCTGAACTTTTTTACTCAAATGAAATGAGGATTGATGTCCTTCATCGGTACTAAAACGCTTGCGTTCAATAAATGAAAAAAGAAAATGCCCAAAAGTGACAAGAAAATTTTCGTTGGCATCGACGTTGGTGGCACTTTTACCGACCTAGTGCTTTATGATCTCAAAAATTATGAATTCTGCGCTTTTAAAGTTCCTTCAATGCCTGAAAGCCCCGAAAAAGCAGTGCTCGCAGCTCTTAACAAGGCAAAGGTAAGCCCTGATAATCTTTATCTTATTTTACATGGGACGACGGTAGCAACAAATGCATTATTAGAACGAAAAGGAGCAAAAATTGCTTTTTTTACAACGGAAGGGTTCAGAGACGTTTTAGAGGTTGGAAGAACAACTAGGTTGGTGCCTCGTACTTTATATGATCCTTTCTTCAAGCGACCAAAACCGCTGGTTTCAAGAGAGTACCGGTTTGAGTGCAGTGAAACCATTTCTGTGGATGGAAAATCTGAAAAGAAATTAGATGAAAAACAGCTGGAAGAGTTAGCAATTTCGCTCGCAAAGACAAATGTGGAGGCCGTTGCCGTTGGTTTTATCAATAGCTATAAAAACGCAAAGCACGAAATCCAAGCTAAAAAAACACTGAGCAAGTTTTTTGATTTCGTCTCGATCTCCACAGAGGTATTAAATGAAATTCGGGAGTTTGAGAGGTTTGCCGCCTGTTCAATAAACACTTATGTCATGCCAATCATGAGTAAATATACGGAGGCTTTGAGTATCGAAATAAAGAGAGTGTGGAAAAAAAGCAATTTTTATACAGTTGGCTCGCATGGGGGATTGCTCAGTACAGACGCGGTATCCAGAGAACCACTTAGAACAATTTTGTCTGGTCCAGCCGCAGGCGTTGCGGCATGCGTTCACCTCGCTAGAGAAATCAAATGCAGAAATGTAATAGCATTTGATGTTGGTGGAACAAGTAGCGACGTGGCTTTAATAGCCAATTATGGCTTCCCTCTCAAAAATGAAACAATTCTTGAGGGTATGGTAATCAAAACCCCGCAACTCGATATTCATACAATTGGAGCTGGAGGAGGTAGTATTGCCAGCATCGACGCAGGAGGGGCTTTGCAAGTAGGTCCGGAAAGTGCTGGCTCTAATCCCGGCCCTGCTTCTTACGGAAAAGGAGGAAAACTACCTACATTAACCGATGCAAACCTTATTTTAGGTAGGCTTGGACCAAAACAAGAAATGGGAAATTCTTTATCCCTAGATGAAATAAAAGCGTTTCGTGCGATGAAAAGTATCGCAGAAACAGCCAATTTATCGGAAATGGAGATGGCTGAGGGGGTTTTGAAGTTAGCCGTTGCAAAATTTTGCACTGCTGTACATGAAATTTCTGCGACAAGGGGCTTTGATCCGAGAAATTTTGCATTGATGAGTTACGGAGGGGCAGGGCCTTTGCATGCAGCATTAGTGGCTGTAGAACTCGGTATAAAAAAAGTAATAGTTCCTCCAATTCCAGGTGCCTTTTCTGCTTTAGGAACTTTGTGTTCGCCTTTAAAAAAGGACTTGGCAAAAACAGTTCTGGTAGAGCTAACTGAAAAAAGATTAATTTCCGTTAAACTTGAATTAGAGCAGTTGGCTAAATCATTGACAAAGAGTTTTGAGAATGAGGGTCAAAACACCAGTAAAATAAATTTTGAATTCCAATTTGATATGCGTTACGTAGGTCAAGCCCATGAATTGATTGTCAAAGTGGGTATAGAAGAAACTATGCTTAATATCAAAAATATGTTCGAAAAGGCCTTTAAATTAGAGTACGGCAGGACAGATCAAGGCCGTAATTTGGAGCTGGTAAATATACGAGTTGTAGCCACTATCCCAATGATTTATCCGAAGTGGCAAAAGGCTACTTTCGAACAAAAGGAAGGCCGGGTTAAATACCGAAAGGTTTTTTCTGATGGTCGTAAAACTAAGGTTCCCATCTGGTCAAGAGAAGATATTTCACCTGATATTGAAATAATCGGACCTGCAATAGTGGAAGAAATGTCGGCCACTACCGTGATACCAAAAGATTGGAAGTGTGTTGTTGGTAAAGCGGGCGAGTTGATTCTTTTGCAAATTTGATCGATAATTTAAGAATTCATTTGACGCAGTTAAATTACAGTTTTAAAACAGGAGGGGTAAAATGCTGAAATTAAAAGAATTTTCTGTATTATCGCTGGCCATTGGCTTATGTTTAAGCGCTATGAACTTTGCATCTGCAGACACCATTCGTGTAGCGTATGAAACGCCTGATACACATTTGAAAGCAAGAACGGTAGCGATCTTTAAAAAAGAACTTGAAAGTTTGACAAATGGAGTCAAAGTCGAGACGTATCCGAGCGCGTCTTTAATACCATCAAAACAAGAGGTTTCCGCTGCAATTCGTGGGCAGGTTGAAGCTATTGTACCTTTTATAAGTTATTACGAAGCAGTAACTCCAAAAGCTAAGCTTCTGACAACACCTTTGGTTTTTCGCAGCTATGAACATTTGATGAAAGCTATGCGAGGGGAAGTAGGTGCGTCTTTATTCTCTGATTTGGAAGCAAAGGGTCTGAAGCCACTGGGTTTTTGGTATGAAACCCCAACGGTTGTGTTTACGTCGAAAAAGAAAGTTAACACTCTGTCTGACCTAAAAGGATTGAAAATTCGAACTTATCCTTCCGCTACCCTCGAAAGTATGCTTGCCGCGCTTGGAGCAAACCCGACAGTAATACCAGGCAACGAAGTTTATTTGGCGTTGAAGAATGGGGTTGTTGATGGGGCGGTTACGACACCTAGCTTTGCTGTATCAATAAAATTAGATGAAGTGTTAAAATTTATCACAGATGTGAAGCTTGTGTATGGTGGTTACATATTCGCCATGAACAAAAAGGCTTTTGATAAACTTCCAGCCGCCGATCAAGAAGCTGTTTTGAAAGCGGCAAGAAAAGCCACAAAGTGGAATGAAGAAAATATTTATGCTGAAGTTGACGTCTCAATTAAAAAGGCAGAAAAAAATGGGGTGAAAGTGTTGCCCGCATCTGCAGAGGAGGTCGCACGTTGGCAGAAAGCAATGATTTCAGTGCATGAATCAATGGATCCAGTTGTAAAAACGCTTATGGATAAAGCCAAAGCACTAAATTAAGGTGGCTGATAACGAGTAAATGTCAGAAGCCTCTGAACGTGATAACTTTTTTTGAACAGTGGCTTTGTCGTGTCGAAGCTGTCGCAATTGCTAGCCTGTTAAGCATTGCGGCCGCTTTGCACTGTTCACAAGTTTTTTCACGATATGTTTTTTCAAAATCTTTTAGCTCAATTGATGAGATTTCGATTTATATGGTAATAGCAATGGTTTTCTTAGGAACTTCCAGAGCTGACGCATTTCGCCAGAACATATCCATTGATATTATACATACCCTGCTTTCTAAGGAGAAGGCTCTAACATTATGGAAAATATGTGACTTTTTTCTTCTGACTATCTCATTTTTTATGGGTGTATTTTCAACAAAATCTGTTTTATTTTCATACAGTATCAATGAAACTTCAGTTTCTTCTTTGGGCGTAATAATTTGGCCTATTATGGCGGTAATCCCCGTGTCCTTTTTTTTGGTTAGTCTGCGTGCTCTTGGCAGGCTTACGGGAGTTATAGACATAAAAACAGAAGGACCAAAAAAGGAATTCTTCCATTGAGTACTTATGCGGCTCTACTGGTTGCATTGTGTACTGTGCCTATTTTGCTGTCTGGCCTCCCTATTGCTTTCTCTCTTTTAGCCGCTTGTTTGGGGTATATGTTTCTCGAGGGAATGGATTTATCAATCCCTGGCTCTACAATTTTCTGGTTTTTAAACAAGTCAAGCTTAGTAAGTATTCCTTTTTTTATTTTTGCAGCAGAAATTCTATCACGTAGTGGAGCAACTGATGCCTTAGTGAATGCTAGCAACTTGATTTTTGGCCGAATGCGAAATGGATTAGCGTTAGTCACAGTTGTTGCCATCATGGTTTTCAGCGCGATAAGTGGTTCTAGCGTAGCAACTGCTGTAGCAATTGGCAGAACCATGATCCCTAAATTAATAGAGAACGGGTATAAGAAAAAATTTTCCGTTGGCCTCGTTGCTGCCAGCGGAGGATTAGGTATTTTGATTCCCCCCAGTGTGCCGCTTATTGTTTATGCAGCGGTTGTGGAAATTTCAGTGGGCGATCTGTTTATTTCCGCAATGGTGCCAGGATTTATATTGGGTGCACTTCTATTTTGTTATGTGTTCTTTATGGGAGATAGGGTACGAACCAAGGATAATAACAGACTTCAAATAAAGGACTTGAATCCAGTAAAGACGCTTTTACTTGGCTTCCCCATGTTTTTATTCCCGGTTGTAGTGCTTGGCGGAATTTACGGAGGTATCTTTACGCCTACAGAAGCTGCAGCAGTTTCTGTGTTTTTAGCTACCTTACTCGCTGTAACAATATACAAAAATACTGATTTTAAATCCTTTTATGATGTCATCGTTAGGGCAGGCACGATGGCCTCAACAATTTTAATAATAATGGGGGCTACCTCTGTTTTAAGCTACATCTTATCGTACACACGTATACCTAATGATTTCACAGAATTTATAACGAGTGCAAACATAGACCCGTTATTGTTTTTATTGGCAATCAATTTGATGTTATTGGTTTTGGGTTGCTTCCTTGAAATTATTTCCGTTATTTTAGTTGTTGTTCCCGTGGTTTTGCCAACCTTAATCCATCTGGGCATAGATCCTATTCATTTTGGTATCATTCTTGTGATTAATATGGAATTAGCGGTTATAACGCCGCCAATAGGTATGAACCTATTTGTAGTTAGCGCTATTTCTGGCCAATCGGTAGCAAATGTATTCAGAGGAGCTTTGCCCTTTGTATATGTGATAGCACTTGGGCTTTTGATAATAGTGTTATTTCCAAAAATTTCTACATTTCTAGTAAATTAAAAAGAAACAATAATGTTTCTATAAATGTCGTGTAAAGTCTACTTAACGAACTTGTCTTTTGGTTTTCCCTGAGGTGTGGAGCTCATTAATGTAACCGTTACGTTTATAGAATTTTCTGCATGGAGTTGCTCTCACTGTTGTAGCCTGGAATTTTTTTAATTACTATAAAGTTCAATAATTAGGGTTTTTGTTATGAAAATTGGATTTCTGGGACTAGGTAATATGGGGGGGCCAATTTGCGGCCACCTGATCAATGCTGGACATACAATCACTGCCTATGATGTTTCGCCCGATGCATTAACTGGAATTATCAAGCAAGGCGCAAAGGGTTGCACGAGCCCCAAGGAGGCTGCCAAGGGCGCTGATATCATTTTTCTATCATTGCCGCATCCTAACATCTCGCGTGAAGTAATTTTGGGTAACGACGGCATTCTTGCAGGGATAGAATCAGGCGCGTTAATTGCGGAAACCAGCACTGTTTCACCAAGCCTTATTAAAGAACTCGCTCCTGCGGTTCTCAACCAAGGTGGGGAGCTACTTGATGCTGCTGTCAGTGGAGGCGTTCCTGGAGCTGTAGCTGGAACGCTCACTCTTATGGTAGGTGGCAGCGAGGCAGGATTTCAGCGTCTTAGTTCCGCAATGGAGGCTTTTGGAAAAAACCTGTTCCACTGTGGTGGCCCTGGCATGGGTATGTTGTTCAAAGTTATTAACAACATGCTTGCTCACGTCAATTGGGTGGCCCTCGCTGAGGCTGTTGCTCTCGGTGTAAAAGCAGGCGCCGATCCTGAGCTCTTAGGAAATGTCGTATCCGTGAGTTCGGGCCGCAGCGCCCAAATCGATGACCGGCTGCGAAAGCATGTTTTGCCAGGTAACTTCACGGGAGGTATGAAGACGGAATTAGCGACTAAAGATTCCGTATTGTGCCTTGAGCTTGCTCGGGATCTTGGCGTGCCTGTATTTCTAGCAAGCGCTGCGCATCATATCTATGAACTTGGTATGGCCAAGGGCTATGGAGAAGAAGAATACGGTGCCTTGATCAAGCTTTGGGAGGAGTGGCTTGATATTGAGGTCAGAGCAACAGACAAATAATCAATATCACTTTCGGATACAATTGCCAAAAATGTCACCAAATCTTCTTCATATCCAGCTTGCTGCTAAACTTGCCGCACCCAGTTACGATGGAGTACCAGAAAAAATAAATCGCTCAAATATCCCAGCCGAATGAGGTGCTTTTTTTAAAACGTTATCATAACCTCCTCACATCATGATTGCTGGTTAAAATTGGCATGATAGTGATTAGCGCGCTGTCGAATGGTGATCCCGGAGGGACTCGAACCCCCTACCTACAGATTAGGAATCTGTCGCTCTATCCTGATGAGCTACGGGACCACACGCCCCTTATGCCCGAAATCACCCTAAAATGCCAACTACCATTTAAATACCATTTATTGACAAATGGTGCGCCAGGGCGCATAAACCGGCCTATCGTGTGGCGCTCTGAGAGCGAGGCTACCACCGCGACGAGCTAAGCGCTAGAAAACATAATAATGTCAGATACAAATCAAGACTTTGCCGAAAACTCGGCCCCATCCTCGGCTGTCAGCTTTGACAACTTTGAATTACCTGAGTTCATGCTTGCCACTCTAGCGCGTGAGGGCTTAATCGCACCAACACCCATTCAGGCAATGTCGATCCCACCATTATTGGAGGGAAAAGATCTGATTGGCCTTGCACAAACCGGTACAGGAAAAACGGCGGCTTTTTTGCTGCCAATTATGACCCAGCTTGTTTACGGTTCAGCAGTTCGAGCTGGCCAACCTCCAAAAGCATTAATCCTCGCCCCAACGCGCGAGCTTGCAAACCAGATTGAACAAAATGTTCGCAAGCTATCAGCCGATCTAAACATACGCCACCTGGCGGTATTTGGCGGTGCTCGTTATGATGTCCAGATCAGGGGCCTTCGCCGCGGCGTCGATATTGTTGTTGCAACTCCAGGCCGTTTGGAGGATTTGATGGATCGCGGTGCCTTTGACCCAAGTGGCATTACCCATTTTGTTCTTGATGAGGCTGACCATATGCTTGATCTGGGATTCTACCCACCCATCAAACGCATTGCCTCTAGCCTGCCGCACAAACGACAAACCATGCTGTTTTCGGCAACCATGCCGCCTGAAATTGAAAAACTGGCTAATGAATTTTTGATCAACCCAGTTCATATCAAGGCCCCACAAACAGGCATTACAGCAGATAAGGTGGTACAGCATGTTACGTTAATGGCCGAAAGCGACAAGCGCGATCGGCTGTGCGATATCCTAAATGAGAAAAATACTGGGCAGACCCTTATATTTGTGCGTACTAAACGCCGCGCTGATAACCTAGCCAAATTTATGAGCGTTCGCGGCTTTGCGATAGACGCATTACACGGCGATATGCGCCAGACCCTTCGGCAAAAAGTATTGCGCAATTTCCGCAGTGGTGAATTGCGCGCCTTGATCGCAACCGATGTTGCCGCACGTGGTATTGATGTCGCTGGCCTTAGCCATGTGATCAATTTTGACCTTACAGACACGCCAGAGGCATATGTTCACCGAATTGGGCGCACTGGTCGGGCAGGTCTTAGCGGTCTTGCCATTTCGTTTTGCGCCCCTGATGAACGGCACAAGCTTGGTGCCATTATTTCAGTTGTTGGTGCAACAGTTGAGCTTTTTGAACTCGATGGTACAATTGTTACTGATTTTAAATCTGGAATAGCGCCTTCACGCAGCAGGCGTCGTCCCTCTCAAGCGACCCGGCGTTCATCTATCAGTTATGACCGGGGCGCAAAAACGCCCCGCGATAGGGATCGTCGGAATAGCTCTAATGATGACCGGCTAGCTCGGAACAAAAAACCTTCCGGCAAAAAGCCTTTAAGCGATAAACCTTCGCATGGTGGTAGACCCTCACGCGGCGAAAAACCAGCCAATTCAAAGGTTGGGTTTTCTATTCGGGTCAATCGTGGTGAAAGGTCGAGTCGCGATGGTAAGCCAATACAAGACAGTAAACCATTTGGTAAAAAACGATTTAGCAACAAATCCTCGCGCGATAATGCCCCTCAACGCAGTGACCAACATCCTCAAAAAAACAGTTCGTCACCATCGCGGGGGACTGCACCCGAACGCGGTCAAAAGCCTTTCAGCCGCAAACCAGCCTTTAACAAGCGGCCGAATTTTGGCGACAAGCCATCCTCTAAGATGCACAGATCAGATCAGCCAAAGAGTGGCGCATCACGGCGACCCACTTTACCCAAAAAACGTAACAGTCAAAAAAACAATGCATCCCCGCAAGGCGGTCAAGGCACATTGAAACGGCGGAGATAGATATTGCCGCTTATATCTGGCCCATTGATTCCCTGAGACTAATGCTCAGGTTTTTGGTGCCAGAAATGCCGCTGCACAAAAAATACAATTCCTGACCCAGCCCCCATTGCCAAAATAGCGTAAAACCATGATTCTAGTGCCCCAACCCCACCTGCGCGATCGAGAACATAGCCAACAACGGGTCCACCAAGCGCGCCGCCGCCAAAGCCAATCATTGAATGGACAGCCAGCAGCGCCCCGCGGTCATGCGTATCACCAGCTTCAACAGTTCCAGTCGTCAACGCTCCTGAATCTAACATGATGAAGATGTTATAAATCCACAATCCAACAATCGCAAACCAGATTGGGCCATTTAGGCTAAAGGCAGCAAAACAACTCATTCCAACTGCTGCCGCACCAATCAGCGTAATGATCCGGTGTCGTCCATATGCAAGACATAGGTGTGCTCCTATCAAGGACGCCAAAAGACCGGTCGCGGTGATCAGACTTACTATTATTGTGACTGCACCGATGCCCAACGCCCCATCAGCCTGCCCAGCTAGGAATATAAGAAGCGCAAAACTCCATGTACGATAGGCAAACAATTCATATGTGTGCGCTCCATAGGCAAAGATATAACCGAGCGCTACTGGTTTTTGAAAGGCGGGTCGTAAGTCCAGTGGGTGCCTTTTTTTCTGGGCTCCAGAAAATGACTGTGATGCATGCGGCTTCACAAAAAACAGAATCAAAAAGGCCGCAATAAATGCACCCCCACTGCCAATCAATGCTGCAATTCGGTAATCCGCATAAGCTAAGACAATTCCCATCACAGCAAATGATCCTGCAGTGCCAAATCCAAAACAAGCCGTATACCAAGGCACCGCGCGAACGCGCGCGCTATCATCAAGACGTGCATTTAATATTTGCAGACCCGGCATATAGGTGCCAGCCAGGCCAGCTCCTACCAACATCCACGAAATAGCCGCCGACCAAAAATTAACCGCGTTTGTGGCGAATAACAGGCACCCTACCGAACTAAAGGCGCAACCGCCAAGGAAAACCAGCCGCGCATCCATTCGGTCAGTTAGCCCGACAAGAACTGGCGTTGCTATCAGATAGCCAAAGAAATAAGCACCACTGATCCAGCCAATATCGGTATTAGTGAGACCCCATTCTTGACCCAATTTAGTCAGGAATACAGGCCATAGCGCAAAGCTGATCAATGCCAAAATACCCGCAAAGCTTACTAGGGCTAATAGATGTTTTGGACGGTCACCAGATAACATTTATCACCAAATGGTAGGATAGATAGCCAATCAAAAAGTCACAAAAAAATAGAGTCCCCAAAACATAATCGCACTGATTGCGCTATCTTAATCGTTAGTTAATCATCCAGCTTGCTCATTGCCAAGTTCCGATTAAAGGCCTTACGTGGGGTCAAAAAAACACTGCATGTCACCATACAGTGTTTTTAAAATAGATTTCGAGTAGTTATCCACCAAGGAACAGCCGGCCAACATCAGGATTGTCCAAAAGGTCATTGCCAGAGTCAGCAATCGCCGTTTCACCGGATACGAGAACATAACCAATATCTGCAAAAGCGAGGCCCTTCTTAGCGTTTTGTTCCACCATGATAATAGTTTTACCATCCTTTTTCTGAAGGTCACCGAGTATACCAAACACCATATCGATGAAACGCGGCTCCAAGCCGATTGAGGGCTCATCAACAAGAAGGACCTGAGGTTGCATCACTAAAGCACGTGAAATTTCTAGTAAGCGACGTTCCCCTCCGGATAAAACGCCAGCAGGTTTGTCTCGGCGATCAGCAAGGCGGCTATACTTGTCAAAAACCATTTCCGCGGCAGCTTTTGCCTCAGCCGGCCGGTCTTTTAGAAAACCACCCATTAAAAGATTTTCTTCAACGGTCATTTGTGGAAACACTGACTTGTCTTGCAAAATGTAAGCAATGCCTGCCTGTGCAAGCTTCTGCGACGGTGTCAATGATGTTACATCCAAACCATCAATTATGATTGAACCAGCGAAAATATTGGTGAACCCAAAGATTGAGTGAAGCACCGTTGATTTGCCTGCACCATTCGGTCCAATTAAGCACAAGGATTGTCCGCGACCAATTCGAAGGTTGAAATTGTGCAAAATTTCCATTTTGCCATATCCAGCGCGGAGATCATTAATGGTTAGGTATGTATCGCCGGATGCGAGTTTATCTAACTTTTTTACTGATGGAGCCCTTGCCGCGATCGAAGCCGCTTCTTTTGCAACTTGATCCACCGACATAACGACGTCAACACCACCACTGCCATAGCCGCTAAC
>QBYK01000013.1:37500-45126 GCA_003282865.1 SAR116 cluster bacterium AG-325-I21 | reverse complement strand
GGCTCTGCGTCATACGGGGCGGGCAGTTGCTTTTGGCGCGAAGCCGCGGGGATAAACACTTCCAGATCCCCGGCGGCAAGATTGAACCGGGCGAAAACGATATCAACGCGCTGACCCGTGAGGTGGAGGAAGAGCTTGCGGTCGCGTTGGTCCCTGACAGCGCAGTTCATCTGGCAACCTTTGAAGCCCAAGCCGCCAGCCAAAGGGATGTGCTGGTCGAGATCCGTTTGTACAACGGCGCTATCGATAATATTCCGAAGGCCAGCAGCGAAATCGCCGAACTAATCTGGCAATTCCCCGCAGAACCCACCGTGCCCTGTTCCGATGTTTTGCGTCTGCATATCCTGCCTTTTCTGGCACGTCGTCTCTCAGAACAAGGACGCATCACATGCCAACCCTAAGCACTATGGCCGGTTACTGTGGGTCCAACACGGGGCAAGGCGACGCCTACCTGCGCGCAGCATCAGAACTCGGGTCAGCGTTGGCCGCGCGCGACATCCGACTTATTTACGACGGCACCCACAAGGGTTTGATGGGCGCTTTGGCCGATGCGGCGTTAGCCGGTGGCGGCCATGTCACCGGAGTCATTACCAAGCGCCTTAAGGCAAAAGGCCATACCCATAAGCACCTGAACGCGGTCCAAATCTTACCTACCACGTAAGCCCATAAAAGCGGATGATAGCACTTGCGGAGCCCTTTATTGCATTGCTGGGCGGTATCGGGACGCTTGAAGAGTTCATGGAGGTCTGGACGCGCTCAACCAACTGGGCGAGATTGCCAAGCCTGCGGGGCTCTATGACGTGCAGGGCTATTATCAGCCTTTGACGGGCATGGTGGATCACATGATTGCCGAGAGGTTTCTGCCCGCCTCGCATCGCGGAGCCATCGTTGTGCAATCGGCTCCAGACGGTCTGATCAATAGCCTTGTGAATTTTGTCCCAGTAACAATACAAAAGTGGATACGTTGAGACTCATGACTTCGTCAGCAGCGGGCGTGCCCATTGATTCGAGCCTCGGACTATGGTTCAATGTTCATGGTTCACGATTCAGGCAAAATTTCCTTGAATCAGTTTAAGCCAAGGCAAAGTGTAAAGTCGTCTAGAGCCAAACATAACGCCTTCCCGCAAAGCAGCAATGAACGCGGCAATAACTCAGATCACAAAAAAGCCGCCTCGAGTCTGAGGCGGATAAAGTTTTTTGTGTAGCTGTATCGCCAATCGGCTACGACTCGGGCTATTTTTTCATGTTCTCATGCTAAAGAGCGCAACTCTTGTGTAGCCAAATGTGATACTACCCACCCATTGGCAGGGTCGTTGATGTCGTAAGAAAACCGCTAAATGACAAGATTAACAGTGCGATAAACATTTCAATTTGAATGGAGTCCCGTAACCGTTTTGCGCCAATTGATGGTTCAAGTTTGATCGAAGGAACAAGTCTAAACTTGTTTAAAGCACCAAGCCCTAAAAGTGCGGAAACAAGAGTGATTTTCATCAAGAAAACATTGCCATAAACTGTGCTCAAAAGAAGTGACAAGTCGCCGATGAGAATGTAAGCAAATATCAACCCAGAAATAAACAAAAGGCAAACGTAAAAAATAGCAAGTGTCCCAAAGCGGTCCGCCACTTTATACAAGTTCTCAGCCTCGGGCGAGGTACACATTCGTCGTAATGGTAAAAAAGATCCAAGCCAAAACGCTATTGCGACTAAATGCACTGACAGAACGGCTTGCGCTATCGGACCTGCTTTTTGCGCATGCCCCGTCCATACAAATGATATTAACAACAATAAGACGCCAGCCCAAAGAAGCAACGGCACCAGGTTAAACTCATATCTTCTGGCGATTATAATAAGTGCAAAGCCAAAAAAGGCCAAGCCAGCCGCATTTCCGCCTTTTGAATAAATAGCAATACTAAATATCGTTGGATCTAGTATGCTCCAAACTTCTCCACCAAGGTTACCAGCCAATGAAAACAGTAATCCGGCAGAAATCACCATGCCGTATTTGCAGGCTCTAATAGTAAGATCCTTGCAGAATGACGTGTTTTCAACTGTCTGGAAATGTCGAAAGTGTCTCACAAAAATCACAGTGCCCAAAGCCAATAAGCTTGCAACGTAAAAAAGTGTTTTTAGGATTGGGGTGAAAATAATCCAAAGATCCATGTGTCACACCGACATAATTTTTAATTTTAAATAATCCTTGTGGCGCTTTGGCTTGACAGCTTTAAAATGAGCTGAAGACAACTGCGACTTTGGCGCCATGAGTGAGTTTCCTGGAGTACGTTGTTTGGACAACTCTGGTAACTCACCATAGTATTCATAAGCTTGATGGCCCTCTGGATATTTATACCAACCTGGGTCACTGTAATCATCTGACGCAAGGTCTGCGCGCACCTTGAGCATGCTGAACATTCCTCCCATCTCAACAGAGCCATAAGGCCCATCCCCTGTCACCATTGGTAAAGTATTATCAGGAAGGGGCATTGTCATTTCCGTCATATCGGCTATACCTCGTTCCCCCATTACCATGTAATCTGGAACCAATGTTCTTATTTTTTCCGTGATCCCCCTATGATCAACACCAATCATTGTTGGCACATCATGTCCCATTGCATTCATTGAGTGATGGCTCTTATGACAGTGAATCGTCCAATCGCCCTCCTCGTCAGCTAAAAAATCTATTTGTCTCATCTGTCCTACTGAGTCTTTTCGCTATCATCTCTAGAGTAATATTGCCAACCACCAATCTCATTTACGTTTTGGTTCGCCTACAACCAATCAGAAGTTTCTTCCCACTCTCAATTGTCATAAGACTCAAAAACCGACTTGTATTCGGTAGTTTGAGCAGTTGTTTCAACGCCTCTGGCTACAGGCGTGATCAGGAATAGTGAGATAGCGCAACTAATACTGCGCAGCATTATCACAAGCTTTCTGCTTTGATTTCTGTTGCTGAAATTACAAGCTTTCACAATTTGTCATCCACTGATGAAAACAATTAAATATGTCTTCCGTGTTTATCTGCGCTATTTAGTTTGTATACTTACAATTACTAGGTCTTTGTTGATCTTGAAAACAACCATGTCGCCGCGCTTAAAATCCATTTCAATGCCCGTTCCTTCAACATCATATTCCATTGTCATCGCTGGCATCAGGTCTCCCAAAGCACCGTGTTTGATTGTTATTTTTGATCCCCTCACCCGCTTTATCTTACCTTCACCCGCAAGGAGTTCTCCCCCTAAGCCAGATAGATCTGTACCTTCGGCTGAGATTTCAAAACCAAATTCTCCTTTAATCGCATGACCATCTTCACTCAGAGCTCGCCAAGCGGTTTTATAGACACCCACATCGAGCATTGGTATGGTGATTACGTGACGTTTGGCTTCTTTCATTAAATGAGACTTGTCCAAATCAATTGCTTCCAACTCTTCAGATCCGAGCAATCCACCAATTAGGGACGATTTTCCATTTGAAATGACGCGAGAGAATTCAAGCTTAATTAATTTAGCAGGAGCCGTGAAAACAATTTCCATTTTTTCTGGTGCTTGCTTTATGACTGAGCCATTTTTTGGAATTACAAAACCCACCGGAGAATGAGCGTGTCCCAAATTTGAAAACGTAAAAAAAACCCAGAAAAAAAGTACTAATAGTTTTTTCATGACCAAACTCCTTACCTTCAAAGACTCCACCGTCCTTTAGGAGGAGAGTAAACAAAAAAAACATTTCTTGGATCTTGCTCGACGAGTTAAATTGTCGCAGCTTTTGTTGAATTTAGTGGATACTTCACACCACTGTTTGACTTGTCGATACTGTGCTTATGCGAGAGTCAGGGGCAAAACTTAATTGTTGCCAAAAAAGATTTTCAAACATCTTAACAATTTGCCTATTGTGCTTTGAAGCGTACGTTTATTTGGTCGTGCTGACGCTGTATGCGGCCAGACCAAGTGGATTTTATGTAAGAGAGTACGGCTAAGATTTCTTCATCGGTGAGCTTGTCTTCATAAGCAGGCATGTTGTTGAGGTATGATTTCCCAATCATCTTTTAAACGCCATATTTGGTCATTAAAAAGAGATACGAGTCAGGGTGGTGCCATGTGTGTCCTGTTTCATCATGCGGTGGCGCGGGAAGATAACCATCTGCATCTCTCTGCCGCCAGTTAGCCTGCCCCTCTAGTGCAACGCCATGACATGATGCGCAGTTTTCAGCATATACAGCTCGCCCTAAATCCACGACGGCAGCTTCTTTATGTTTCAGAGCAATATTGGCTTCAGCTTCATTAGCAGGCGATGAGAAATAGTATATCACCGCCCCAGCTAACAAGATGCCAAGAGCGGATAAAGACACGTCCTTAATGCTACTTTACTTTTATTGAACACTCTCAACATCAATGACCAGCGTTGCCAAGCGCCCTGAGACACTATCTACAATAACTGCATTGTTAAAATACTCGATGTTAGGTTTGGAATAACAATCTGTTAACCAACGAATTCCCTCTTCATCAAACCAAGAATCAGCTTCCTCCCAATTCTCAAAGCAGTAAATGCCACCCCCGATCGATTTGTCTAAATCGCATATATAGTTTTTACGAATTAGACCTGAGCGATAAGTCAAACTAGCACCCGCCGCCGCCGCCGCCGCCGCTGCCACCGCTGCCGCCGCCGCTAGTAGTGGCTGCTTCTTGAGCTGCGTCCTGCTCAGCTTTCCCCTCACGACTCAACCCCCAACTTCCATCAGCTTTTTTTTCACCTTGAAACAAACCATTTGGGGTCTGTACTAATGTCACCTCAGATTCAACCTGGCCAGTCTTTTTATTGACCTTTCGTTCAATCCATACACCGGGTGCGACGTTACTACGCTCGGTTCTGGTGCTGGTATTCCAGTTACCAGCAGACACATGAGAAACCGGAATGCTTAGGACGGTTGCCAACCCAAAAAACATGATCCAAGTTACGAGTTTCTTTGAAATTTTATGCATATCAGGCTCCTTTTTAACCTCATACTTGAAAAGTTTATAGACGTTATATTACAGAAATATTCCAAAAAATTAAGAAAAAAATCAAGGAATTATTTCGTCCCATATCAGTGGTAGACACACCAATCTCAAACTCTCAACAAGTGTACTGATTGAAAACCAGAGCGCCTGTTAAAAAATGTCGGTTATCATCCGCCAAAACATCTTGGTTTTCCGGTAACTCAGAATATATAACTTTATCAAAAATTCCGCGCTCAAAGGCGGTGCAGGCAAAGCTGTGATAATCTCGTTTGATCTTATTTTTTTGTTCCGCAACTGCGTCTATCGACCAATACGGAGGAAACAAAACTAGAATACGACTACTTGCTTTCATCACATGGCTCTCAGATAGTTTAGAGAGCCAAATTTCTGTATTTATTTCTCTCTCCCGATCGGTCATGGCTAAATAATATTGTCTTACCTGCGGGCTATTACTAATCGTGGAACCAAACTTTACCCCTTTCAGTCTCGCATAGAACAAAATTAAATCGTGAAGTCCGGGAATGAAAAAAATTCGTTCCAAATTTTTTTCTCCAACTGGGACAAATTTTTTTGGGTCCCAGCTACTTCTAATTCGGAAAATATCAGTGCTGAAATTGAAACCAATTACAACCAATTTTTGTTCTAATTTCGTTTTTGGCCCTAATTGCTCTATCTGCGAGAGAACCTCAAACGGACCATTATTCGGCGCGGCATAAATGGTGAAATTGTAATTTGGCAACATCGTTTTCAAATCATGTTGAAAAGGTTTACTGTCATCTGACGAGTCTAGCCCCAATAACTGACTTTCCCCAAAAGCAACTGCATCCATTTTTCTATTAGGACGTTGGATCAATCTCCCACCCAATTTGTTTGTCCTCATATAGGTGTATTCCCCAGAATATTTGAAACAAAATTCCTTTTCATATGGTAACGTTACGAACGAATTTTTAATTGCATAGGGAATAAATGAGAAACAACGAAATGATGCGTTTGATTTTTCACTGTACAATAACATTATCGCTGTAATGCAAGCGGTCAACGTTATAAAGAATTGCAAAAATCTAAGCATGTTTAAGTCAGTATCTTCACCGAGCAGAAAAGACAAAAAGACGCAACTCTTAAGTCGCGTCCTAAAGTAATGATAATGGTTTATATCTAGCGTAAGCTTTTAATCTAACACGCACCAGCACCTGTACCAGTGGTTTCACATGCTGCAAGCCCATACATCAAAAACAAAAACATTCCAAAACTTACTATTTTTTTAATCAAGGTAAATCTCCAAAAATAAAAAAAACACACCTTAGTGAACAACAAAAACACCAAATCACAAAGCTAAATATGTGAAAGGGATAAAAATATTGATGGCTTTGATTAATAGCACTGCTAACAATATAAAAACTACAACAGAAAATACGATCGCTCTAATCGGTGATGTGGCAGCGCTGACGTGACGGACAATTCTGATAATGCTTATTATTTTTTGCATTTAAGTTCTCAGGGCCTCAAAGAATATAGACCATTGTCGGTGATAATATAATTAGCGCCCAACCTTGACATGTTGACGTAACAATCGATAGCATCAAAAACAATTGGATCGCCAGCAACATTAAAAGAAGTGTTGACTAACATGTCAATTTTTCCAGAGTTGCGCCTCAAGAAGTTATATAAGGGATGCATTTCATCATCTAATATTTGAACACGCGCGGTGCGGTCAACATGTAGTACAGCCTCATATTTCACTGGAAATTTTTCTTTAGCCATTGTGGTAAGAGCCATCCAACGATAACAGTCAAAAACTTTTTGATTTATTTCAAACCAAGTCTCTGCAACTGGGCGAAGCATAACAGGTGCTAAGGGTCGAAATCCTTCCCTTTTCTTGATTTCTAAGTTCAAAGCCTGAACCGATTTCTCGTTATTTGCTGCGCAAATTATTGATCTGTTGCATAAGGCACGCGGTCCAATTTCATTGCCACCAAAATAACAGCATATTATTTCTCCAGAGCTAATTAAATCATCTAGCATTTCATCCATGTGGGTAAAGCTTTTTTCTTGGCAAAACATGTCCTGGAAAAGGGCGCTTTCAAAATCTAGTTGGCTATGGCCAAAAAATATTTTCCTGCAATGAATACTCTTTGAACCGCTCATCATTTTAGCGAAATTTGCAGCCCCGATTGCAGCTCCAGAATCACCGGGTGATGGAGGGATAGTAAGTGAGGCAATACTGGCAATTTTGGAAGCTGAACACATGGCTAGGCTATTTTGAGCAACACCCCCTGATATTGTTATATTTTTAATACCTGTTTCTTTTATTGCCCATTCTATCGTTGAATTGACAACTTCCTCAAGTATGAGTTGACTTGACAATGCAAGGTCTGCGGAACGCTGAAAGCTGTCTCCATTCATTTTATTTAATTCATCCTCCAAAATTGGGGGACCAAATTTATTTATCCATTTATCCGAATAACTTCTCTCAGGGCTCACATCATAATCGAACCAAGACATGTCGAGTTCAAATTTTGGTACTTCTATATTAAAAACATGCTCTTTTAAAAAATCATAATAGACTGGCTTTCCAAAAGCAGCTAACGCCATTAACTTGTACTCACCTTCATTTACTAAAAAGCCACAGTAATCAGTG
>QBYK01000013.1:0-32500 GCA_003282865.1 SAR116 cluster bacterium AG-325-I21 | reverse complement strand
AGCCATCACATCCGATCTGCAAGCTATTCTTGCAGGATTGGCTGCAAAACCATCTGGTAAAACAGAAGAGTCACAGCCTAATCCCGCGGTCTTGGATGTCTTCACTAACTTTGTCAAACAGCGAATTCCATTCCTCAGCTATTGCCGAGCGAACGGAATAAAATAAGCATTTCTTAACCTAACACTAAGATAGTTGCCAGCAACGGGCTGCTAAACAGATGGTAGGCACGGGCAGATTTGAACTGCCGACCTCACGATTATCAGTCGTGCGCTCTAACCAACTGAGCTACGCGCCTGTAGCCGTCGCAAACCTTTTCAGTTAAGTGGAAGAAATTCGCTGGGTAGCGGCAACTGATAAATGCCCACCCTTTGTTTTTCCTTAGAAAGGAGGTGATCCAGCCGCAGGTTCCCCTACGGCTACCTTGTTACGACTTCACCCCAGTCACTGACCCTACCGTGGTCGGCTGCCTCCTGCAAGCAGGTTAGCTCACCGCATTCGGGTAGAACCAATTCCCATGGTGTGACGGGCGGTGTGTACAAGGCCCGGGAACGTATTCACCGTGGCATGCTGATCCACGATTACTAGCGATTCCAACTTCATGCACTCGAGTTGCAGAGTGCAATCCGAACTGGGACGGCTTTTGGGGATTTGCTCGAGGTCACCCTTTCGCTTCCCACTGTCACCGCCATTGTAGCACGTGTGTAGCCCAGTCCATAAGGGCCATGAGGACTTGACGTCATCCCCGCCTTCCTCCTGCTCATCGCAGGCAGTTTCTCTAGAGTGCCCGGCCGAACCAATGGCAACTAAAGATGAGGGTTGCGCTCGTTGCGGGACTTAACCCAACATCTCACGACACGAGCTGACGACAGCCATGCAGCACCTGTGTGGGAGCCAGCCGAACTGAAGGTATCCGTCTCCGGAAACCAAACTCCCCATGTCAAGGACTGGTAAGGTTCTGCGCGTTGCTTCGAATTAAACCACATGCTCCACCGCTTGTGCGGGCCCCCGTCAATTCCTTTGAGTTTTAATCTTGCGACCGTACTTCCCAGGCGGTCTGCTTAATGCGTTAGCGGCGACACCGAGGGGCAACCCCCCGACATCTAGCAGACATCGTTTACGGCGTGGACTACCAGGGTATCTAATCCTGTTTGCTCCCCACGCTTTCGCGCCTCAGCGTCAAAATCGGACCAGGTAGCCGCTTTCGCCACTGGTGTTCTTCCCAATATCTACGAATTTCACCTCTACACTGGGAATTCCACTACCCTCTTCCGTTTTCTAGTCTTTCAGTTTTAAGCGCAGTTCCCGGGTTGAGCCCGGGGCTTTCACGCCTAACTTAAACGACCGCCTACGCGCCCTTTACGCCCAGTAATTCCGAACAACGCTCGCCCCCTTCGTATTACCGCGGCTGCTGGCACGAAGTTAGCCGGGGCTTCTTCTCTGGTTACCGTCATCATCTTCACCAGTGAAAGTGCTTTACAACCCTAAGGCCTTCATCACACACGCGGCATTGCTGGATCAGGGTTGCCCCCATTGTCCAATATTCCCCACTGCTGCCTCCCGTAGGAGTCTGGGCCGTGTCTCAGTCCCAGTGTGGCTGATCATCCTCTCAGACCAGCTACTGATCGTCGCCTTGGTAGGCCATTACTCTACCAACAAGCTAATCAGACGCGGGCCCCTCTTTCTCCGGCGGACCTTTCCCCCGTAGGGCGTATGCGGTATTAGCGATCGTTTCCAACCGTTATCCCGCAGAAAAAGGCAGGTTCCCACGTGTTACTCACCCGTGCGCCACTCTATAAATAGCGTTCGACTTGCATGTGTTAGGCATGCCGCCAGCGTTCGTTCTGAGCCAGGATCAAACTCTTAGGTTAGACTGGTTTAAACGGATAAATCCGTCAAACATGTCATCCTATTTAATCCTTGTTCGTTAACTTTTGTTCAAAATTAGCGTTTTGAAATTCAACAGGTTGACTTTTAAATCACAAAGAACGACACGACATCACGCACCGCTACCCGCGAACTTCTTCCAAAATGCTTCCAACTTTGTTAAACAGCGCCCAAAGCTTCGGTGCAAAGACCCAGACCTTGGTTTTTCTAATATATTATAAGGCTTCGGTTGCGGGTTATAAGCCCCCGTTAACAGGCTGTCTAGCCCTAAAAACCTATTTCGTACCTTTATTCCTCTTACCCACTCGCAAATTGCTATTGTGAGCCCTTGCCTCATTGATTTCAAGAGGGCGGACCCGGTTTATAAGCTTCCCACTTCACCCTGTCTAGTCCAAAAATCGGTATTTATTATCTTTATTTCTTTAAGCACCGTTTCAGGGAATAAGTCACAGCATGCAATTCCGGGTCATCTCAAATTTAATGCGTCAGCATGACAACTTACATCCAATTTTTGTGGTCATAGCAGCACTAAGTCCAATTAAAAAGAGTGGAAATGATCCAAATTCCAAGCCAGCTCTTGAACCCAGCCGGTCAAGGCCACGATTTTTTTGGGCCTCGCCCACTGCTTTAGGACGTCTGAAAAGCCCTACTGTTGTGATCGTTGGCCAAGGGCAAGCCGTTACTAATCTTGTAAAATGAAATAATAACAGGATTCAAACGATTTGTAATTTGCTGATTCTTATACAAATTACTCACACGAGTTTTACCGAAATGATTGACTTTTCCTTGGAGCTGCGCCATTCATACGAAAGTTAAGGTGCGTTTTCGCGCTGTTTGACAATTTAACAAAGCGGTTGTTCGTAAATGAATTTACAGGTCTCGTACCACACATCCCAATGGGCGCATCTGTCAGTGTTTACGGCCTGCCTTTTTTTTTCTATGTTAAGTTTAGCGATTGCCGAAACGCGAATTAGCGGCGAATCAAGGCAGGCAAGGCAAGACGCCCTCGCGCCAATGCGACCCGTTATCCAAATAAAACCGGTCCTGCCAAAAAGCAGGCCTGACACAGCTCTAGCCTATCCAAACAACCCCGTTGTTATCACCCTGCCGGTGCCAAAACCTGCGCTTGAGGATGTGTTTCCTCGATCAACTGCCACAATTAGCGAAATGATTCGTAAACAAACTGGCTTAGATGCTGCTAGTGAAGTGCAGTTATCATTGCGGGCAGGGGAAGGCATTGGTGCTTTGCTTCGACGTGGTGGCTATGAATCCGCAAAAATCTTGGCCGCTGTCACCGCGATTGCTGACAAAGCTAGCCTTCGACGATTGCAAATCGGGACTAAGTTTCAGGTCACTGACAAGGGGTTTCGGTTTATGGCCAAGCCCGGACGTGATGTATATGTTATTAAGCACCCGGACCGGGGTTGGCTGGCCCTTACAGCCCTGCGACCTATCGAAAGCTATGTCAGTTTCTTCCAAGGCGCCGTTGACGGATCTATTTACAAGTCCGCGATGGCTGCTGGCGTAAGCGAAGCAGCATATATGGAGTATGTTCGTGTCATGGGCTTTTCCGTCGATTTTCAGCGCGAAATTCGTACCGGAGACCGTTTTGAATTATTGTATCAAACTGACCGTGACGGCATTGATGGCAAGCGGATTGGGGGGCGTCTACATTACGCCGGTCTTGTTTTATCTGATCGAAGCCTTGGATTTTTTCGGTATGACGGGTCCGATGATGTCGTTGGCTGGTATGATGAAGAAGGCAATTCGGCTGCACGGACGCTAATCCGAACCCCAATAACGGGGGCACGGCTGTCATCATCTTTTGGACGGCGCAAGCATCCGGTAAGCGGCTTTAACGCGATGCATAAGGGTGTGGATTTTGCTGCGCCACTTGGCACTCCTATAATTGCTGCTGGGTCAGGTGTGATTCGTGAGTCTGGCTGGAAAGGGAGCTTTGGGCGATACATTCGTATAAAACATAACGCCACCTATGACACCGCATACGCTCACATGAAAAGTATCGCCCCGCACATACGGGTCGGGACATACGTAAAACAGGGCGAAGTAATTGGTTTCGTTGGATCAACTGGCAGATCGACCGGCGCTCATCTTCATTATGAAATTATGGTTAATAACCGGCAAGTGAATCCCATGACCGTGCGCTTGCCAACCGGCAAACGCATTGATATTCAACATCTCGAATCTTTCAAAAAAATTGTCGCAAAAATTGATAAAGAAGTTTTGTCGCGCGGCACCATAAGGTTTGCCAATTTGGGTAATACCCAGATCGCTAGGTAAGATGGCATGTGCCATTTATTCTATCAGCCATAGCCATTCAGCTTGCCAGCACACGTTTGTACTTGCAGTTTCAATACTTAGCTAGTTAACATATCGATCTTCTTCACCACGGCAACCATCAGTCAAAAATGCAAATTCTCGAACTCTGGCGATTTCCAATTAAGGGCTTTGGTGGCAACCAGGTAGAGACCGCGACGCTGGCAACTAATGGTTATTTTCCATATGATCGATATTTTGCAGTTTCCACCGGCGGACGAACGATTGCCAATGCAAGATCTGGTGCGTGGTTTCCAAAAGCGCATTTTCTACAATTAATGTCACACAAGGCCCTCGCGGAATATAACTGCCGATATCTGAATGATGGAGTTACGCAAGTGCTTGAGTTGTTCCATCACGGAAGACGCTGTATTTCAGTCAATCCAGATAGCGATGATGGCCGGCGCCAATTTGAGGATTTCATGTTCAGTACTTTTGGCAATCATTTGCGCGGGCAACCTAGATTGATGCAAATGAAGGATCAGGCCTACAGCGATCAATCAGCCGCGTTGATCAGCATCGCCAGCAACGCATCTCTTGATACCTTTGCTGATGCCACTGGAACTGCCCCAAGTAGCCGCCGCTTTCGTGTAAATATCATCGTTAATGCCCATAAAGCCTTTGCCGAAGCTAACATGATTGGCCAAACCTTTCACTGCGGTAAAGCTCTACTGGTGGTCCAAAAACCCGTAGGGCGTTGTGCCGCGATCAATATTGATCCAAAAACAGCGCTGCGCAGCGAAAAGGATTATGTGCAGCTTATGAGGGAGAAGTTCGGCCACAGTAATCTTGGCGTCTTCGCCAAAGTAATCAAAGGCGGCAAAGTGAAAGTTGGTGATGAATTGCGCCCAATCTGATTATTCACGTCATAACGTCAACCGAATTATGATATTACTACGCCGCACTTAAGGCCATGGTGGAAATAGCCCTATGCTGGCTGCTTGCCATCTTGATCGCCTTGCACTGCTTCCGCCAGTTTCGCTGGTGACAGTTTTGCACCATTATCCGAATTGGATTTTACGGCGCTAGCTTTACTGTCATTACTCACGCTACTGGCGTCACTGTTATCAATGGCCCGCATATCTAGACCATTTTTCTGATTTACATCAGAAGACTTTAGACCATCTGCATTTGGTATATCTGCCTGATCCTGTTGGCGTTTGCTTTCAGCAACCCCAACAGCAGCCTGATGAAGCCGAAAATAATGATCAGCAAACTGTGTGTAGGCTTCAGCTGAAATCCTCTCACCAGATGTTGCTGCATCATGTGCCAGCGCCATGTATTTTTCATGAAGCTGCTGAGCATTACCGCGAAGCTTTACATCCGGGCCGTTCGACTCATACGACGTATTACGATTAGGCACATGATTGTGACCGCCATTATTGTTTCCTCGACGGCCCCGACTCCGACCGCGCTTGGCATTTTGAGGTTGTCTCATTGGGTTGAACACCACGTTTGTTATCTATAACGGTTATCTTTAGATTTAATTAAATTCATCTCTATTGCGGTTAGTTTATCAACTAAAAGCCGACTTTCAGCCGGTGCAAATGGTCCCATTTCAATAGAAAAAGGCGCTGGCGTATTGGTGACTATTTCCACCCCGCCGCGGATCACTTACCTTTGTCACGACTTTGCAACAATATCAAGAAAAATATGCCTCAATCTACATTTTAATTCCAAACTGTAAGCAACGAATTACATCAGAAAGATCACGATAGCTGTTGACAAGCTCCAGATTCGCTTTGCCTGCCAACTGGACAATTGCGGCTTCTTGACCCATACCTATCTCAACAAATGCTGCCCCTTTATCACTGAGCGACTCGCTAAGCCGCGGTAATAAACCCTGCCAACATGCCATCCCATCAATACCCCCATCAAGAGCCAAGGCCGGATCAAAATCCCTTACATCGGCCGCAAGACCGGCAATATCCAAGGTTGGGATATAGGGTGGGTTCGATAGGACAATATCAAAACTACCGAAGTTGGATAGATCGTCACAAAAGCTCTGCTGGTGAAAATGCGCTCGGCCGCCAAGCCCCAGACTGTTTGCGTTTGCTGCAGCCACGCCGATAGCATCTAGACTTAGGTCAATGCCAATACCAGTGGCGTGCGGTAGTTCGGACAATAGCGCGAGAAGCAAGCACCCACATCCCGTGCCAAGATCAAGACAGCGCAATGATGCGGTTTGTGCCGAGTTTAAAATTACCCACCTGACAGCTGCTTCGATTATCGTTTCCGAGTCAGGGCGTGGATCTAGCGTTGATTGGGAAATGGAAAACCGTAGTGACCAAAATTCACGCCACCCGCGAATACGGCTTATCGGTTCGCCAGCAAGGCGGCGTTCCAACATCGCTGAGAGGTGTTTCTGGCAAACGGCATCAAGAGGGGATAAAAATTCATGCGGCAAAACTGGTATATCACGACCCAATGCGAGCCCTAAAAGACATCGTGCATCGGTCTTTGCGCTGGCAAGGCCAGCCACATCCATAGCCTTTTCAAGCGATTGCAGGATGATGCGAGCCTCTTGTTTTGCGGGGAGGTCACACATGCCATACCTCCATGGCTGTCGTTTAAAATCCCTCGGCGAGCCGCCGTGCCTGATCTTCAGCAACGAGGGCGTCAACCACCTCATCGAGTGCCTCACCGGAGACCACGCGTTCCAACTTATATAAGGTAAAATTGATCCGGTGATCAGTGACCCGTCCTTGCGGAAAATTGTAGGTGCGAATACGCTCAGACCGGTCGCCAGATCCAACCTGTCCTTTTCGTTCAGCGGAACGTTCCGCCTCAACCCTTGCACGCTCAGCATCATAGATCCGGGACCGCAGAATTTTCATCGCCTTGGCCCGATTCTTATGTTGAGATTTTTCATCTTGCTGGCTCACAACAATGCCTGTTGGGAAATGGGTAATCCGAACCGCCGAATCAGTAGTATTGACCGATTGCCCACCCGGCCCCGATGCACGAAAAACATCAACTCGCAAATCCGACTCAGCAATCTGAATATCAACATCTTCTGCCTCAGGAAGCACGGCTACCGTCGCCGCCGATGTATGGATGCGCCCGCCGGCTTCAGTTTCTGGAACCCTTTGCACCCGATGTACGCCAGATTCAAATTTCAACCGTGCGAAAACATTATTGCCAGATATAGTGGCCGTAGCTTCCTTGTAACCGCCAATACCGGTTTCAGACACTTCCATGACTTCAAAATTCCAACCATGTTTTGCGGCAAAACGCTGATACATCGAAAACAGATTCGCGGCGAAAAGAGCTGCCTCATCCCCCCCGGTTCCAGCCCGCACCTCCAAAATAGCATTTCGCGCGTCATCCTTGTCTTTTGGAAGCAGCATAAGCTGCAAGACGCTTTGAGCTTCGGGCAACTGAGCTTTCAGCAGACCAGCTTCAGCCTGCACCATTTCAAGCATATCCGCATCGTCACCAGCCTCATCAACCATCAACAGCGCATCTACAAGTTCCGCTTCAATCCGCCGGACCAGTTCAATTTGGTCACAAATTGGCCGCAAATCCGATAATTCACGGGACAATTGGGCCAAATCATAATTCGTCATATTTGCCGACGCCGACAGCCTTTCTTCAACCTCGCGACGACGTCCAAGTACTTTATCCATTGATGACTTGAGGCTCATGCCAAAACGCCTCCTTATATGTTATAGTTATTTGCTAAAAAGGAAAGCTGTGCAAATCTGTGCTTACCAGACGCAATCTTAGCCACGCTAAGGGGCGAGTAAGCTTTTCGAAATCGCCGCCGCAAGATTACTCTTATCCGCCGCGTCAAGCGGTAATTCTTGCTGGCTACCATCGCTAAGATCCCGCAGTAAAACAATATTTTTGGCAAGCTCATCGGTGCCAATAATCAACACAAGCCGGATGCCAGCCTTATCAGCCTTTTTGAGCTTTTTTCCCATACCTCCGCCGGTTGGCAAATCAATATCAATGCCTGAATTACGAAGCGCTTCGGCAAGGCCAAATGCCGCTTGTTGTGCCGTAACATCAGCGGTCACAATTGCAACTTTTGGGCTGGCAGGGACAGCCTCGCCAACAAGCATGGCCAGCCTTTCAACACCAGCTGCCCATCCAACACCAGAAAACCTGGGACCACCCAGCATTTCGGAAAGGCCATCATAACGCCCACCACCAAGCACGGTTCCCTGAGCACCAAGCGCGCCGGTAACAAATTCAAATGCGGTATGGCAGTAATAATCCAGCCCCCGCACCAGAAGTGGGTCAAAAACCCATGCCACACCGGCTGCATCAAGGGCGGACACCAAGGTAGCAAAATGTGTTTTTGAGTCGTCATTCAGGTAATCTTGCAATTTTGGCGCGTCTCTCAGAATTGAACGATCACCAGCATCTTTTGAGTCCAAAATGCGTAATGGATTTGATTTTAGCCGCGTTTTACTATCATCTGATAACTGGTCGCCAAACCCCTCCAAATAGTCAATCAGTGCTGAGCGATAAGCTGAGCGACTTCTACCATCACCAAGCGAATTTAGGTGAAGCACGCAATCATCAAGCACGCCAAGAGCGGCCAGAAGCCGGGCGCCGCAGGCAATAACTTCGGCATCGGCCAACGAATGATCTGGGCCCAGATATTCAATCCCAACCTGATGAAATTGGCGCATGCGGCCCTTTTGAGGGCGCTCATAGCGAAACATCGGTCCAGCATAAAAATATTTTAATGGAAGGTTTTGTGTCAGCCCGCCAGAAATCACAGCACGCACTACACCAGCCGTATTCTCTGGCCGCAGGGTTAGCATTTCGCCACCACGGTCAGCAAAACTATAATTTTCTTTCGTTATGATATCGCTGCTCTCACCAAGCGGCCGAGAAAATACCTCCGAAAATTCAAAAATTGGCGTTGCCATTTCCTGAAAGCCATAACGCAAAGCGGCATTACGCGCAGCATCAATAACCAGCCTATGCTTGGCCATGTTATTGGGAAGAAGATCAGCTGTTCCGCGGGCAGGCTGAAGTCGTGACATGGTCTTATTATCTACCTTACTACGATTGTGTCAGTGCCACATCAGCGGCTTTCAATTCGGCAACACGGGCCTCAACCAGATCGACCACATGTTCAACAATATCACCGTTTGATAGGCGATGATCGGCCAAACCCGAGAGATAAACCTGATGTGTACCCTTTCCACCCCCGGTAAGGCCAATATCAGTTTCACGAGCCTCACCCGGTCCGTTCACCACACAACCGATAATCGAAACGGTAATCGGCATGTCAATGTGCTCCAACCGATCTTCAATAATCTGCACGGTTTTTATGACATCAAATTGCTGGCGGGCACAAGATGGACAGGAAATCACCGTCACGCCCCGTCGCCGCAATCCCAATGATTTCAGCAGTTCATATCCGGCTTTAACTTCTTCGATAGGATCTGCTGATAATGACACCCGCACTGTATCACCAATGCCGGCCCATAACAGATTGCCGAGCCCAATGGCAGATTTGATCGTACCAGACCGCAAGCCGCCCGCCTCAGTTATTCCAATATGCAATGGGCAATCAATCGAGTCGGCAAGCTGTTGATATGCGGCCACGGCTAAAAATACATCCGATGCCTTGACCGAAATTTTGAATTCATGAAAATCGTTGTCTTGCAGGATCTTGGCATGTTCCAACGCTGACTCTACCAGCGCTTCAGGACAAGGCTCAGCATATTTTTCCAAAAGATGTTTTTCCAATGACCCTGCATTGACTCCAATCCGCATTGAACAACCATGGTCACGGGCAGCCTGGACAACCTCACGCACCCGCGCCACATTGCCAATATTTCCCGGGTTGATGCGCAAACAGGCGGCGCCAGCTTCGGCGGCTTCAATCGCACGGCGGTAATGAAAATGAATGTCTGCAACAATTGGAACCGGACTCTGTGCGCAGATTGTTTTCAGTGCAGCGGTACTATCCTTGTCTGGGCAAGACACGCGAACAATATCAGCACCAGCGTCGGCAGCAGCATTGATTTGTGCCAAGGTGTTAGGAATATCACTCGTGGGGCTATTAGTCATGGTTTGCACGGAAATCGGGGAATCGCCGCCAACCGGAACAGATCCGACCATCACTTGGCGACAGCGGCGGCGCTCAATTGTTCGATAAGCCCGGTAAGCGTTTGACACGATTGCACTCCAATTAGCCAGGGCTATACCCATGCTTGATATGTCCCTTTTTATACCCTGTTCAGCGAGCAAGCGCCAGATCAATGCGTCACTTTTTCTGCTGATAGCAAATTCACTTTGTGTGACGCATAGCCAATTCAGATAAAATTAACAAAAAACGGTTGTGGGTCGTCCGCTAAGCCCAATGCGATGCGTGAGTCTGACTGAAAAATCTACGCAGCATGATTGTAAAAGGTAAGCTGGGAAGAAAAAATAAACCATAAAGTTCTCGAAACACGGTCAGTGTTGGTGGCAACATGTATATCGTCCAAACGAGCAGCCAAAACACCACGGCCCCGGAAAAAGACCTTCACAGAGATTTGCGCAATTTATCGATGACCAACGGCATATCACGCACAATTTCACCAATATCGCCTATCGAGAGCGGGTCGTCTGTTCCTACTGCAACCGTTAGCCCTCCCGCATTACCGGTGCTCAAGAAAAGGCGTGTATCACCCTCTACTACAAAGCTGTCACCAGTCTGCATCAATTTGGCCAAAACCTCTTCACCATTGTCACGAACGATTTCAACCCAACTCGCAGACACCGCTCGAATGGTAATTTCTTTTTCTGGGTCACGGAGCTTAGCAATGGCTTTATTACTATCAAGCAAATCTACCGCGGATGAATTACGTGTGGATAGTATTTGCGTTTTTACAAGTTCGTCAGACAAAACCCGCTTTGATGTTTCAGCTTTTGACAGAGACAATGTTTGTGCCTCACCGACTGTCAAATCTGTGTTCGATTGTCCAGATATTCTGTTTGGGACCAATGAAGAGCCAATCTCTGCCGGCTCAAGAGCTTCATTGTCGGTTGGTGCTAACTCTAAATCGGGCCGAGCAATTACTTGGTTTTTGCTTATATCAAGGCCGAGCCCTGATGGCTCTCCAGTTTTCTCTGGGGATGAAATAGCAGTAGTTACGTCTGCCGTATTGGCTAAATTATTGATAGCCACATCTATCTTAATAGGCTGATCAAGCGACGGAACGTCAATCTCGTTCACTTCGTGATCTGATGAAAGTGAAAGCGCTGCTGTCTCAGTATCAGTTTCCACTAGGTCTGAGACTGGCAGGCTATTTGTTTTCAGCCAAAACCAGCCTCCGTAAGCGATGAGCGCAAACAAAACCAGCATTGACGCTACCGCTGGAGCAGAGCGCTCCGGTGGCCGCATATTCATGGGGGTCTCGTAACTGGGCTTTGAGCCTTTACCTTTTGTAATAGCCATGTAGCGAGCGACAAGTGTATCGGGGGTAAGTCCAACGAAGCGCCCATAGCTGCGCAAAAAACCAATGACATAAGCTGGAGCTGGTAATTCATTGAACGACCCTGCCTCTAGCTTTGTGAGAAAGTAAACCGAAATGCGCAACTGATCTGAGATATCTTTGACACTAAGCCCCTGCGAGATGCGTGCATCTTTCAGGGTTAAACCAATCTGTTTAAACCCGTCCCCTGTAGTCAAAAGTTTATTATCAATTTTTTGCGTGAGGGTCAAAAACCGTCTCCGTTCGGCTCGAACTAGACTAAAACAACAGATATCTATAAAAATAGCAAATAAAACTTTTAAACTCTTATGAGAGCGATTCAAGAACACCCTCCTGATTATATTGAGTAATCACCTCTCAATACGCAAGGCCAGTGTCCTCATATGCCATGTTTAGATATCATCTTGATATTAAGAGTCGTCGTCCAAGCCATAAGCTGTATGCAGACTACGGACTGCCAATTCGGTATATTCAGAATTAATCAAAACTGAAATCTTAATTTCAGAGGTTGAAATAACATGCATATTCACCCCTTTGGAAGCCAAAGTCTCAAACATTGTTTTGGCCACCCCAGGCTGAGTGCGCATCGCCGTACCAACAACTGAAATCTTTGCTACATTTGGTGACGCATCCACTGACTCAAATTCAAGCTCACTCTTAATTTTATTAATTATATCAACCGCTTTTTTAATATCTTCGCGCCCAACAGAAAAACTAATATCAGTCTTTTTAGAAGTGCTTGACGCGCTTTGAACAATCATATCAACATTCACTTGTTGATCCGCCAAGGCACCAAATACACCAGCGGCAATTCCTGGCTTGTCTGGCAAGCCAATGATAGTAATCTTTGCTTCATCCGGACTGTACGCAATTCCACTAATGGTTTCTTGTTCCACGACTGAATCCTCATTCACAACTAATGTGCCTGTTGTATCATTAAAACTTGACCGCACCTGTAGATTAACGTTGTGGCGCATAGCCATAGCGACTGATCTTGTTTGCAAAACCTTGGCACCTGAAGACGCCATTTCAAGCATTTCTTCGAAGGTAATGCGCGTTAACTTCATTGCTTTTGGCGCGATTCGCGGGTCGGTTGTGAACACACCGTCAACATCCGTATAGATATCACAGCGATCTGCCTCCAGGGCAGCAGCAACCGCCACAGCAGATGTGTCCGAACCGCCACGGCCTAAAGTGGTTATCCGGCCATCAGGGCCTATACCCTGAAAACCGGCAATCACTGCAACTTGGCCATTTTTCAGCCGGTCACGAATGGCCTTGCCATCAATCGCGTCAATCCGTGCCGCACCGTGCAAATTATCGGACCGGATGGGAATCTGCCAGCCAAGCCATGAGCGCGCGTCAATGCCAATATTCTGCAAAGCAATAGCAAGTAAACCGACGGTAACCTGCTCACCGGTCGCCACAACGGTGTCATATTCCCTCGCATCATGCATTGCACCAATATCGGAAGCCCATCCCACGAGTTGGTTCGTTGCGCCTGACATGGCCGAAACAACGACCGCAACTTCGTGACCAGCGTCCACTTCTGTTTTTACCCGCCGCGCTACATTGCGAATGCAATCTAGATCAGCTAATGATGTGCCGCCAAATTTTTGAACAATACGAGCCATTTTCTGTATACTATTTTTACATAAATTAAATATACGCAGCTATAGCGATAACCAGCCGTCAGAGCAAGCCCATGACAACCACCGCCGACCAAAGAGAAATTGATAATTTTACAGCCCTATCGCATCATTGGTGGAACCAACAGGGGCCAATGGCACCATTGCATGCTTTCACCCCCATTCGTATTGACTATATAGTGGGTGCAATTAGCAGGTTTTTTCCAATCCAAACCAGAATGCTAAAAAACACAAATACAGCACTTGGCGGTTTGAAAATTCTTGATATCGGCTGCGGCGGTGGCCTGCTTGCTGAACCAATGGCCCGGCTTGGCGCAAGTGTTACTGGTATTGATGTGACCGATGCTGCCATTATTGCTGCCAAAGCACATGCGAAAACCTCGCGCCTGAGCATTGATTACCAAACAATTACCGCCGAAGAGCTGGCGGCAAGTGGCGTGATCTTTGATGTTATTTATGCATCCGAGGTGATTGAGCACGTTGTCGACAGGCCAATATTCGTAAAAGCCATTGCCCAAATGTTAGCTCCCAACGGTGTGGTGGTCATAACCACAATCAACCGCAGCTTGCCAGCCCTAATATTTGCCAAATTTGCGCTCGAGTACATAGTGCGGCTTGTACCTACGGGCACTCATGATCCGCAGAAGTTTGTTAAACCGAATGAATTGCGCGCCGAATTTGTCAATGCTGGCATTCTGCTCGATGACATGACTGGGTTTGCACCGCGCCTCGGAGGCGGCTTTAGGCCCACTAGTTCACTGGCAGTGAATTACGCAGCAAGTGGTGGGTTTCGTTAGAAAACGAATTTGAGCTTAACCAAAGTAAACGCATTTTCTTTGCCAAACAAAGTTAATGTTTTGGTCTAATGCTCGGGTGGCAACCAGGGCATTGCCACAACATCAATGCCTTCATCCGCCAATGCCTCCCGTTCCTTATCACTTGACTGGCCATAGATATTTTCTGGCGCGCTTTCACCATAATGGATTTTTCGCGCTTCTGCGGCAAATTCAGTTCCAACATCACGATATTCAGTCTTGATCTTACGCTGAAGCTGGCGCAACTGAGCCATCGCCTCACCAATTTCAGTCACAGTAGGCGAAGCCCTAGACGCAACGTCACGCGGTCCTGATGGGTGTGTTTGGTTAGCTGGCGATGATGGCGCACCATTTTTAGCTGTTATGGACGCACTAGTATTGGATATGTTGTCCGTAGATGGTCTCCATCGATGTTTTGGGCTTGCCAAATTGGGCGTCATTAATGCGCGGCGCACGTTAGCACTACCACATACTGGACAAGTAATAAGTTCTGACTCATTTTGCGCATCGAAAGCAGCGCTAGTCTGAAACCAGCCCTCAAATTCATGCGATAAGTCGCAGATCAATTGATATTTGATCATCTACCCATCTCACCGGATCAAGTGTTTACCGCAGGCCAACAATTCCCGCATGCTCCTCAAATAAGCATCCGGCTTGCCGACTACAAGTCACTAAAGCGCACCACAACAATGTTTAAACTTTTTACCGGATCCGCAGGGGCATGGTGCGTTTCGAGATACTTTCCGACTGCCTGCTGGTCTATTCACCTCTGACCCATCTGCTGATTTTTGGGCTATGCCATCATCGTCACTTTGGCGGATCTCCACGTGAGACAGAACCATACTGGTTGTCTCACGCATATTTGCGAGCATCGTCTCAAACATCATGAACGCTTCACGTTTATATTCATTCAATGGATCTTTTTGGGCGTAAGCCCTTAGAGTAATACCTTGACGCAACTGGTCGAGCGTAAATAAGTGTTCTTTCCATTGCTGGTCCAACACCTGTAATAGCAGGTTTTTTTCGGCCATCCGCATAATATCTGGACCAAGGCGTACCGCTTTCTCTGCCATATGTCGGTCTGCTGCATCAATTAACCTTGCTTCAATTTCAGGTTCGGCGATGCCATCTTCAGCAAACCAGTCAGCCACTGCAACTTCAATACCTAGAACCCGGCGCGCGTCCTCATCAAGTTGCTCAGCATTCCAAACATCATAATAAGTGCCAGCTGGCACGGCTCGCTCTACTATCAGGGCGGCAGCTTCATGGCGCATATCAACAACCGTGTCATGCACATCGTCCGCCCGCATGATTTCCTTGCGCTGGTCAAAAATGACACGGCGCTGATCATTCATTACGTCATCATATTTTAGCAATTGCTTGCGAATCTCAAAGTTGCGTGCCTCAACCTTGGATTGGGCTTTTTCCACAGCCTTGTTAATCCACGGATGCATGATAGCTTCTCCATCTTCAAGCCCCAATTTGACAAGCATGCCATCCAGCTTTTCCGACCCGAAGATGCGCATCAAGTCATCTTGCAATGACAAAAAGAATTTCGATGCGCCTGGATCACCTTGACGCCCTGTCCGTCCTCGTAACTGATTATCAATCCTACGCGACTCATGACGTTCAGTGCAGATTACATAAAGTCCGCCCGCCTCAAGTGCCGTTTGTTTATCAGTCCCAACAATTCTCGTTATTTTATCCTGCATCGCATCCGTAATTGACCCACCCTTAACCTCTAGATCAAAAAGACGCATGTCCAGATTGCCACCAAGTTGAATGTCAGTGCCACGCCCGGCCATGTTTGTGGCGATTGTTACCGCTCCTGGCATACCGGCATCAGCAATAATCTTTGCCTCTTCTTCATGGAAACGGGCATTCAAAACCTTATGTTCAATCTTCCGTCTAGTTAATTCAGCTGAAAGGCGCTCAGATTTATCAATACTGATTGTGCCAACAAGCACCGGTTGCCGACGGGAACGGCATTTGAGAATAAGCTTAATAACCGCCTCATCCCTCTCACTAGTAGTGCGATAAACCTCATCGTCATGGTCAATCCGCGCAATTTCTTGGTTGGTCGGAATTTCGGTCACCTCAAGACCGTAAATTTCAGAAAATTCCCCCGCTTCAGTCAGGGCAGTACCCGTCATTCCCGCTAATTTGTCGTACATGCGGAAATAGTTTTGAAATGTCACCGAAGCAAGGGTCTGGTTTTCAGCCTGAATTTCAACCCCTTCCTTAGCTTCAAGCGCCTGATGTAACCCATCAGAGAAACGACGGCCTTCCATGGCTCGGCCAGTAAACTCATCAATAATAACAACTTGCCCATCTTTTACCATGTAGTGCGTGTCCCGAGCAAAAAGCTGATGTGCGCGTAAGGCCTGATTTACGTGATGAAGCAGCCCAACATTTTCGGTGTCATATAATGTGGCATCGCCAATTGCGTCACGTTCACGAAGCAGAGCTTCGGCATGTTCAATGCCACCCTCGCTTAGCGATACGCTATTTCCCTTTTCATCTAGATCATAGTCCTCCTCATCGAGAATTGGCACAATCTGATTTGCCATCGTGTAATGTTCGGAATTCGACTCTGCAGGGCCAGAAATAATTAATGGAGTACGAGCCTCATCAATCAAGATTGAATCAACCTCATCGACTATGGCGAAAGAAAATTCACGCTGAACCATATCATCAAGAGTGAATTTTAAGTTATCGCGCAGATAGTCGAAACCAAATTCATTATTCGTACCATATGTGACATCACACGCATAAGCGGCTCGACGCTCATCATCATCAAGCCCACCAATGATACAACCGACAGTCAATCCGAGGAATTTGTATACTTTACTCATCCATGCCGCATCACGCGATGCCAGATAATCATTGACCGTAACAACATGGACGCCGCAACTGTCAAGCGCGTTAAGCACTACAGCCAACGTCGCAACAAGAGTTTTGCCCTCACCAGTTTTCATCTCCGCAATCTGGCCACGATGAAGAGCAATACCTCCCATCAACTGCACATCAAAATGGCGTTGCCCCAAAGTACGCTTGGCGGCTTCCCGGACTAATGCAAACACATCAACCAAGAAAGCATCCTTTGACGCTCCACCGACTATTTCTTGTCGGATATCAGCAAGAATTTTTCGCAAAGCATCATCATCAAGTCCATCAAGGTCAGGTTCACGGGCATTAATTTGCTGCACCAGCGGCTGCATGGCTTTGACCGCACGGTCATTCGAGCTGCCAAACAGGTTTTTTGCAAAAGACCCAAACATCATAACTCCCCAGCCGCGCAATGAACGCCCTGCCAGGCGGCAGATTTAAACGCAACGCGACACGCTTACGATTGGACATAGGTAAAGACGCGAATTTTGTCAATTGTCTGGGCGCGCTTTTCCGCGTTACTCGTTGAAAGTCAAAATTGTTGTTAACGCGTTAGGTGAGGCGAACTGACGCATGTTATTGGCGGCTGATGCCAAGTGCAGGCTTGCTCTTGATCATGAGCTTCGCTAACACTTAACAAAGTGGTTCATCGTTTTATACAAGTTAGGCTGTTTGGATTTTGCTCTAAAGATTACCAAGCAGCCAAGACTGATGGACGCTAAATGTTATTTATTAAGAGGGTTTACGCATGCGAAACAGTATTTTCACCAATCAATTTATCTGCGTCCTTGCTGGCACCATCTTTTTTGCTGGAACGGCCCATTTGGTACAGGCAAATGAAGATCGTATTCCAGTTGGAACAGTAAATGGTGAAGCAATTTGGCTGGATGATGTGATGCGCCAGGCGGAACGTTTGCCAGCCAAATTCCGTCAAGCCCCGATGGAGACTTATTTTGACCAGCTCGTAACCGATATGGTTGACTCCAAGATTGCCGCTGACGCAGCGCGTGCAGCGAGATATGATACAAAAAAAGAAATTGCCGCCGCTATGAAAACTGCCGCAGACCGCGTCCTAGCAGAGTCATGGATTGGTGAAAAAATTAAAAATGAAGTGAACGATGCAGCCATTGAAAAAGCATATAAGATTTTTGTTGCTGATTCCGCCTCTCGCGAGCAGGTCACTGCTGCTCATATTCTTGTTGCCACCGAAGATGAAGCCAAAGCGATCATCGCTTCGCTTGAAGACGGGGCGGATTTTGCCGAACTGGCGAAGAGCAAATCAACCGGGCCAAGTGGGCCAAATGGCGGCTCGCTTGGCAAATTTGGTCGCGGACAGATGGTCCCAGCCTTTGAAAATGCCGCTTTTGCGCTAGAAGTTGGTAAAATCACCATACAACCAGTTCAAACGCAGTTTGGCTGGCATGTGATTAAAGTAGAATCGAAGAAGATTGCGCCTGCACCAACAATTGAAGACATGCGTGAGCAGTTAGTACAAACACTATCAACCCAAGCTCTTGGCCGCGTGCTGGAAGAGTTACGAGCAAAACAAGAGATTAAGTTGCGTAGCTTTGACGATATTCGCAAAGATGCCATGGCGGCTGACAAACAATAGCAATTGGCTGTAGCGATGACCGTATCTCCCTTGGCTCCTTCAAGCTTCCCCGACCTGCCAAAAATTGTAGGGATAAATCTGGCAACTGCCGCAAGCGGCACGCGCTATCGAGGGCGTGACGACTTGCTACTTATTACACTTGCGCCTGATAGTAGCGTTGCAGGCGTGTTCACCAAGTCAGACACTGCCGCAGCCCCAGTTTGCTGGAGCCGGACTATTGCAAAAACTGGCAAAGCACTCGCCATCATTACGAATGCGGGCAATGCAAACGCCTTTACCGGTAGGCTCGGTCATAAGGCCGTCCAAGATATGACAACAGGCCTCGCCGCCACCCTAAAATGTGATGCGAACGCAATTATGATTGCATCAACAGGAGTTATAGGCGAGCCGCTTGATGCTGCTGCACTTACCCCATATTTAGGCAAGCTAGTTGAAAATCAGACAGCGAGTTGGCAATCTGCCGCTAACGCTATTTTAACAACCGATACATTTGCCAAAGGAGCGTATGCCACATGCTTTATAGAAGGAAAAAAAATTACTTTATGCGGCATTGCTAAGGGGTCCGGCATGATCGCACCAAACATGGCAACTATGCTTGGTTATATTGCGACGGATGCGGCATTGCCCGCGTCGGTATTGGAACATTGCCTGCGCGAGGCCAATGATGAAAGCTTTAATGCCATCACAGTTGACAGTGACACATCAACCAATGATAGCGTATTCCTAATGGCAAGCGGCAGCGCCGCGAACAGGCCTATCACCGATCCACTTGACCCTCTCTTAAATGGTTTTCGCAAAGCACTTGGTGCAGTAACCCGTAATCTTGCGATCCAGATTGTGCGTGATGGTGAGGGTGCAACAAAATTAATCACGATTGATGTTACAGGTGCCAATAACAAGAGAGCAGCGCGCCAGATAGCGCTGGCCATTGCTAATTCGCCGCTGGTGAAAACCGCCGTTGCTGGGGAGGATGCAAATTGGGGCCGGATTGTTATGGCGATTGGCAAATTGGGCATAGGCATTTCATCCAATGACATTAGCATTGATATTGGCGGTCATGCGGTAGCTCGCGCTGGAGTGAGAATACCTGATTATGATGAAACTCCCATCGCCAACCATATGACCGGACAGCTGGTTGATATTGGTGTTACTATAGGCACTGGTGTTGGCTCAGCCCGGGTGTGGACTTGTGATCTTACACATGGCTACATATCAATCAATGCCAATTATCGAAGCTAAGCCCAAGATGCTTCTGGTAAGTGCCGTTGCTCTTATTGATACTGATGGACGAGTCCTGCTTACCCAAAGGCCTGCTGACAAATTGATGGCTGGTTTATGGGAATTTCCCGGAGGAAAAATCGAGACTGGCGAAACACCAGAAGCAGCGCTAATACGCGAATTACGAGAAGAACTAAACATTGATACTTCCCTATCGTGCCTCGCCCCGCTCAGCTTTGCCAGCCATCATTATGATGCCAACGACGATCAGGATGCCTTTCATCTTTTGATGATGCTTTTTGTTTGTCGTCGTTGGCAGGGTAGGCCGCAGCCAATGGAAGGCGGTACATTGAAATGGGTTCGCCCGCGAAATCTTCGCAATTATCCAATGCCAGCGGCTGATATTCCGCTAATTTCGGCATTACAAGACCTTTTATGAGCTGCTTCCCTCCGGAGTTACTTCATGACTACCAATCGCGCTTGCCAACCGTGTTCTTGCCGATCCAGGACGCAGCGGTTTTTGCTGGTTTTCATGCGGTGCCCAGGCAGTAAGGGTAATAATGTCAAAAGTGGCTGGAATTAATCCATTTGGCTGCCCAAATTTATCTTGATAAATTTCTGCCGCCCTAAGGAATACAGATCTCTTCGTTGGATGCCGTAACCGGGCAAACAATACATTTTGTTCGCCCATGCCACGTAAATCCCTCATCAGCCGAAACATATTGGGATAATTTACTGTCAATCGGTCACTATCAGCGACTGGCAGAGTAAGGCCAGCACGTCCAAGCAGTCCGCCAACATCGCGTATGTCCGCCATCGGCGCACAACGTGGGCTGAATCCACCATTAATATCTTGTTCAGCTGCAATTAGCGACGCACGTAATTCGTGAAGACTGTCTCCGCCAAGCAAATTAACCAAGCACAAACCATCTGGCCGCAGCGAGCGCCGAATTTGTACGAACAGACCGGGCAGGTCATTTACCCAGTGAAAATTAAGGCAGGAGAATATCCCATCGAAACTTTTATCCGCAAATGGTAAGGTGGAAAAATCGTGGACCGCAAATAGACCTGCCTTATTATTTCTATCGTTCGGAGAAAAACTTTTTGAAAATCTAACGGCTGGATCACTTTGCACTATTGTCCTTACTTTGCCAAGCGGAGCCAGATACTGCGACAGCCGGCCATCATGCGCTCCAAGATCAAGGCACAGGTCAAAATCACGCCGCATCAAGTCAACCCTGTCAACAAGGCGAAGGGCTGCCTCATCCTTCAGGAAGGCGAATCTATCATAAGACGCCGCTGCTCGCTGCCGGTTCCAGCGCAAGGCAAGCATATCAAACAAATGTGGTATTGGAACGCTCATTAATCGCATTGTGTAAGGGTTAGGAGAAAAACAGCAAGTGTTATTTCTACAAATTTTGGCTGTGAAGAAATCATTTTGAGAATGAGGACTAGGAAAATAAACCGGTTTTAAATTATATTTAAGAATATTGAATCAGCATAATGTGACCGCAATCGGGCGCACCAAATGGGGGACAAAATGGTAAAGGTTGAAATTTACACAACAATGGCCTGCCCTTTTTGCACCCGAGCGGTAAATTTATTATCTGCCAAAAATATTGATTTTGAAAAAATTGACGTGACATTGAGCACAGCCAAACGACAGGCGATGCGTATTCGCACAAATGGCCAAACATCGGTTCCGCAAATTTTTATAAACGATGATCATATCGGCGGTTGCGATGATTTATTCCGCCTCAATCAGACAGGCCAATTAGACAAAATTCTTTCAATGACATCCTAGACCATTTTGTTACGCTTCGCCGCCGTTCAATATTGTGCGAGTGATGATGTCGCAAAAACATCGCGACATATCCAACCATTAAACGCGGAGACAACTTGCCAACCAGAACTTTCTGTTTGGGCGCAGTGGTCGCAGATTATGACAAGACCAATATATTTTACGCCGATGTTGGCTATGCAATTATTTATTCCGCATTGGACTAAAGCGCTACTGCAAGGGCCCAAAACGCAACCCCCTATTTAAAACCAACCCAGTTATTGGTCCAACCCACAAGAGTAGCCAAAAAAAAGCACTGCATATCTTCTTTTATCTAGGATCTCACGCTATCATTATTGATTAGAATTTTGGATTAAGGTCAATCCGGGGGTTTATCACCAATCCGCAAATACTTTTCATAACGATCGGCAATCAATGCCGCAGAGTCCATGCCCGCCATCGTATCCAGTTGAACGGCAAATGCATCACCAAGAGCATCAATCGCTGCCAACGTGTCACGATGCGCTCCTCCAACTGGCTCACTCACAACAGCATCCACAACCCCAAGCTTTTGCATCCAGTCAGATGTAATACGCATCGCCTCAGCAGCCTCCCGCGCATGATCGGCAGTCCGCCACAGAATTGACGCGCAGCCTTCAGGTGAGATCACACAATAAATCGCATGTTCATACATCACCACCCGATTACCCGTAGCAAGCGCAATCGCACCACCTGATCCCCCTTCGCCAATAATGGCAGCCACCATTGGGGTTGGTAATTTCAGGCAGGATCGGATCGCAGTGGCAATAGCTTCAGCTTGGCCACGTTCCTCGGCGCCACGCCCCGGGTAGGCACCTGCGGTATCAACAAAGCTCAGAACGGGTAAGCCAAACCGGCCGGCAATATCCATCAGCCTCGCAGCTTTGCGGTAGCCTTCAGGGCGGGCCATACCAAAATTGCGTTTGATCCGTTCTTCAGTTGTGCGGCCCTTCTCAGTACCCATCACCATAACAGACTGACCCCTAAACCTTGCCATGCCGCCAATAATAGCGTGGTCTTCAGAAAAATTTCGGTCTCCAGCAAGTGGGGTGAAATCGTCAAAAAGCCGGTCAAAAATAGCTGTAACTTTAGGCCGATCTGGATGGCGAGCAACTTGCATTTTTTCCCATGCGCCGAGTTTTTCGTAGGTTTGCTTGAGCTCGCGTTCAATACGGGTCTGCAATTTTCCAATTTCATCAGCAATATTAATACGACCATCAGAGCTCATATGGCGCAGCTCTTCGACTTTACCCTCAAGGCTAGCAATCGGTTTTTCAAAATCAAGAAAATGTCTCATTCAGGCTCTTTTATCGGTTAATAGAATAGTTTATCGTTCTCGACGGCGAGTGGCAAGCGGGTGAGCCGATGTAACAAGACCGGCCAGCCTCTCAGGGCGGCTGGCGGTATAAATTTGTGTTGTTGAAATATCAGCATGCCCAAGGAAGCTTTGCAGGCTTCGTAAATCAGCACCACGATTCAACATATGAGTAGCGAAGGAATGCCTCAACTTGTGCGGGCTTACCCGACCCACCTCAATATCAGCGGAAAGCGCGAGCTTTTTTAACAGCAAAGCAAATTGGTGACGGCTCATCGGACCACCACCACGCACCGGAAACATGTAAGCAGACTGCACGAATGCAGGATTGGCATCACGGCATTCAATCCAACGAGCCGCTGCCATCCGTGCGGTTTCACCAAGCGGAACCATTCGCTCACGCCCCCCCTTACCCTTAACCAATATTGTTTGTGGATTACGTCGAAATTGTACCACGAGCAAGTTAACCAGTTCAGAAACGCGAAGGCCCGTTGCATATAGAATTTCCAACATAGCGAGAGCCTGCAGTGATGCCGATTTTGGTTCTAGCATTGTTGCCACCTTCAGCAGTTGGGTTACTTCCGTTTCGCTCAAGCTTTTGGGCACGGATGCGGGAAGCGACGGGTTGTCAAGCCAGGTGGTTGGATCATCTTGCCGAACACCATCTTCAATTGTCCATCCCATAAATTGACGCAACGCACTAAGCCGCCGCGCCACTGAACGTGGTTTCAAATCACGCTGATGCCACCATACTATCACACCTCGCAAGTCATCCACATCACAGTTGGTGAGTGTTTTTCCAACAATTTCGAGACCGGCCTGACAGTCAAGAAGATCTTGGCGGTAAGCAGAAAGAGTATTTACTGATGCGGCTCGCATTGCAGAAATAGCCTGAAGGAAGCAGTCAATAAGCGGGTCAGGCACGTTGACAGATGCCGTAACCCTAACTTTGTGTACCATTGGGCACCTTTTTAGCGAGCAGCTGCATCAAATGCGCTTTTACCACCTCTTGGGCGAACGCCTTGGCAGTCTCTGATTGACCAATCTGATCAAGCGCCTTTATCACAGAGGCCAAATCTGCCGGGTTCAACTTATCGAGAGATACATCATGTAGCAGCCAATTGGTCAGTAAAACAGTTTCAGCAACGTGATGATTTTCAGCTGCTGAGGTAACGGCTTTTAACAGAACTGGTGACAGGTTGACAAATGACCGTTGTGGCCGACCCTCCTGCTTGACCAGATCTAACCAGTTGATTTCGTCATTGCCAGCTCCAACAGCATCGAAAACTGGCATCAAATGCCATACTTCCAGAGCACTTACCGTGTCTGGATCAACTTTTCCATGGTTAATACCACTGAGCAGTTCAGCAACCTGCAGCGCATCAACGTTCCTACCAAAAGTACTTAAGGTCATTGTATCACTGGGCTGACTAATTGCCAGCATGAAAGCCAATTTGGGGGCAACATCAAGATCATCAAATCGTATGCTTGCCGCCACCGCCTCATCAGTAAGAGCGTTGCGCACCAACTCCGCATAAAGTGGTAACATCACTGCACCATTGCCAGCCACAATCTCTGCCTTTACTGCTTTAGGTACCATCAAAAGCCGCTCAGGCCGTTTATCCGCATCAATAGCGCGCCATGCCAATGCGGTCGTTAGGGCATTCGAATTTGCACCCAGACGGGCTAGGGCAATTTGTGGATCATCCTTTGACGGGCCGACATTACGCCACAACTTGCCTGCCTGCTGGTGCGAAATCAATCCACGGTTTAGCCCATCGAAGGTAGAAACCATTCGTGCATCAGGCCCTAGAAATTTTAATTTCATCACAGTTTCTGCCATCTGGTTTGGCAAAACTGATAAGCCTTCAAGCGGGATGGCGCGATTTGCAACATCCATCAACACGATATGCGCTGAGTTTAGGCTTGTGGCATCCACTTCTACAGCTGGTTTGTTATTCAATACCTCATCCACAAGTCCAAAAAAGGCAGGGTCATCAACACCATTTGCCGCTAAAATATCTGCAGCAAACCTGGCCCCACCAAGGTTGCCTTGGACCGCCTGACAAATCACATTGGATTTGTGCCAAAACGGTTCCAGGGTCTGAGTAATCTCACTGGCAACAATGTCGCAAGCCGCGCTATCATCGCGAATCATCAAATAATGTTCGGTGAGCCAACGCCGCCAACTAGCCCATTTTTCGGATTTGGGCAGTTGGGCGACAAGTAATGCAAGGTCCTTCGACCTCCCTCCGTTCGCTAAAAAAGCTAGCCGTGCCTCAACAAGGTCGGTAGCAACATTGTTGGCACCGCTTGGTGGAACAGATTGGCGCGCTACAACTTCATAAGCGAGCCGCATAATTGCTGGAGATTGACTACCCAAAGCTCCTTGTTGCAATAAAAATATGGCATCTCGCGCGGACGTCCCTCGCCAAATCAGACTATCAAGTTGGTCATTGCCAATATCACCAATGCCAATGGCAGCAAGCCCTACATCTGAAATCTTGCGACGGCCAATCTTAGCACTGCCATAAATCTCGTTTGTCATCGTACCACCGGCATTATTGCTGCCCCCCGCATCAAAATTTCCAATGCTATCTATTTCGGCATTTTGGATCGCCGGGCCGTCAGCAGCTATTACGGGAGTAGTCTCGTTACTGCTGTTTTTTGGGGTTTCTCGAAGCAGACTTTTCGCGTCAACCGTAACAGCATCTTTGCTGGAGGGGGCGGTGGGCGGGCCTTCTTGTAGTTTGTATATTATCACGTCGTCCATTCGCGCCGGGTTGATAATTTCATCACGCTGCTCTTTGTTTTTGAGTTTCGTGATTGAGCCATCGGTTTCCAGCGCTTTTTCAATCGCCTGGTCAATATTTTTTGGGTTGTTTAAACTGGAATAATTTTCATCAATCGGTGCGATGGTTAGCAGATTGACCGGCGCATTTTGTTGCGCTCGCGCCGACACGCTCATTGTGCAAATAAGAAGTACAGAAGTAATGAAGCTCAGCCTAGCCAATGCCACGGCGACACACAGTGAAGAACAAAGCTTATTTTTGCAATTTGTCATTAGGAATAACCTTGTCAATTGGGGTAATAGGGGCGGGTATTTGCCAGTTGGACAACACAACGAGACCAACTGCAATTCCACCAATCAGGATCAAGAGTAAAATTGCAATCCGTGTCATATTTTCCCCAAATTTTTTGGCCTGTTCAATTTTAGCTTTAAGTTTCTGCTCTGTTTTTTGACCTAGCGGCATTCATCACCCATCTGCGCAGGTAATAATTAGGTATTAAGCATAAAAGCTAGACGTTGTTCATAATTCAAAGAGCAGCGTATTTATGACAACATTATGTCGGCAATTGGGCAAAGTCACCAATTCTGTCATATTTTAATGATATTTAGTTAAACTGAAGAATGATTCAGTATCTTCTTCTATTGGCCTTACTCCCTTACATCGTTATGCTGTAATCATGGCAAATTTAGATAGAAAAACCAATCCAGCCTCCAACGATATCTCACAATTGGCTAACACTATTGTTGCGCGCCTTGATCGGCCATTAGCATTGGTGGGATTAATGGGAAGTGGTAAATCCACTGTCGGGAGGTGGACAGCAAAAAAACTTGGGCTTAATTTCACTGATAGCGACCAGAAAATCGTCCGCAATGCTGGTATTAGCATAACAGAAATTTTTGAGTTGGCGGGAGAGGCAAAATTCCGAGAAATGGAATTTCAGGCCATCACACAATTGGTTTTATCAAAACCTCAGGTCATCGCAACCGGTGGTGGCGCATTTTGCTTCCCACAAACCGCACGCCTTTTATTAACCAAAACTCTTGTTGTATGGCTAAAGGCACCACCGGAAACGTTACTGGCACGCATTGGAAGCACCAAGTCACGGCCTTTGTTGAATAATGATAACCCGTTTGCGACACTGGCAAAAATAAACGAAGAGCGAGCAAAGCATTATCAAAAGGCTCAGATTAAAATTGATACAGACGGATTATCGACACGTAAGGCAATGATGGCACTACTTCGCGCGCTTGACACATATCTGGCAAGACATTAGGTGATGTGGGCATGCAGGAAAACACCTTAACCGTCGGGCTCGGCGATCGTGCTTATGACATTGTCATCGGACCCGATTTGATTGATCGGGCAGGGGACGTGCTTGGTCCAATTGCCGTTAACCGCCACATCGTTATCATCAGCGATAAGAATGTTGCTCACTTTCATCTCACTCGTCTTAAAGCTGCCTTCAAATCCGTTGCACACAAACTTGACCATTTTACGATAATGGCTGGTGAGGCTAGTAAATCCATGAAAATGCTCTCGCGCCTGATTGATGATATTTTAGCACTGGGAATTGACCGGTCAGTGCTATTAGTAGCCTTTGGCGGCGGCGTTGTTGGAGATCTGGCTGGATTTGCAGCAGCAAGCCTTTTACGCGGCGTTGATTTCGTCCAGATACCAACAAGTCTTCTAGCCCAAGTCGATAGTTCAGTTGGCGGAAAAACAGGCGTCAATGCAGCAGCAGGAAAAAATTTGATTGGTGCATTCTACCAACCAAAGGCTGTCCTCGCAGATACCAGCCTACTGGTCACCTTGCCAGAACGTGAATTGCGGGCCGGCTATGCCGAAGTTGCAAAATACGGGCTATTGGGAGACGCAAGATTTTTCACTTGGTTGGAGGAGAACAGCTCTGCAGTTCTTGCGCTTAAACCAGATGCGATTATGCACGCCATACATAGATCTTGTGAAGCCAAGGCGCGAATAGTTGAGGTGGATGAACGAGAGGCTGGAAAGCGAGCCATACTTAATCTTGGTCACACATTCGCACATGCCTTTGAGGCCGAGGCAGGCTATGATGGTAGCCTTCTTCACGGCGAAGCCGTTGCTGCCGGCTTGGGGCTAGCATTTGATCTCTCAGTCGATTTAGGGATTTGCGCTACCGATCATGCAACCAGGTGTAAAGCGCATCTTCAAGCCGTTGGATTGCCCTCGGGGCAGTCTGATCTTGCCACTCGCAATGTTTCCGCTCGCCGGCTCATTGAGCATATGAAACACGATAAAAAAATGCGCCATGGTAAACTGCATTTCATTCTTGTGCGTGCTATTGGTGATGCATTTGTTTGCGGAGATGTGCCGTCAGAAAAAGTAAAAGCCCTTCTTGAGAGAGATCAAAATGTTGTCTAGCTTGTGGATTCTGGCATTTATCATCCTTGTCCTAATTTTGGCATCCGCGTTTTTTTCAAGTGCCGAGACAGCACTAACAGCCGCGTCCGACGCTCGTATGCGTCAACTTGCCAGCAAGGGTGATGAACGCGCCCTAATTGTTGAGGCGTTACGCGCCGATCGAGAAGGACTGATTGGATCCATTCTAATCGGCAATAATGCAGTGAACGTTATCGGCTCAGCATTGGCAACCAGTGTTGCCATTTCGTTGTTCGGCGAGGGTGGGTTGGTATGGGCAACGATTGCAATGACAGTGCTGTTAGTTGTGTTCGCAGAGGTCATGCCAAAAACCTATGCATTTGCCTATGCCGATCGTTATGCGTTGCGTATTGCCCCTGCCTTAAAATGGGTGGTGCGCTTGTTAAGCCCACTATCCGTTGGTCTGCGGCTTCTTGCCAGCCAGATGATCCAGCCAAACCCAATCGCCGAGTCTGATCGAGAAGAGGAATTGCGTGGCCTGATTGAACTTCAGGGCGATGATGGCAATGCAGATGATCGTGAACGCAAGGCAATGTTGTCATCAATTTTGGATCTGAATGAGTTGTCAGTTGATCAAATTATGACGCATCGCGGCGCCGTTAGTATGGTCAACGCTGATGATCATATTGATGACATTCTGCGAAATTTGCTTAGTTCACCACATACGCGCCATCCAGTTTTTTCCGGCAAACCCGATAATATTATCGGTGTCCTGCATGTCAAAGATTTGCTTCGCGCCCTCGGAAAGGTTGAAAAAAACGGAAAAATTTCACTTTTGCCAAAATCAGTGCAAAATATTGCCAGTAATGCCTACTTCATACCCGAAACCACACTGCTATTCGATCAATTACAGGCCTTTCGAACACGGCGTGAACACTTTGCCGTAGTCGTCGATGAATATGGCGATTTTCGTGGCATTGTGACTTTAGAGGATATCCTTGAGGAAATTGTTGGTGACATTGATGATGAACATGACATCGGCCTTGCCGGCCTGAGTGCGCAGGCGGATGGTTCATGGCTAGTTGATGGCGGTGTGACAATTCGCGATCTAAACCGCGCACTTGGCTGGCACCTGCCTGATGAAGATGCATCAACATTAGCTGGACTAGTATTATTTGAGAGCCGTACTATCCCTAGCCCAGGTCAGGAATTTAGATTCCATGATATCCGCTTCCGTATTGTTAAACGCGAAGGTAACCGGCTAACCAGCTTGCGGCTTTGGGCCAGCTAAGACACCAAATAGAGTATTAGGCGAACCACACAGAGAGATCCAAATAATGAGCAGTGGCAAACCACAAAAAATTTACACAGTTACAACGCCATATGGGATAAATCATCCAACTGAGTTAAGCCCGCCTGCAGTTGAACGCGAACTGGCCCATAAACGTCAAATCACATTAAACGGCTATGTGCGCATCGACGGACTCTTTGATATCGAAGCGGAGTTGACCGATCATAAAACCTACTCATTTCCAAGCGATTTCAGGGGCGAGGTACCACCTGACCTTCCCGTTCATCACATGATTGTTCGCGTTACCATTACAAAGGATCGGATGATCACTGCCGCAGAAGCTATTACGGTTACCGGCCCCTATTTGATATGCCCAAAAGCAAATGAGGTGTTTCCAGAACTGGTAGGGCTACAAATCGGGCCCGGGTGGCGGCGAAAAGTCCAAGCCGCAATAGGCGGGCGGCATGGCTGCACCCATATCACAGAGTTGTTAGGACCAGTTGCGACTATCGCTTATCAAACGCTATATGGCCATGACGCGCGCGAACGCCGCCAAAAGTCACAGTTTAGCGATTCTGATAAACAAAGCGAGCGAAGCCATCTACGCAATAGCTGTGTTGGTTATGCTGATGATTTAGGGTAATCTCAGTAGCTTCACGCTGTAAGGTTAAGTTCCAGCGCATGGATGCTTTTGGCTAAGTCATCAGCCAAAATCTCATTCACAATTCGATGCCGCTGCAAGCGGGATTTATCTGCAAACACTGCGGCCTTGATAGTGACCTCAAAGTGTGTGCCTCCCCCCTCACGCCACCCAGCATGCCCAGCATGTTTGTGACTGACATCCTTCACGTCAATTTCATTTGGCGTTAATGCATTAGTCAGCTTTTGCGCTATAGTATCTGCCGTTACCATATGCTATCTCCATTAAGGGGTTTATCTGCCTGCGACAGGCACAAAATAAAATGGATCATAGTGTGAGACGCGCCTCCGTGCCAGACTTTAAAATCGATGAAGGTCAAAATGACGAGCAACCACGCCGCTGCGCGGCCAAAGGCTGTACTGGTGAAGGCCTTTATCCAGCGCCGAAATCGCGCGATGCGTTGCGGGATTACATATGGTTTTGCCTCGATCATGTGCGCGCCTATAACAAATCCTGGAATTATTACGATGGGCTGCAAGGTGCAGCGCTGGAAGCTGAAATTCGTCGTGCTACAACATGGGAGCGCCCAAGCTGGAAATTTGCAACTGGCCAGCCGAGTGAGGATTATTTTGAAGACCCGCTGGGGCTATTTGATTTTGAGCAGCGCAATGAAACAAGGTCGGGCCGCAAATTGACAACAGAAGAACGAAAGGCATGGAAAACCTTAAACTTGGCACCTGTCGATGACTTTGATATTGTGAAAAAAAAATATAAGGAGCTGGTAAAAGTAAACCACCCTGATAAAAACGGGGGTGACGCATATGCCGAAGAACGGTTAAAAGATATTAACCTTGCTTACTCACTTATCCGAAAGAATCTTTCCAATGGTGACTACCCTGTTGCCAAATAAACCTGTAATTTGCTTATTGTGGAGTTCTAACTGTTATGTCTGATAACGCAAAATCTGCGCTAAACCCTGCCCATTCGCTTTCGGCGCCCGACGTTACTATAAATGCTAGCGAAGTCTTTGGCATCGATGTTGATATGGCTGTGCCCGCTTTTAGCGAAGGGTCAGATTATGTGCCGGTACTTGACCCGAACTATCAGTTTGACACTCATACTACCATAGCAATCCTGGCTGGGTTTGGACACAACCGCCGGGTTCTTATTCAAGGATATCACGGCACCGGAAAATCCACCCACATTGAACAGGTCGCTGCTCGGTTAAACTGGCCATGTATTCGGGTCAATCTAGACAGCCACATCAGCCGCATTGACCTGATCGGCAAAGATGCCATCGTACTTCGTGATGGCAAACAGGTAACTGAATTTCGTGAAGGTATCCTGCCGTGGGCATTGCAAAACTCGGTTGCACTAGTTTTTGATGAATATGATGCTGGTCGAGCCGATGTGATGTTTGTAATCCAGCGTGTTCTCGAGGTCGATGGCAAACTAACATTATTGGATAGCAACAAGGTGATACACCCAAACCCAAATTTCCGACTTTTTGCCACGGCAAATACTGTTGGCCTTGGGGATACAACCGGTCTTTATCATGGCACACAGCAGATCAATCAGGGGCAGATGGATCGATGGTCAATTGTATCAACACTTAATTACCTCTCCCATGAAGATGAGGTGAATATTGTTACCGCGAAATTACCGCAATTCGCCGACAAAGACGGCGCCAAAAAGGTTGCAGCGATGGTTCGGATGGCAGATTTGACCCGCAAAGGCTTTATATCAGGTGATTTGTCGACGGTGATGTCCCCCCGCACAGTAATTACATGGGCAGAGAATACCATTATTTTTGGCGATATGACTTTAGCGTTCCGGTTAAGCTTTTTGAATAAATGTGACGAGATTGAACGACCCACAGTGGCGGAATACTATCAACGTTGCTTTGGGATTGATCTGCCAGAAGCGCCAATTAGTCAGGCAAATGCCAGCTAAGTCAGGAGGCGGTCTCAAGCTCAGCCCCGCATCCAATCAAAACCTCTACTCCACAAAAATGGCAGGACCAGCAAATGTTTCCATTTGATAAGGATGCACAATTTCTTAAAACAAATGCAGCCGCAATGCGCGCGCTTGCAGGCGGAAAAGAGCATCAGGTCACTTATGCTGGCACCGACACGCATGTTGGCAATGATGATGTGCGTTTGCCTGCACTGCCACCGAGTGCAACCGCAGCGCAAAAAGCCAGCTTGCGTGGTGCAGCGGATGGGGCAGCACTTTGGCTTGCCCATCACAATGCCCAAACCCATAAAAAGCATTGTCCCAGCCCTGATGGCGCTAAAGCAATTTTTGAGTCAGCCGAACGTGCTCGTGTCGAAGCTATTGGCGCACGCCAAATGAAGGGAGTTGGAGCTAATTTAGATGCAGCACTAAACCAACGCTATGAAAGTCGACAAATTGATGCACCAGGCAGTGCA
>QBYK01000012.1 GCA_003282865.1 SAR116 cluster bacterium AG-325-I21 | reverse complement strand
CAACGATTGCTCTTACATTTACTGCAAGTGAGGCTGCAACGGGATTTGTTGTCGGTGATATTACAGTGTCGGGTGGCTCATTGAGCAGCTTTGCGACTGTGTCATCGACAGTTTATACGGCAACATTCACACCTTCTGGTGCTGGTGCTACGACTGTGGACGTTGCTGGAAATAAATTTACAGACGCGGTTGGTAACAACAACAGCGCAGCAACACAGTTTACATGGACCTATGACAACGCAATAACAATGGCGATCACGTCTACCACGTCTGGTGTAACTAGCGGATCAACAACGAATGATACCACTATCGCTTTAACGTTCACCGCCAATCGAGCGACCAGTAATTTTGTTGTTGGAGATATTACAGTTACGGGCGGCTCATTGAGCAGCTTTACGGCAGTTTCATCTACAGTCTACACCGCAACCTTTACGCCGTCCGGGCCAGGTGCAACGACTGTGGACGTTGCTGGAGGCACATATACAGATGCCTTTGGTAACAACAATAGCGCAGCAACACAGTTCACCTGGACATACGACAACATCAGTCCAATAGTAACTGTAACCGGGCCAACCGGAGTTGCCGCTGCCGCGTTTGACATCACTGCGACTTTTTCAGAGAGTGTTTCTGGGCTCACAGCTAATGAAATTTCGGTTACTAATGGTTCTGTAACCTCTTTTTCAGGCAGCGGCACAACTTATACAGCTACAATTAATCCCGTTTTGCAAACAAATGTGACTGTTTCAATTGCCGCTGGTGTTGCCGTGGATGTAGGAGGTAATTTCAATACCGCTTCCAACACTTACTCTCGCGATGCAGGATCACCGGCTGCTGCGTTTGAAGCAAAAAAGGCGGAGATTGAAAAAATAATCTCGGAGGAAGTAATGCGTTCTGTAACTGCTGCGTTATCAGGAAACACAAAATTGATGAGTGCTGTAATGGGGCGTTTTGTTCGGAATGGTTCAGGAACGAAATCAGATTATGGATTTTTAAACGGTGGCCAAATTCCGATGGATTTCAACTACTCATTTTCCGCGAACGATGATGGAGCTATCGCATCAGGGGATTTTGTAAAAGAGTTTTTCGGTGGGGAAAATCAAAATGATACGATTATATCTGGTGATTTTGAGGTGCAGAGTGATGATGACGGGTCCTCAACCCATAAATTTACTGGTAAACTCGCTTGGGAAAAGCCAATAACAGAAAAAGATACTGTTGGGTACTTCCTTGGGTTAGATCACGGCAAATCGAAGTTTAAAGGAACGTTTACGGGCGATCAGGATGACTTTGGGCTTTCTCTGGGCGGTTACTTTATTAGTAAAGTTAGCTCGCAACTTTTCATGGATGGATATGCATCATATGGCCTTTCGTGGAATAACTTAAAATTAGATGACGGAAGCTTGAATGTCGTGTCTGATTACCAAACTAAAACCAAAAGCTTTGGTGGATCTATCACTGGAGTCATGCCTGTGAACTCTTATGCGCTCAGCAGAAATCAACGCCACAGTGGTTTTGGGTATTACGAGGTTTGGCCAGAACTGCAATTCTCATATGGTAGTACAAATATCGGAAGGATGGACTTTACGGGACAAGCCTATGGGATGGTTGATAACACTTTATCACTTGACAAAAAGACGGTTAGTAAATCGAGCGCAGGTTTCATACCGCATATCAAAGTTCCAATGGATGGCGGGTTAATTGCTGACAGTCAATCAGTGCTAACGTTGTCTCCTAGGCTTAAATATGAAGAAACTCGATCATCGACTGTCAGTAGTAGTTTTGGTGGTGGCCTCCACGTTGGTCATACAAAAAAATCCTTCGATGGCTTGGGAGAACTCAGTATAAAGCTCATGCTTGATAGGATGGGATCCACCACAAGTAAGGGTGCAAAAGTAAAGTACGATTTGCGCTTCTAATTCGATTGTTCTAATCGACCCATTGCTGAGGTTGTTGAGAACTTTGAGGCGCTTTTAACGGCTGATTTACATAATAATATGAGGTTAATGATCGCTTGCCAGGCTCTAATAGCTTCACTTGGATTGAAATCAAAATATCACAAACATGATTTAAATATTTTTCCAGGGTTTAGAATGTTCTTAGGATCAAAAGTTTTCTTGATATCACTCATTACATCGACAGCCTCGCCCATTTCATCCCGAAGATAAATGCTTTTTCCCTGGCCAATGCCATGCTCGCCCGTGCATGTTCCGCCAAGTTGTAGAGACCGTGCTGTCAAGCGGCCAGAAAATTCACTGATTTTTTGATGCATATCGATATCATCGGGCATTGCCAATGGAAGGACATGAAAATTACCATCACCGACATGACCAACAATTGGTGCAGTTAGACCGGCCGCTTCTATGTCGTAGATCGTATCCTCAATGCAATCTGCCAATTTCGAAATTGGAACGCAAACATCGGTGGCAAATCCAGTGGCGCCGGGTATTAGCGCGTATGCCGCCCACAATGCTTCATGTCGGGCTTTCCATAATTTTTTGCGTTCATCTGGGTCGACTGACCAATGAAAAGGTGAGGGTGAATGATTGTCGCAAATGTCTGTGAAGCGGGCTGCGTCATCTTTAACAGAATATGATGTGCCGTGGAACTCAACAAGCAATACGGGCTTTTCGGGAAGATTTAGATTAGAATAAGCGTTGCATGCCCGAACATGAAGTGGATCTAACATTTCAAGGCGCGCAATAGGAATGCCCAGCTGTATGGTCTCGATTACGGCGTTACAGGCGGCCCTAATTGAGGGGAAAGAACAGATGCCGCCAGCAATCTTTTCGGGAATGGGATGAAGGCGTAGCGTCAATTCAGTAATGATGCCGAGCGTGCCTTCAGAGCCAACCATTAGCCGAGTTAAATCATAGCCTGCAGCCGATTTGCGCGACCGACCACCGGTTTTAATGGTACGTCCATCAGCAAGCACAATCTCCATTCCAAAAACATTATCCTTCATGGTGCCATACCTAACCGCATTAGTACCTGACGCACGTGTCGCTGCCATACCGCCAATACTGGCATTGGCACCTGGATCAATTGGAAAAAACAGACCAGTATCGCGAAGGTACGTATTTAGGTCCTCGCGTGTCACGCCTGGCTGCACAATTGCATCAAGGTCTTCGTGATTGACTTTTAGAATCTCATTAAAACTGGACATATTAATTGAAACACCACCAAACGGAGCGTTCACATGTCCCTCAAGTGAAGACCCTGTGCCAAAAGCTATGGTTGGACAATCGGTTTGATTACATACTCTCAAGATAGAGGATATTTCGTCGGTCGTTTTTGCAAAAATAACCGCATCCGGTGGCTGGTTTGAGATGCGTGTTGTAGTATGCCCATGTTGTTGTCGAACGGCTTTTGAGGTTGATAGCCGTTCACCAAATTGTTGCTTCAGCGTGGCAATCGCCTGCTGGATATTTTTTTGATCAAACACTGTAATTATTCTCAACTAAGACGGAGCTGGATTTCATTGAAAACCTAACATAGGTTTTAAGAACTACAAAAAACTAGTCGTGGCTGAGGAATTCTTTTTGTGAATAATACGCAAATAATAACTAGGATCAACTTAGTGGCTGGGGCAAAAAAAATTCAAATGCTTTACTGTAGGAACTGCATTGCTCGCTGAAATATGGTCGTTAAAACATACAGTGATAATCCAAACCAATAAATGGGGAATGAAGTGGGGAAAAATTGATGCCGGTTGGCAATTGTGCATTTAGTGGGGTAAAGGACATTTGGAAAAAGTAATCATATTTGATTTGGATGGTACCTTGATCAACAGCCTTGGTGATATCCATGCGGCGCTTAATAAAGTTCTGGCAATGCGTGGGGCAACTCCTCTTAATTTGGTCACCGTTCGTGGTTTTATTGGCAAAGGATCAGCGAATTTGGTTACGCGCGCATTTAAAGCGCAGAAACTGCCTTATGACGCTGATTCCTGTGCCGCTGGGTTGAGTGATTTTCTGGATATATATTCGGCAGGGGCGGCTGAATTGACCTATGTTTTTGAAGGCGCCAAGGATGCTCTTATTCATTTATGTGAACAAGATATTAAGCTAGGCATTTGCACGAATAAGCCACTTCAGCCCACAAAAATTGTTTTGGAGCAATTCGGTTTGAGTGACTTTTTTCATCACATTACATGCGGTGACCAACTCGCCAGCCGCAAGCCTAACCCTGAAATGTTACATCATGCAATGGCGGCACTTGGCACAGACTCATGCCTATTTGTTGGGGATAGCGAAGTTGACCGTGATACTGCAGCAGCGGCCTCACAGCCATTTGCTCTTTTTACTGAGGGATATAGAAAAACCAGCGTTAATGCTTTGGCTCCTGAATATTATTTTCAAGACTTCGCCCGTTTGCCAAGCATTGCAGAGGCTGCTTTTCGTGCTTAAAAAATCTAAGCCAATAAGTGATGGTTTCACTTTGTTAGATATGGACTTGGGCAGACGCTCATTAAACCTGATTTTGAAATAATTGGAGCAACCTCATGTCAAACAAACAAAAGAAGAGCAACGCTATCAGGATATTATGTCTGGATGGTGATGGCATTGGTCCCGAGATTGCTGCCGCAACCCGAGATGTCTTGGCAGCAGCAGATCAACGGTTTGGCCTGAATTTAGAACTTCAACGGGCCGAAATTGGGTTCAAGGCGCTCGCGGAATCGGGCTCAACATTTCCTAATGAAGTGGTGATTGCGGCCATGGCAGCAGATGGCATTATAATGGGCCCGGTATCAACAAATGACTACCCACCGGAAGGGGAGGGTGGCATTAACCCCTCAGGGTTTTTGCGAAAGGAACTCAATTTATACGCGAACATTCGACCGGCAAAATCTTTTGTTGGCCTGCCACCAAGAGTTGGCGACCATATTGATTTAGTCATTGCCCGTGAAAACACCGAGGGGTTTTATTCCGATCGTTCGATGTTCTTTGGTCGGGCAGAGTTTATGCCGAGCGAGGATATGGCACTATCTGTGCGTAAAATTACCAGAAAAGCATCAACGCGAATTGCCCGCACTGCTTTTGAACTCGCTGCGCAGCGCCGTCGTAAAATAACCGCGGTTCACAAGGCCAATGTATTTCGTGTTTCGGATGGACTGTTTCTTGAGGCAGTCCGGGCGGTTCGCGATGAGTTTCCAGATTTCGAATATGAAGAACAAATTGTTGATGCCATGGCTGCGCTTTTAATTCGTGACCCGGCCCAGTTTGACGTGATTGTTACCACCAATATGTATGGAGATATCCTGTCCGATGAGGCGTCAGAAATTGCTGGTAGTCTTGGCATGGCAGCCTCATTAAACGCTGGGGAGAATTTTGCAATGGCGCAGGCGCAACATGGTTCAGCACCTTTGTTGGCTGGACAAGATATCGCAAACCCATCATCATTAATTGGATCGTCTGCAATGCTGCTTCGGTGGATAGCCAAGCGGCATGATGCGCCACGTTTTGTTCTTGCGGCAAAAACAATTGAGAGTGCTATCTCAACAGCAGTGGCTAACCCCAGAACGCGCACGAGGGATTTGGGCGGCAAATTGGGAACCAATGATTATACGGATAAGCTTTTGGAAATCATTAATGAATGATATAACGCCGGTTGGGACTGCTCGTTGCATAAATTTTTCAATTGAAGTGGAAAACTACTAAATGTCTGACGCTTACCTTGCTTCTTCTCTTTTTGTTGACGCCAGTGATGCGACCACTTTTGCATCTAGTTTATTAGCCGGACAGGGCGTAAGTGCCGAAGACTCAGCGACAATTGCTGAATGTCTTGTTCAGGCAGATCTTCGCGGCGTACAAACCCATGGAATGTCGCGTCTCCCTATCTATGTCAAAAGGGTTGAGCGAGGGCTCGTTAACGCATTGCCGAAGATGACGCTTCATAAACCAATGGCCGCGTGTGCGTCGCTCGACGGGGACAACGGTTTTGGATTTCTCGTTGGAATCAGGGCTATGCGGGAAGCGATAGAAATGGCTGAGACCTGCGGTGTTGGTGTTGTCTCAGCCTATAATAGTAACCATTTCGGAATGGCAGCAAGTTATTTACTGCAGGCTGTCACCGAGGGATATTTTGCATTTGTATTTACCAACGCGGCGAAGTCCATGCCACCATGGGGAGGGCGTGAAGGGTTGTTTGGCACTAGTCCATTCGGAGCTGCTGCTCCTGCTGGGAAATTACCACCATTCGTGCTTGATATGTCGCCAGCAGTTGCGGCTCGGGGTAAAATCAGATTGGCTGAGAAGCGCTCTGAGTCTATTCCTGAGGGCTATGCGCTTGATGAAAATGGTCAGTCAACCACGGACCCCACAGCTGCGCTTCGTGGTGTGGTGTTACCGATCGGTACTTATAAAGGGTCGGGAATTTCCATGTTGATGGAAATTTTATCTGGAGTGTTTTCTGGTGCCAATTTTGGGGGTGATGTTCCAGATCAATATACTGTAATGGATCGGCCGCAGAATGTGGGGCATTTTTTTATGGCGATGAAACCCGGTATATTTGTTACGGAACAGGGCTTTCGTGATCGTATGGACACTCTTTTGAGCCGTGTGAAGACAAATCCAACTGCAAGTGGTTTTGATGAAATTTTGATACCGGGCGAAATTGAAGCTCGTCTTGAAAATGAACGGCGTAAGACAGGAATTCCTTATGCTCGTTCCGACCTTGAACTTCTTGCAAAGTTGGCATCTGATTACGGCGTTCCAGAAATGAAGGCTAAAAATTCTTAAAAATCGCGCTCACAATTGATAAAAGAGCATTGGAAATGTATATTTTTTATTACGCAAAAAGTTCTGCTGCCTATGCCCCCCACATCTTACTTGAAGAAACTGGTCTTAAGTATGAAGCAGTGAGGATTGATTTCCAAACAAAAGAACAACTGTCACCTGCTTTTCTCAAGATAAATCCAAAGGGGCGTGTACCCGCCCTTATCACAGAGAAGGGTATCCTGACTGAAACACCCGCGATGCTTGCGTACATTGCTCAAATTTTGCCAGAAAAAAACCTCGCACCAACTGATCCGTTTGAGTTTGCGACTGCTCAAGCATTTAACAGTTACATGGCTTCAACAGTGCACGTGGCGCATGCACACAAACACCGGGGGGCCCGCTGGGCCGATGACCCATTGGTGCACCAGGCGATGAGTGCAAAGGTTACTGCCAATATGACAGAATACGCACAAATGATTGAAGAGCATTACCTAAAAGGCCCTTTTGTTTTAGGTGATAGGTTTTCATTTTGCGATCCCTACATGGCCCTGGTCACCAGATGGTTTTGGGATGATGGAGTAGATCTTGGGCAATTCGCCAAAATCAGACAGCACGACATATTGATGCGCCAACGACCGTCTATGCAGCATGTTCTTGAGTTGCATTCCTGAGTCGATTTAAGGTTAAAAACTTCGCTGGCGGGCCCATCGGTAGTCACAAAAATGTGTTGGCTCTTGCAGCTTGTTTCGTTGAATTTTTGCTGCTTTTTGGGAAAGTGATAAAACGCTATGTTGCTTGGCTGTATTGCCGATGATTTTACGGGTGCCAGCGATCTTGCGAATACATTAGCAAGGTCTGGAATGGCTGTGGTTCAATATAGTGGTGTCCCCGAGAGCGCTGCTAAAGCCTCGATTGAGGCTGGAGTTATTGCCTTGAAATCGCGGTTAATTCCAAAACATGATGCAATTGCTCGGTCGCTGAAAGCACTGGAATGGCTGCAGGCCCAGGGCTGTCAGCAAATTTTTTTCAAATAAAGTTCGACGTTTGACTCAACGACTGACGGCAATATTGGCCCGGTCGCTGAGGCTTTGGCTTTGGTTTTAGGCGTTGACCAAATTATATTTTGTCCAGCATTTCCAGGAGCTAGACGAACGGTTTTTCAAGGGCATTTGTTTGTAAAAGACCAGTTATTGTCAGATAGCCCGATGAAAGATCACCCCTTACCCCCATGTGTGACTTTGATCTTCGTCGAATCCTTTCAAGCCAGTCGAAGGGGGTGGTAGGTCATGTGCCGATGGCCGTTGTAGGGCAGGGCGAGAGCGCCATTCGCAAGGCGCTGGTGAATGAAGCGCGAGAGGGCCGCAATTTGATTGTTGTTGATGCTATTTATGATGAAAATCTTCTTGCCATTGGAGCGGCGGCCAAAGACTTACTGCTCGTCACTGGCGGTTCTGTCGCGGCAAAGGGACTGCCTGCTAATTTTGCCAAATCCGAAATGCTTGCTAGAACAAAAATTGAATGGAAAGGGCAAAAAGGGCGATGTGCGGTTCTGAGTGGGTCCTGTTCTGAGGCAACTTGTCGACAAATTGCAACCCATGCGGGAAATGAAATGCAATAGCAACTTGATGTTGCAGCGGTGATGCGTGGTGAGGTCAGTGTAAACAAACTTGTAAGCTGGCTTTTGGCACAAAACGGTGCGCCGATTCTGTATTCTTCTGCATCTCCAAAGTTGGTGAAATCTGTGCAGGCTGAATTTGGCGTCACAGCGGTAGCTACCAAACTTGACCGAATGTTTGACGAGGTTGCTATCCTGCTTGTAGATGCTGGAATTGAACGATTGATTGTTGCAGGCGGAGAAACATCAGGAGCGGTGGTTGAAGCGTTGGCCCTGAAAAGTTTGTCGATAGGACCGGAAATTGATCCCGGTGTTCCTGCAATGCGGGCGGGTAAAACGCTCACACTGGCCTTAAAGTCAGGAAATTTTGGTGCAGATGACTTTTTCCAAAAGGCAGCACTAGTATTGGAAGGGGAAATAGGATGACAGAAGCGCAGATTCGTGAACAGATTTGTCTTTACGCCAGATCAATGTTTGATCGAGGACTTACCGTTGGATCCAGCGGTAATATCTCGGTTTGCTGTGATGATGGGAAGCTGCTAGCCACACCAACTGAGAGCTGTTTAGGGCGCCTTGATCCGAGTCGAATAAGCTTGCTTGATACAAATGCGGTACTGCTTTCAGGCGATGAACCAACCAAGGAAATGCCTCTTCATACGGCCTTTTATGAAAGCCGTTCGAAGCCCGGTGCTATTGTCCATCTTCATTCATCCAATTCCGTTGTGCTTTCCAAATTGCCGGTTGAAGATCCGGCAAATTTTCTGCCCCCGTTAACCGCCTATTCAATAATGTGGCTTGGTAAGGTGGCTTTATTGCCCTATTTTCGCCCGGGGGATAAAGCTGTTGCTCAAGCAATTAGAGATCTTGAAGGTCGTTATAGCGCTGTAATGCTGGCCAATCATGGGCCAGTCGTAGCTGGAAGAGGTCTGGAGGAAGCTGTTTTCGCCATTGAAGAGTTGGAAGAGACGTCAAAGCTGGCGCTCATGCTGCGACGTTTGCCTACATTCGGTCTCGATGAGGCAGAGGTCCAAGATATTGTGACATATTTTCAAGTTGATTGGGGTTAAGCATAGCAGTCCAACTTAGAATAATAGCTTGCTGGTTTGGGACGTTTACATGGTCAGTAAAATTTTGCCGCGCTTACTTCCTGACTCCATTAGCGTATGTGCCTTGTCTGCATCGGCAAGATCAAATTGGGCAAATGTTGTTGTTCGTAATTTTGGCGGTGATGATCCGAAAAGTGGCCATACGGTTCGTATTAAATCCGAGGCCACTTCAGATTTAAATTCGTCGGAGCGTGACCTTAATGTAGAACCGGTTAGGGTGAGACGCTTTAGCATGACGGGCATCAGGTCAACGTCTATCTTTGACCCAAGGGAAAAGGCAAGCTGGATAATCTTTGCATCAGCATGCGCTGCTCTGATATTTCGAACAACATAGTCACCGCCAACAATATCTAGAATTATATTTGCTCCACCAATTTCACGAAGGATTGGGACAAAATCCTCTTTATTAAAATTGATCGACCGATACGCCCCAAGCTCCTCACAAAAGGTACAAGAATCAGCTGATCCTGCCGTTGCGAAAACTTGCAAACCCATGGCCGCGCCAATTTGTATCGCGGTAGACCCAATGCCGCCAGATCCCCCATGCACAAGGAAAACACTGCCGTGATTTATTTTTTGGTTAAAAAAGATATTGCTCCAAACGGTGAAATAAGTCTCCGGCAGGCCAGCCGCATCCTGTTCGTTGACGCCGTCTGGGATAGGGAGACAGTGCCTAGCATTCACAGCAACATATTCGGCGTAGCCTCCGCCATTCGTAAGTGCGCATACTGGGTCACCAACTGACCATCGCGTTTGATCGCTACCCAAAGCAACAATCTCCCCTGATACCTCGAGGCCTAACAAGTCGGAAGCACCTTTTGGAGGCGGATAATGGCCGCGCCTTTGCACAAGGTCAGGCCCGTTTACTCCAGCGGCTCTTACTTTAATCAATACCTCACCAGCGCTTACTTTAGGCAATTCACGTATGCCTTTATTTAAAACGTCAGGCCCCCCAAACTCACACATTTCGATAACTTTCATTTGGGTCGGTAAGCTCATTTGGGATCCTAATAAGTTTAGTGAATCTTGGTAGTTTGAGGTTCTAGGGTTCTGGGGTGTTGAGGAAATTCACAGAGTTTCTTTGTTATCGTGTTTCTAACACTTGGTCAAATATTGTTAATCCTATGGTTTGATTAGTTTTTGTGGATAAAAGGAACCAGATGTGTTTATGTCATGGCTCAATTACTTTTATCGCTTTGGCTATCTGGTAATTCATACAATCTAATAGACGCTAAGACTGTGAAATGTGACAGTTTCGCACATTTTTCAAGGAGTGCACTTTGGATACTTTTGACGGTGATATTGGTGTTTGGAAATCAGCTCCGGGCAAAGGGCGAAAAACGCCAAAGGGTCGCCAAGTTGATGACTCAGCTTTATCCGATGTGCGGTCCCTGTTGGGAGATAGCCCCCGCCGACGGGACCTGCTAATTGAATTTTTACACCTAATCCAAGATCAATACGGGCATCTAGGCGTCGCGCATTTAAATGCGTTGGCTGATGAGATGCGGCTATCTCAGACTGAAGTCTACGAAGTCGCAAGCTTTTACGCGCACTTTGACGTGATTAAAGCCGACGAAGTGCCGCCACCAGCGCTAACCATCCGCGTTTGTGACTCACTTTCATGCGAGCTTGCAGGGGCGCAGAAACTAAAAACTGTGCTCGAGGATGGCTTGGATCAGTCTGAGGTCCGAATTCTTCGTGCGCCGTGCATGGGGCGATGTGATGCTGCGCCCGCCTTAGAAATAGGTCACAATCATATTGATTTTGCCTCTATTGAGAAGGTTGAGGCCGCAATTGCAACGGGTGATACGCACCCCCACATCACAAATTATCAGAATTTGGCGGCCTATCAGGAAGATGGCGGTTATAAACAGTTAGAGTCGTTGCGCCTTGATGGCAACTGGGAGGAGGTCCAAGACCTCGTGAATCAAAGTGGTCTTCGTGGCCTCGGCGGTGCTGGGTTTCCATCAGGAAAGAAATGGGGTTTTGTGCGGGCTGCTGAAGGGCCTCGCTATCTTGCGGTAAATGGTGATGAAGGTGAGCCTGGAACCTTTAAAGATCGCTATTATCTAGAACGTATGCCCCATTTGTTCCTTGAGGGTATGTTGATCGCGGCGTGGGCGGTCGAAGCTGATAAATGTTTTATCTACATGCGTGACGAATATCCAGTTGTGCTGACGATTTTAGCTGATGAAATTGATCGTTTGGAACAGGTTGGGATTGTTAGTCCAGGATATATTGATCTGCGCCGTGGTGCTGGGGCCTATATCTGTGGTGAAGAAAGCGCGATGATTGAGTCGATTGAGGGTAAGCGAGGCCTACCACGTCATCGCCCACCTTACGTTGCGCAGGTTGGGATCTTTGGGCGCCCAACATTAGTTCATAACATCGAGACTCTGCATTGGATCGCTCGAGTGTGTCGTGAGGGACCAGAAATTCTGTCATCAGTTGAAAAGAATGGCCGTAAAGGCTTGCGTAGCTATTCAGTTTCAGGACGAGTGGCCAAGCCCGGCGTGTACCTCCTGCCGGCAGGGTCAACCATCCTAGACATTATTCAGGCAGCAGGTGGCATGGCGGAAGGTCACCAATTTAAGGCTTATCAGCCGGGTGGACCATCATCGGGTTTACTGCCCGCCAGCATTGATGACGTTCCGCTCGATTTTGATACGCTGCAGGCACACGGTACCTTCATTGGCTCTGCTGCAGTAGTGGTCCTGTCTAATCAAGATAAGGTGCGCGATGCCGCTCTTAATATGTTGCGCTTTTTTGAAGATGAGAGTTGTGGTCAATGCACTCCATGTCGAACTGGTTGTGGCAAAGCAGTCCAACTAATGCAGGCAAAAACTTGGGATCAATCTCTCTTAACCGATCTTTGTGACGTGATGCAGGATGCGTCTATATGCGGGCTTGGTCAGGCAGCGCCAAACCCAATTCGTATGACAATGAAACACTTCTCTAACGAAATTAGATGAGGCAGTTATGCTAGACTCAATATCCTCGAAAATGGTGACATTTAGATTGGATGGTAAAGATATTGAAGTGCCTGAGGGAACAACAATATGGGAGGCGTCAAAAGAACAGGGGACATTGATACCACACCTTTGTCATAAAGCTGAAACTGGTTATCGTTCAGATGGCAATTGCCGGGCATGTATGGTTGAAATTGAGGGAGAGCGGGTGCTTGCCGCCTCCTGTGTTAGATCTGTCCAAAATGGTATGGTTGTTAACACTTCATCAGATCGAGCTATAAAATCAAGGGCCCTGATAGTAGAACTTCTCGCTGCTGACCAGCCAGAAATATCGCATGACGCATCTTCTCATTTTAATCTGATGTCGCTAATGACCGGTGTCAGTGAGAGTCGTTTCCCTTCGCGAGCAGCGTGTCATGTGCCGCTTTTGGACGATAGTCACGTTGCAATGAACGTTAATTTGGACGCTTGTATTCATTGTAATCTTTGCGTTAGAGCTTGTCGTGAAGTCCAGGTCAACGACGTGATCGGAATGGCCGGGCGTGGTCATGAATCTCAGATCGTGTTTGATATGGCTGATCCAATGGGACAGTCGTCTTGCGTAGCGTGTGGTGAGTGCGTTCAAGCCTGTCCAACCGGAGCTCTAATGCCAGCTTCCGTGCTTGATGATAAACAAGCGGGAGATAGCAAGGATTATGACCGTGAGGTAAAGTCTGTTTGCCCCTACTGCGGTGTTGGCTGTCAACTATCGTTCAAGATTAAAGATGAAAAAATTAAATATGTTGAGGGCATAAATGGGCCAGCAAATGAAAATCGTCTGTGCGTTAAAGGTCGGTTTGGATTTGATTATGTCCACCATAAACACCGATTAACTACTCCCTTGATTAGGCGGAATGACGCGCCGAGCAAAGGTCTGAATGTAGACCCTGCCAATCCCTTCACGCATTTTCGGGAAGCTACGTGGGAAGAGGCGCTTGATGTCGCGGCAAACGGGTTTGCAAAGCACCGCGATGTTGCAGGAAAACGTGTTGCGGGCTTTGGCTCGGCAAAATGCTCGAATGAAGAGGCTTACTTATTCCAGAAGCTGATAAGACAGGGGTTTGGTCATAACAACGTTGATCATTGTACAAGGTTATGCCACGCATCTTCTGTTGCCGCGCTCATGGAAAATGTGGGTTCAGCCGCTGTCACAGCAACTTTCAACGAAATTGAAAATGCCGATGTTGCGATCGTTATTGGTGCAAACCCAACTGAGAATCACCCTGTAGCTGCTACCTACTTTAAGCAATTCGCCAAACGTGGTGGAAAACTTATCGTGATGGATCCCCGTGGACAAGGTCTGAAACGGCATGCATCGCATATGTTGCAATTTCGTCCAGGCGCCGACGTGTCTATGTTGAATGCGATTATGCATGTTATCGTCGAAGAAAATCTCTTTGATCAACAATACATCGACACTTTCACAGAAAATTGGGATGAGATGAAAGCCCATTTAAAAGGTTTTTCCCCAGAAAAAATGTCTGAATTCTGTGGTATTGACTCAAAAACCCTTCGTAGTGTTGCTCGTGATTTTGCTGGCGCTACTTCTGCTATGATTTTTTGGGGCATGGGGGTCTCACAGCACATTCATGGAACAGATAACTCAAGATGTTTGATTTCTCTTGCCCTAATGTGTGGTCAGGTTGGCCGGCCCGGCACAGGGTTGCACCCTCTCCGCGGGCAAAACAATGTGCAAGGTGCGTCGGATGCTGGAATGATTCCAATGTTTTTGCCCGATTATCAAAGTGTTACAGATGAGGGAGTAAGATCGGCATTTAATGACATTTGGAAGTCAGAAAATATGAATTCAGAGAAAGGGTTAACGGTAACAGAGATATTAGATGCGGTGCACGATGGTGATATCAAGGCGATGTATATCCTTGGCGAAAACCCAGCGATGTCAGATCCTGACGTAGCCCACGCCAGAGATGCGCTCGCCAAACTAGACCATTTGGTAGTGCAGGATATCTTCATCACTGAAACTGCAAATTTTGCAGATGTAATATTGCCAGCTTCAGCTTGGGCTGAAAAAACAGGAACCGCCACCAACACAAATCGGCAGGTTCAAATGGGACGGCCAGCGATTGCGCCTCCTGGCGATGCCCGTGAAGATTGGTGGATTACGGTTGAACTTGCAAAAAGACTAGGATTAGCCTGGGACTATATGCATCCTAAAGATGTATTTGCTGAAATGAAGCTCTCAATGAAATCTCTTAAAAATATTACATGGGAAAGGCTTGAGAGTGAAAATGTTGTTACATATCCATCGCTGGATGAGACTGATCCAGGGCAACCAATCGTTTTTGGAGATGGTTTCCCAAGGTATGAGGGTCGTGCAAGGTTTACTCCTGCTAAAATAATTGCGCCCGCAGAAGCGCCTGATCTTGATTATCCCATCATTATGACGACCGGACGACAACTTGAACATTGGCATACTGGATCAATGACGCGGAGGGCAACTGTTTTAGACGCGGTGGAGCCTCAAGCAAACGCTTCATTTCATCCTAAAACCCTCCGCCATTTGGGTGTGAAAGCTGGTGAAATGGTTACAATTGAATCCCGTCGTGGATCAATTTCGATTATGGCACGGGAGGACCGGTCTGTAGCTGAAAATATGGTTTTCATTCCCTTTGCGTATGTTGAAGCGGCTGCCAATATGCTCACTAATCCGGTGGTTGATCCGTTTGGTAAAATTCCTGAATTCAAATTTGCTGCATGTCGTGTTGTTGCCTCCACTGGCGCTGCCGCTGCTGAATAAAATCAAAAAATGTTCTTATGGGGACCAATGCTCGCCAAAAGGCAATTTTTGATTAGATGACCATTGGTTGCCGCTTGAGGTGGAGTATGGCTGGTTTTAAGCCGGTTATGAAAAATAAATAGAAAATGTAAAAGTTTTACAATTTTCAAATTTTCACTATTTTCCTCGCAAGACCCAATCCTCCCTGTTATGTTCGAATTATGGTGACCGTAGGTGTGCGTCCATAGCGGGTAAATGATTATGTCCACGACTGAGCGATGCTGGGCATTTCTACCGGTAATGGATTTTTTGACACGGTATTCTGTGTGACCCGATTAATGAAGTAGGAGTTGTGGGCCATGAAAATTTTAATATTGGGAGCTTCATACGGCTCGCTCCTGTCAACAAAACTCTTGATGGCCGGCCATAATGTTACGTTGATTTGCCGTAGCAAATCGGCGGCTTTAATCAATTGTGAAGGCACTGAGGTGCGGATCAAGCTTCGCGATGAAGACGCGCACCGCGCGTTCCTATCCAAAAATTTTGTCGGCAAGCTGAATGCCGTTACCCCGGCTGATTCTCGCCCGGAAGACTATGATCTGATCGGCCTTGCGATGCAAGAGCCACAATATTCCGAACCGCAAGCTCGTGACTTGATGCGCCGTATCGCAGTGAGTCGTAAGCCATGTCTCTCTATCATGAATATGCCGCCGTTGCCATTTCTGCGCCGCGTTGAGGCGCTCGCCGATGCACCATTGGATATGTGTTATGATGACGCATCTGTTTGGGCAGATTTTGAGCCCGGCTTGATGTCACTTTGTAGTCCCGACCCGCAGGCGTTTCGGCCGCCAGATGAAGGCACAAACGTTCTTCATGTTGGCTTGCCAACCAATTTTAAAGCGGCAGCGTTTGCCGATCCTGATCATACAGCAATGCTTCGCCAACTTGAGTCTGATATTGCAGACGTTACCGTGGATGGTAAGGATGTGCCGGTAAAACTACGCATCTATGACAGTCTTTTTGTGCCGATGGCAAAATGGAGCATGCTTTTAACTGGTAATTACCAGTGCGTTCAGCGCGATGGCGTTCGCCCGATCCGTGATGCGGTTCACGGTGATGTTGAGGCATCTGCCGGTATGTATTCATGGGTTGATCAATTGGCCCGCGCGCTCGGTGCTGATGCCGCTGACCAGGTACCGTTTGAAAAATATGCGAACGCTGCAAGCAGCTTGCTAAAACCATCATCTGCAGCCCGAGCTATAGATGGCGGTGCCAAGAATATAGAGCGCGTTGACCTTTTGGTCCAGCGTATTGCCGCAAGCATCGGCATGCAGAATGACCTCTTGGATGAGACAGTAGCTACGGTTAATGCAAGACTTGATGCTAATCGGTTCGAAGCGCCGGCCTCAATTGTCGCGTAGCGAAAGCCACGGCTGCGTATAGATATTTTTCAAAGTAGGCTGGTAAATAGCTTTCCTGCTGTATTAATAGGAGTTGACGACGGCGGTGGCGTCTCCTTCCAGGGACGTAGTATCATGAAAAGCTAGCCATTCAGCAAGTCCAACAGTGTGACGCCAAGCTGTGCGGGAGATGCTGAGACGCGAACACCAGCGGCTTCCAGGGCGTCAATTTTTTCACTTGCACCGCCTTTGCCTCCAGAAATGACAGCGCCTGCATGGCCCATCGTCCTACCAGGCGGTGAAGTCCGCCCAGCAATAAAGCCAACCATTGGTTTTTCGTGCCCTTTTTTGGCTTCATCAATCAGAAACTGGGCAGCGTCTTCTTCAGCTGAACCTCCTATTTCACCGATCATAATGATCGACTCGGTGTCCTCGTCGGCAAGAAACATTTCTAGCACATCAATAAATTCTGTACCCTTTACTGGATCACCGCCAATGCCAACGGCAGATGATTGGCCAAGCCCCACCATCGAGGTTTGATACACCGCCTCATAGGTCAACGTGCCTGAACGAGACAACACACCGACTGATCCCCGTCGAAAAATGCTTGGTGGCATGATGCCGATTTTACATTCATCAGGGGTCATTAATCCTGGGCAATTTGGCCCTATCAGGCGCGAATTTGACTTTTTCAGCGTCTCTTTTATTTGCACCATATCCATCACAGGAACGCCTTCTGTAATACAGGTTATAAGCTCAATGCCAGCATCAATTGACTCCTGAATGGCCGCAGCGGCACTGCCGGGTGGCACATATATAACTGATGCATTAGCCCCAGTACGATCTTTTGCTTCGGCAACAGTGCTGAACAGGGGTAGGTTTTGACCATCAGCACTCGTCCAGGTCTGGCCGCCTTTTTTGGGATGTGTGCCAGCAACCATTTGCGTGCCGTGATACGCAAGTGCCTGTTCGGTGTGAAAGGTGCCTGTTTTACCGGTAAGCCCCTGCACAATTATTTTTGTGTCCTTATTGATTAAAATTGACATGGGCCATGCCTTTCACTGCTTCAACAATTTTTTGGGCGGCATCATCCAGATCATTTGCGGCAATCACATTTAGTCCACTGCTGTTGATGATGGCTTTTCCTTCATCGACCTTGGTACCCTCAAGGCGAACAACTAATGGTACTTTGAGATTTATATCTTTGGCGGCTTGAACAACGCCTTCGGCAATCACGTCACAGCGCATGATGCCGCCAAAAATATTGACCAGGATGCCTTTAACATTCGGGTCAGCGGTTATGATTTTGAAAGCTGCGGTCACTCGCTCGGTGGTGGCACTGCCACCAACATCTAAGAAGTTTGCCGGTTTAGAGCCGTAAAGCTTAATAATATCCATTGTTGCCATGGCAAGTCCAGCGCCATTTACCATACAGCCAATTTCACCATCGAGCGCGATATAGGCGAGGTCATATTTAGATGCTTCAACCTCTTTTTTATCTTGTTCGGTTTCGTCCCGCAGTTCCATAATGTCGGGATGCCGGAATAGGGCGTTACCATCAAAGGAAACCTTGGCATCAAGTACCTGAACTTCATTTGATTTGGTTACAATCAATGGGTTAATTTCTAGAAGACTCATATCCTTCCCAACAAACGCATTGTAAAGCGTTTTAAAAAGAGCCATGCCCTGATCGCGGGCTACTCCCGTGAGAGTTAGTGCATCAGCAAGCTTAGCGGCGTCTAAATTGGTGCAGCCGGAACTTGCGCTAATTCCAATTGAGTGGATAAGCTCAGGTGTATCACGAGCAACCGCTTCAATATCCATGCCACCTTCGGTTGAAACGACAAAAGATGTTTTGCTGGTTTCCCGGTCAACAAGAATTGAGAGGTATAATTCTCGCTCAATATCGGCGCCAGCCTCCACATAAAGCTGGTTTACCGTTTTGCCGTTTGGACCAGTTTGTTTGGTCACGAGGGTTTTGCCAAACATTTCCTTCGCGTTGGCCAAGGCTTCATCAACTGAAAAGGATACGCGGACACCACCCTTCGCATCATCGCCAAGTTCCTTAAACCAGCCTTTGCCCCTTCCACCAGCATGGATCTGGCTTTTCACGACCCATACGGGGCCGGGAAGGGAAGCTATGGCCTTCTTGGCCTCATCAAGATGCGTAATTGCAATGCCAGCCGCAATTGGTGCGCCAAACTCTTTTAAAATTTTTTTGGCCTGGTGCTCATGAATATTCATCGTTATCATTCCCCTCGCGCGAAGAAGCCCTTGTTATAGAGCCACCTTAAAATTGAATACAATGGCGTTATTCCATATTTTTCAGGAAAAGGCATGTACCTTTTTTATCCCTCTGTCTACATTGCCACCAAGTGGTCAAGAACACTCGTCAAAACCGGTAAAAGCGGTTTGTAGTTGATCTTTTTGGGTTTTTTATGTTTCTCACTTTCATGCAATATTATTGATTTTTATGTTATACCACAAACCATAAAGCATAGCTTATGCTGTAAGATCGAGTAGACTAAGATGTGACGGGCAGATTGTTTCTATGGTAATTGATTGATTTCAAGGAGATACAAATAATGGCTTCATCGGAGACACATGCGCTAACAGATGGCTTTCATCTCGTTATTGATGCCCTAAAGCTCAATGATATCAATACAATTTACGGAGTGCCCGGCATTCCGATTACGGATCTTGGACGGATTGCGCAAGCTGAGGGCATGAGGGTGATTTCATTCCGGCATGAACAGCATGCAGGCAATGCGGCCTCAATCGCTGGCTATCTGACCAAAAAACCAGGGATCTGTCTCACCGTGTCTGCGCCGGGCTTTCTAAATGGTCTGACTGCGCTGGCTAATGCCACTACAAACTGTTTTCCGATGATTTTGATAAGCGGTTCATCTGAGCGGGAAATTGTGGACTTACAGCAAGGCGATTACGAAGAAATGGACCAACTGGCAATTGCCAAACCATTATGTAAGGCAGCGTTCCGCGTTCTACATGCCGAAGATATTGGGATTGCCGTTGCGCGGGCAATTCGGGCCGCTGTTTCGGGTCGCCCAGGGGGTGTTTACCTCGATTTGCCCGCCAAATTATTTGCTCAGGTCATGGATGCTGGCGAAGGCCAAAAATCGTTGGTTAAAGTTGTTGATCCGGCACCACGGCAATTACCCGCGCCAGAGTCAGTTGCACGGGCTTTGGATGTGTTGAAAGCGGCAGAACGTCCGCTGATCATTCTTGGCAAGGGCGCTGCATATTCACAGGACGATGAGATCGTTCGCAAGTTTGTTGAAAAAAGTGGTGTTCCCTATTTGCCAATGAGTATGGCTAAGGGATTGTTGCCTGATGATCACCCGCAATCAGCCGGAGCGGCGCGTTCGCTTGTGCTGAAAGAAGCGGATGTTGTTGTAATGATTGGCGCAAGGCTGAACTGGCTATTGTCGCATGGCAAAGGTAAAAGCTGGGGTGCGCCGAAGTTAAAACGTTTTATTCAGGTGGATATTGAACCACGAGAAATGGACAGTAATGTTGAAATTGCAGCTCCGGTTGTCGGTGACATTGGGTCAAGCCTTAGTGCTATGAATGTCGGGATGGGCGATAACTGGCCCAGCGTGCCTGTCGAATGGGCAGCCGCCATCAAACAGCGTAAGGATGTAAATCTAGAAAAAATGTCAGCCAAGCTGCTGAGCAACACCGTGCCGATGGGTTTTCACAGCGCCCTTGGTGCACTTCGTACAATCGTCAAGCAAAGGCCTGATACCATTCTAGTCAATGAGGGAGCAAATACACTCGATTTCGCGCGCAGCATCATTGATATTTACAAACCACGTAAACGCCTTGATGTTGGCACGTGGGGGATTATGGGCATTGGTATGGGGGCGGCCATTGCTGCTGCGGTCGAAACTGGACATCCGGTTTTGGCTGTTGAGGGAGATAGCGCGTTTGGATTTTCAGGAATGGAAATTGAAACAATCTGTCGCTACAATCTGCCGGTTTGTGTTGTTGTCTTTAATAATAATGGTATTTACCGAGGAACAGATAGGAACCCGACTGGTGGCCCTGATGCTGCCCCAACAGTGTTTGTGAAAGATGCCCGTTACGATCAAATGATGACGGCGTTCGGCGGTGTTGGCGTCTATGCTTCTACCCCTGATGACCTGACACGCGCTGTCAATGAGGCAATGGATAGTGGCAAGCCAACCTTGATAAATGCCATCATTGATGAAAATTCGGGGACAGAGAGCGGACGTATTGGCAATCTAAATCCTCAAAGTGTTGTTTTGAAAAAATAGTGCTGTGACTTAACTGGTTCAGCAAAAGTTATAGGATGAGATCATGAGAGCTCTTGAAGGTATAAAGGTTTTAGATTTCACACATGTGCAGTCCGGTCCAACCTGCACACAACTCTTGGCGTGGTTTGGCGCAGATGTAATTAAGGTTGAGCGCCCCGGCGTCGGTGATGCAACGCGCCAGCAGCTTGTTGATGTGGAGGGAGCGGACAGCTTGTATTTTACCATGCTTAACCACAACAAGAGGTCCATTGAACTGAATTCCAAAAATGAAACTGGCAAGGAGGTCCTGACCCGCCTTATAAAAGTTTGTGATGTGTTGGTTGAAAATTTTGCTCCGGGAGCGCTTGATCGGATGGGCTTCACTTGGGAACGCATTCAGGAAATAAACCCGCGAATTATTATGGCTTCAATCAAGGGGTTTGGCCCGGGAAAATATCAAGACTGTAAGGTATACGAGAATGTGGCGCAATGTGCTGGCGGATCAGCCTCAACCACTGGATTTCATGATGGCCCGCCGCTGGTAACAGGGGCTCAAATCGGTGATTCTGGAACTGGGCTCCATTTATGCCTTGGAATTGTAACTGCGTTGTTCCATCGAGAAAAATCAGGACGGGGTCAAAAAGTGACGGCAGCGATGCAGGACTCGGTACTAAATCTTGCTCGGGTAAAGATGCGCGATCAGCAGCGTCTCAATGCTGGCCCGTTAAAAGAATATTCGCAATATGGTGAGGGGGTTCCCTTCGGTGATGCCACACCCCGTGCAGGCAATGACTCTGGCGGTGGCCAACCCGGCCGTATTTTGCGGTGCAAGGGCTGGGAGCAAGATCCTAACGCCTACACCTATTTTATTATTCAAGCAGCTGTTTGGGAAAAAGTATGCGACATCATTGGTGAGCCAGACTGGAAAACCAAGGAGGGATATGCCAAGCCGCCGCAACGCCTAGACAAGTTGAACGAAATTTTTGAGCGTATCGAAAAATGGACCATGACGAAGACAAAGTTTGAGGTCATGGATGCCTGTAACCCGCTGGACATCCCGGTTGGTCCAATCCTGTCTATGAAAGAAATTTCTGAAGATGATGGGCTATATGCAACTGGAACGTTGGTGAAGGTTGATCATCCTGAGCGAGGTGAATATCTCTCGGTTGGGTGTCCGGTAAAACTATCGGATAGTCCAGCAGATGTTCAACGTTCACCATTACTGGGTGAGCATACAAAAGAAATATTAACGGACGTGCTGGGCTATTCTGCCGAAGAATTAGTTGGCATTATTGAGTCGGGCGCTGTTGGCGCGGCGAGGTAGAGTCTGCTTTGGACGACAAGTTGTTGAAAACAAGGCTTATGGTTCATTTTGGTGATGCATTTTAAGGAGTGCTGAATGCGCATTGTACTGCACGGGCAGCAGGCTTTTGGGCAAGCTGTTTTAGAAAAATTACTCGACCGCGGTGAAGATGTTGTGGCTGTTTGCTGTGCACCGTCAAAAGAGGGAAAGCCCGAGGATCCACTGGCGTTATTAGCCAAGGAAAAAGGGCTGCCTTTGCATCAACCGGGCTCTTGGAAAACGCCTGAAGCGTTGAATTTGATGAACTCGTTTGAGTCTGACGTCTGTATGATGGCTTATGTTTTAATGTTTGTGCCGCAAGAAGTTCGTGATGCACCAAAATATGGCACCTTCCAGTATCACCCGTCACTATGTCCAGTCCACCGGGGACCGTCTTCTATCAATTGGCCAATTGCGATGGGGAAAAGCCGAACCGGTCTGTCGATTTTTTGGCCTAATGACGGGTTGGATGAAGGTCCTATGATGTTGCAGAAAACATGCGAAATAGGTCCCGATGAAACGCTGGGTGATGTTTATTTTAAGAAACTTTTTCCAATGGGTGTTGATGCGATGTTGGAAGGCCTTGATTTAGTGAAGGCTGGCGTAATCATCAAGCATGATCAGCGTCTTGAAGATGGGTCCTATGAGAGCTGGTTTGGCAAGGATGAAGCGGAAATCCATTGGGCCAAGCCTATTTCTGATGTGTATAATACCATTCGCGCGGCGAATCCAGCTCCCGGAGCTTGGACAACACTGAATGGTAGTGAGTTAAAAGTCTATGATAGCATAATTGTTGGAGGCGATGGGGCCTTTGGCGAGGTCGTATCAATCGATGACAGTGGTGTGACGGTTCAAGGAAATGGAGGCCGCATTTTGATCAAACGAGTCCGTCCCGAGGGCGGTGGAAAAATTACCGCTAGTGAATGGGCTGCCCATGCCAAAATCAATCCTGGAATAAAATTAGGATCAAAACTGTGAAATTTAAAACCAATATCGATAATGCTTGGGCTTGAAGGTTGCTTTTTCTTGGTAAGCGCGTTTTGGCGAGGAACTTCTTAGAAGAAGTGGAATAGAAATGTTGTCAAATAACCGAAATTAAGTCACCGTAATATTAAGTGGAGTGACATGAACCAATCTTGTGATTTGTAAATTTTATACAATTTACAAAATTACATTAATTAACTTAATGTTTTAAGACACAGGTTGTATGAGAATATTGTTTAAACCAAGGAGGAAACTATGAAATCTATAAAAAGCCTACTAGTAGGTGCGGTTGGCATTGCGCTGGCGGCAACGTCGCTGTCGGGCATCGCTAATGCCGGCAGTCATGGTTGGGAGCCAACAAAGCCCGTTGATTTTATCATCATGGCTGGAAAAGGTGGCGGGGCTGATAAGATGGCCCGTTTGATGCAGGCAATTGTCGAGGAAGAAAACCTCTCTAATCGCCCGCTCGTCCCAACTAACAAGTCTGGTGGTTCTGGTGCAGAGGCTCTGGTAGCTGCAAAAAATGCAACTGACCCCGATCACACAATAATGGTTACCTTGAACTCATTTTTTACTACGCCGCTCAGAAATCCTGGCATCAAAGTGGACATCCAAACATTTGCGCCGGTTGGCCGTATGGCGGAAGATACATTTTTGCTATGGGTTCACAAAGACAGCGGCATTACTTCAATCGGTCAGTTTTTGACAAAAGTGAAAGCTGAGGGCAATAAATGGGTGATGGGTGGTACCGGTAAGAACTCGGAAGATAACATCATCACTGATCATCTGAACAAGCAATATGGCCTGAATATTAAGTACATTCCATACAAAGGTGGCGGCGCCGTTGCAAAAGACCTTGCCGGAAAGCAAATCAATTCATCAGTGAACAATCCATCTGAAGCCCTTGGTTTTTATGAAGCAGGAACAGTTGTACCGTTGGTTGCTTTCACAGACAAGCGTCTTCCAATGTTCCCAAATGTTCCAACCTTGGGTGAGGTATTTGTTGGTGGTAAGCAGGCTCCATGGGCTTATTACATGCAGCGCGCTGTTGTGGGTGCCCCCGGAATGTCTGAAAAAGCGCAAGCCTACTTCACTGATTTGTTCACTAAGGTTTACAATTCAAAGAAATGGCAGGCTTATAAGTCGAAGAAGTCATTGATGGGTGAATTTATGGCTGGAGACGAGTTGAAAGCATATTGGACACGTCAAGTTGATAACCATCGCGCGATTTTGAAAGCGTCTGGCGCAATCAAGTAGTGCAGAAGTAAAAGTCCTGATCGAGAGGATTTGTTAAAATGCGTGTTGCTGAAATTGTTACAGCGATTTTTTTAGGAGTCCTCTCGATTTACCTTATGTGGAAATCAGGTGAACCGCCGTCTTGGAATCCAGATGTGCCGCGCTTTGCAAACATTGGATTTATTGAAGGCGAGGGCCCAGGCAGTGGATTTTGGCCGTTCTGGCTATCTGCAATCATGCTGCTGACTTGTATTTGGACTGCAGTGAATTGGTACCGTCGGTTAACCCCAGCTTCTCAATCTAGCGAACAATTTTTAGACGGATATGGCAAGCGCATGATGCTTGTTGTTGGCGGAGCCCTTTTTGGGTTTTTAGCCTTGATCCATTTTGTTGGGTTTTACGGTGCGATCCCAGTTTTCATGATCTATTACATGAGATATCTGGGTAGTCACGGGTGGTTCCTTACCTTTACCGTTAGTGTTACCCTTACAGTTATCTGCTTCTTTTTCTTTGACATCGCCATGCGGATTGTGCTGCCAAAAGGGTATTTAGAACCTTTGTTTATCCCGTTATATAACATGTTCTTATAGGTGTAATCCGATTGCTCAGCTTCGGTGAAAAACCACTCAGAGCGATTTAGAAATAGGTAAAAGAAATGGATGTTTTAATTGCTCTTTGGCAGGGAATTCTTATTGCACTTGAGCCGATTAATCTTGGGTTGGCGGTTATTGGTGTTGTTGTAGGGCTATTTGTTGGCGCCATGCCTGGTCTGGGATCAGTTAACGGGGTCGCCATTCTGCTGCCTTTTACATTCGTTATTCAAAGTTTCACCGGCGGGGCAACCTCGCCAATGATTTTCCTTGCGTCAATCTATTATGGGGCAATGTATGGTGGCGCCATATCGTCCATAACACTTGGCATACCGGGGGCATCAACGGCGGTAGCGACAACTTTTGACGGCCGCCCATTAGCGCTTGCTGGTAAGGCACATGTTGCGCTGGTTGTTGCGGCCCTCGCATCTTTTGCCGGCGCAACGGTATCAAACCTACTTTTTACCGGTTTCGCTCCATTACTTGCCGATGTTGCGCTGTCATTTGGTAACCCAGAAATTTTTGCGTTGATGCTCCTTGCTTTTGCCACTTTTGTTGGGCTTGGCGGTGATGATATCCCAAAAACACTATTTTCAATCTGTTTTGGATTGGTCATGGCCACGGTTGGGTTTGACATTATTTCTGGTGAACCACGGCTAGTGTTTTTTGATCTTACCGGATTTACGCATGGCATCCGGTTTCTGGTTCTGGCTATTGGAGTTTATGGTATCGGCGAAATGATGTGGACAATAAACACGTCAAGAACTGGTACGAATATGAGTAAGGTTGAAGTTACATTTGCCAGTGTTGTCGAAGCGATTAAGCAGTTTAAACAAGCATGGCGCGGGACGGCAATTGGATCAGCTCTCGGGTTTTTCGTTGGGATATTGCCAGCCGCTGGTGCAACGCCGGGATCGCTGATGGCGTATGGTATCTCGAAAATGACATCCAGGAGATCTGCTGAATTTGGCAAAGGAGCACTGGATGGTGTTGCTGCCCCCGAGGCTGCAAACAACTCTGCGTCAACAGGAGCGATGCTGCCAATGATGACATTGGGTATTCCGGGGTCACCAACTACAGCCGTGCTCCTTGCTGGCATGGTTATTTGGGGTCTACAACCTGGACCGCTTTTATTTACTGATCAGCCAGAATTTGTTTGGCCATTAATTGGATCATTTTATATTTCGAATTTTGTTGCGGTTGCTGTCAATTTGCTCTTCATCCCAGTATTTCTCTGGATGTTGCGGATGCCATTTACAATTCTTGCACCGTTAATCTTTGTTCTCTCACTTGTTGGAACGTACGCGGCTTACATGGATATGTTCGATGTTTGGTTGATGGTTATCTTTGGAGTCGGCGCGTTTTTGTTACGCATATTGGATTACCCGCTCGCGCCAGCGGTGCTGGCAATTGTCCTTGGGCCAATAGCAGAGCCAAAATTACGTCAGTCCCTTTTATTATCAGACGGTGATTTTTCAATCTTTTTTACGAGGCCGATTGCCGGTCCGATTACGGTCATTGCCATATTGTTGATTCTATTACCATTGTTGAAGCTAATTCGTGATAAACTAAGAAAAACAGCATAAGGAATAAGCGGTGTGATGAGCACCCTTACCACTCCTGACTAGATTGGATCGCGTGAAATGGCGAACCCCCCAAGTCTATCTGATAACGAATTTCACGCATGGAATCCGGGACTTAGATCCAATTTGCCAAAGCGGCTTTTGCCAATGATTACGCTTTTTCGGCCTGAAAACAGTCATGTTGGCTATGAGCAGGCAAAAGAGGCTGCTGATTTTTCTGGCCTTGCTTTTGAGCAGCTTTGCGAATTGAAGGTTAGCCGACTTGTTACTCATGAAGTTCTGATTCGGGTTACTGCTGATTTGTCCGTGCCTGATGGGCCAAGTTATGAGTACTTGGGTTTGAACCTGCGCGGGATGGCAGATTGCATTTACCGCAATTATATGCTGCCGGAAATGACTAAAATTGAGACTGGATTTGCGGCTATTCGTCAACGCGCTGAGGATAAGATCAGCTTGCTTGTGGACGAAATGTTTGCTTTTAAAGTTCCAAGTCAAAAGTCCAAAAAGCCTTTATTTCGGTTTTTGAAAGCTAAGGATAAACCAGTGCGAGCACCAAATGCGCCGCCGGAATTGTTGGCCCTTAATCAAATGCGGGGGCGGCTTGTTGATGCGGATGCGTATTCGGCTGCCTGCCTGACAGCCCTTGTTAGCGTTGTGAGCAGTATATTGGGAAAGCAAGGACGGCTTGTCACGGACCGGATTTTGATTGCGCAACTGACGCTACGAGTATTTTGTAACGAGCATGGTAGTAATGAAATTGGCCAGTTGATCGATCCAATCTTCAAAAAAGCTGCCAAAGCGGAAGGGTACCGTTTTCTGCCCGCCCAGTCCAAACCGATTGTCATGAATACGAAGGGTGCCTCTGCGTCAGGCAAAAGCACCATCCGCCCACAACAAAGGTTACTTGCTGAACGGATGGGCATTCCATGGGATGATTTTGCCCTCATCAGTCCTGATTACTGGCGTAAATATTTACTCGATTATGACAGTCTTGGTTATGATTTTAAGTATGCAGCCATGCTAACTGGACGTGAGCTCGAACTTGTTGACAAAAAGCTTGATCGATATATGGCGCAAAAGGCGATTAACAAAACGGTCCCGCACCTCCTAATTGACCGGTTTCGCTTTGACAGTTTTAAAACTGATGCCGAAGGTGATTATAAAAGCACGCTTCTTAGCCGTTTTGGATCAACTGTCTTTTTATTTTTTACAATCACGCCCCCGCCTGCAACTGTTGAACGTGCATGGCAGCGCGGCCTAACAACGCAGCGCTACAAGGCGGTGGATGATTTACTTTATCACAATGTTGAGGCTTTTACGGGTATTCCAGAGCTGTTTTTTTCGTGGATGTCGATTACTGATAAAGACATCTATTTCGAATTCCTAGATAATGATGTACCTCTCGGAAAACTGCCAAAGACCATTGCTTTTGGACGGAACGGATCAATGACTGTTCTTGACCCCGTTGCTTTGTCTAACATTGACCGCTTTAAAGAGGTCAATCTTGCCGCAACGCGCCCTGAAGATGTATTGAGTCCGGACTGGACGCCAACCTACCAGTTTTTGCAGGAATGTATTGAGGAATTACCGAGGTTAGAATTCGCTGACCAGTGTGATGGACAAATTTATGGCAAGATTAAAAAAGCACAATGGAATTATAAAAGCATAGCTGAAATGCCCAAGGACAGAAGCATCACAAACTGTCTCTCCGCGCTCGGATGGGATGGTCTGCCAGATGGCCCGCATGCTGTTAGCAGCCAGATTGATATTAATGAAGTAAAACGTGTGACACTTGGTGAGTGGGGAAATTTGGCCCCCGGCAAAAAATAAATGCGGACTCGTTGGGTTTCGTTAAAAAGATTGTTCTGAAGCATGAGAACATTAGTGATACTCTTAAAATTGAAAATAGTTCGGCAACATTTTAGCAGATTTGTGAGATAGTATTCGGCGTATAAAGAGTTAAATGTTGTTAAACGTGAGGTAGGTAAAATTAAGACTGGACAGATTTGGATGCATTTGGGACTTACATTATATCTGAGAACCTAATTGAGAAGAATGGATGAAAAGATGAAGTCAAAGAAAGAGATAAATGCCACCGAAATGGCAATGCGGAAATTTCTTAAGCAACTGGGTGTAACGGCTCATCAATCACTCGCTGATGCACTAGTTAAAGCGGTGGCAGATGGCAAACTTCAGCCCGGCGCTTCAGTACCGGTAACGGCGCGCATTGAAGTTGCTAATTTGGCCTTCACTCACAATGTTACAGCAAATCTGGTGGCCCCTAGTAAATGACTACGCCTGATGCAGATTTGATACTGCCCGCGTCGGCTTGAGTCCGAGATCCATTTCAAAGGCGGGATATAGTCGTTCATAGCATGGTAAGCGGATCTCAGGCTCCACAAAACTGCTAACATCGCTGCTTGAGTCGATTTTTCTATCTGATTTGCATTATTACCCGTTAGTATAAACGCTTAAATCAAAGCGAGGGTTTGGCTCAGGTTTAGATACTGTTTGATCTTGACTAGCAACTGCGGGGAAGTCGCTTTATACTGCTTTGATTTAGTGTGTGACTGAGGTCTAGCCGCTATGGCGATACTGGCAAAAGGTGAAACTATGAGCGATTATGCTCGCCCAAAAAACCTTGTCGACCCTTTTGGTCGAACGGTTGATTACATTCGCGTTTCAGTAACTGATCGCTGCGATTTCCGCTGTGTTTATTGTATGGCTGAACACATGACGTTTCTGCCAAAAGCTGAATTACTGTCATTAGAAGAACTGGAAGAAGTTTGCCGCAATTTTATGGCCCTTGGAACGCGAAAAATTAGGCTCACTGGCGGTGAGCCTTTGGTGCGTCGTAACATTATGCAATTGATCCACAACCTGGGAAACGAAGTGAAGGCAGGCAATCTCGACGAACTAACAATTACAACTAATGGAAGTCAGTTGTACAAACTATCCGATCAACTCGTTGATGCTGGTGTAAAACGGGTGAATATTTCGATCGATACACTTGATCATGAAAAATTCCGAAAAATTACCCGTTGGGGCGATCTAGACAATGTTTTAAATGGGCTTGCCGCCGCAAAGCGTGCTGGCCTTGCCGTTAAATTGAATGCAGTTGCGCTAAAGGGGGTTAATGAGGCCGACCTCGTAGAAATGGTCGCGTGGGCGGGCGAACAAGGCTTCGATATGACAATTATTGAAGTGATGCCAATGGGTGATATTGGAAATGAAAATCGTATTGATCAATATTTGCCGCTATCACAGGTACGAGCCGACTTGTCCCGGCGGTTCACGCTGACTGAAAGCAAACATCAGTCACCCGGCCCAGCCCGCTATGTTATGGTGAAAGAAACTGGTCGGAGGCTTGGGTTTATAACGCCGCTGACCCACAATTTTTGCGAGTCGTGTAATCGTGTTCGGGTTACCTGCACGGGCCAGCTATATATGTGTCTTGGACAAGATGATAGCGCAAATCTGGCAAAAGCGCTTCGGAGCGGTGGTGAAAATCGCTTGACAGAGGCGATTATTGAAGCGATTGCAAGAAAACCAAAAGGCCATGACTTCATTATTAGCCGGCGCGCGCAATCAGCAGCCGTTGCCCGCCATATGAATGTTACCGGGGGCTAGACCATGAGTGGTTTAAGACCCATACATCCAGGCCCACATGGTGCAGTTTTTGGATTTGCTGGTTGGTCTGGCTCTGGAAAAACCACTCTTGCTGAGAAGATCATTTCCTTTTTAAGTGCCAGTGGCGTCAACGTCGCCACCATTAAACATGCACATCAAAGGTTTGATGCTGATCACTTTGGTAAGGATAGTTTCCGACACCGTCAGGCGGGCTCGCGTCAAGTTCTTGTATCATCAGTTTACAGGTCCGCGCATTTTGTCGAGCACGGGGACGGTGGCGAACCTGAACTAAAACAATTATTAAACCAGTTATTACCAGCTGAATTGGTCCTTGTGGAAGGTTTTAAAAGTTATCCGATTGAAAAAATTGAGGTTCATCGACCATCAGTGGGCAAACCGTGTTTGCACCCAAATGATGATCTAGTGGTTGCGCTTGCCAGTGATGAAACCATTTTGAACTGTAAGTTGCCAATTTTTGACCTAGACGATGTAGCTGGCATTGCAGCCTTTATTCTTTTGCAAACCAAGTTACGACGGGCGAGTTAAGGATATGTCCAGTCAACGGACGCCACCCATTGCCATTGATAATGCACGAGATATGTTGCTTGCTAGCATTAGCCCCGTCGAGGGAATAGAAGTTATTTCGCTTGACCAAACCCTTGGCAGAGTTGCGGGCGAAACGCTTGTAAGTGAGATTGACTTACCATCAACTCAAAATGCTGCGGTGGACGGATATGGTATCCACTCTGACAGCCTTTCAAAAGTTCCAAATCAAGCTTTCAAAATTGTCGGTATCGCTCGCGCGGGACATCCGTTTAAAGGAGTGATTGGCGAGGATGAGGCAATTGAAATCTACACTGGCGGCGTCATGCCAATGGGACCAGATTGTGTTGCGATGCACGAGGACTGCAGCCGGGATGGCAACAAGCTGTTTGTTTCAGCAAAATTGTCTAAAGGAAGCAATATGCGCCTGGCAGGGGAAAATCTTGCGAAGGGCGAAACGCTTATCACAAAAGGGCAAATGATTAACGCGGCATTGATTGGTCAGCTCGCGGCGTCTGGAACTACCCGATTATCGGTTTTACGCCGGATACGGGTTGCGATTTTATCAACAGGTGATGAAATTGTTGCTTCAGGTGGTTTGGCAAAAAGCGGACAGATTTTCGATGCAAATCGGCCCATGCTCAAAGCGTTATTACAGCATAACCATATTGATCTAATTGATTGTGGAATAGTGCCGGATCGTATGGATGCTCTGGCAAAGGCTTATGAGCAGGCATTGGAAGACGCTGATGTGGTAATCTCGTCCGGCGGAGCATCAGACGGAATAGAGGATCACACACAAAATGCTATAAGGCAAATTGGAGCCGAATGTGTCTTTTGGCGCCTTGCAATGAAGCCCGGGCGACCGATGGCTGTTGGAAGGCATGATCAAGGGCTTTTATTCTGCCTTCCAGGCAATCCAGTTGCTGCGTTCGTTTGCACAAGATTGCTAATTCTGCCGCTCATAAGGCGAGCATCCGGTGGGGTGTGGCAACCGGCATTGAAAATTGCTGTACCAGCTGGCTTTGTTTATCGCAAGAAACCTGGTCGAGCTGAGTTTTTGCGTGTTGTTTTGGAAAACAATAATGGTAAACAACAGCTTTTATTGCATGGCCGGAGAGGAGCAGGGGTTATTTCATCCCTGACAGGAGCTGATGGGCTTGTAGAAATTCCGCTGGACAATGCTGGTGTTGAGGTTGGAACAGTCTTGAACTTCCTACCATTTCATGAGCGTGGACTTTAGCCGCGCTGTTAGAGGAGGACGAGATGACAATTAGAATTACTGAAGATGATTTTGATATAAAGGCCGAGCACGAGGCGCTGAAATCACCAGATGCAGGTGCTATTGTCACCTTTACTGGTACTGTCCGCGACTTGCCGGACGGCGGTGGGTTGACTGCAATGACACTAGAACATTATCCAGGAATGACCGAGTCCGAAATTGAGATTATTATCAATGAGGCAAAAGCCCGCTGGTCGCTGAAAAAAGTTACGGTGATCCACCGTGTGGGACGGCTTTTGCCTAAAGAAAATATTGTGTTTGTCGGCTGTTCGTCGGCGCATCGGGGCATGGCATTTGATGGCACCAATTTCATTATGGATTTTCTCAAAACAAAAGCACCATTTTGGAAATTGGAGGATGGACCAGATGGGGCTGTCTGGGTTGAATCGCGAGACTCGGATAAGAAAGCCGTTGATCAATGGAATAACTCAGACTAGCGTGAACTATTGTTAACATTTTCTAATTTTTGAATTTGTTTGTTTTTTTCATTTTAATACGACATTAAAGGAACTAAGAATCTTGGTTTTTTCCGCCATAATTAGACGTATGAGGCGATGCAGAAATACAGGCCAATCGCATTTGTTGAATTAATGCCAATTGAGGTTTTTACTTTGCTGAAAAATATTTCATTGTTTGTTAAAATAACTATTTAGCTATCAATGTTATGACAGCGGAATAGCCGTTTTATAGAAGTTATTATGAAGTTTTGTAAGCTACGAGTTTTGATATGAACGATCAAACAATCCCCGCCCCAGAAGGCCGTCTCGAAGATATACGTTTTGTATCTGGCTGTGGAAAATTTACCGCAGATTTAGTTCCCGATGACGCACTTCATGCGGTTTTCCTCCGGAGCCCTTTTGCCATTGGCACGTTAAATCATCTAGATTGCAGCGATGCTAAAAAAGCCCCAGGTGTTGTTGCGGTTCTAACAGCTTCAGATGCAACTGAAGATGGAATCGCCAATATGATCTGGACAGGCGGTCCTGTCCGTGATGATGGCGGGGTTACTGTTGATAGCCCACGTCCGCTGCTAAACGGGTCCGAAATTAGGCATCTTGGTGAACCATTGGCGATGGTGATTGCAACATCAAAGCAGGCGGCAGCTGATGCTGTAGAACTCATTGCGCTAGACATTGATGCTAGCGATACACTCGCCTTATCCGTTAATGATATGCTTGACGGGCCGCTTGTTTGGCCAGGGACTACAGATAATATTGCGTCCTTGCACCGCCTTGGTGACCGTGTAGCGGTTGATGCGGCGCTGGCAGTATCGGCCCATGTCAGTCACTTTGAATTTAATATTTCAAAAATTACTGCATGTGCCATGGAAATGCGGAATTCCATCGGTTTTATCGATGAAAATGGGAAAACCTGTATTATCACAAGTGGGCAAAGCCCATTTGCCTTGCATGGTGAAATTGCTCAACTTTTTAGCATAAGCCCTGATGAGGTGCGAGTAATCACTCCTGATGTCGGTGGATCATTTGGCATGAAAGGAACGCTTTATCGCGAGGATGCGCTGGTTATCTGGGCGGCGCGCCGGTTAAAGCAGCCGGTGTTTTGGACAGCAGATCGTGGCGAGTCCTTCCTTAGTGATGAGCATGCACGCGCTGTGAGCGGTACGTCCTCCCTTGGACTTGATGTTGATGGTAATTTTACCGCGTTGTGGGTTGATGCGCATATTGATACGGGTGCCTATCTATCCCGTCGGTCAAAAGGACTCTTGAATAATATGGGTGGTGTTGCCGGTCAGTATAAAACTCCAAGTATCGCGACCCAGATGTCATTTTTTTTCACCAATACGATGCAAACTTCCCCCTATCGGGGATTTGGTCGGCCCGAAGCAACATACGTGATTGAACGGCTTATCGATCAGGCGGCAAGGGAAACCGGGCGCGATCCTTTGGCACTTCGCGAGCAGAATCTAATCCCCGCAGAAGCAATGCCCTATCAGACAGCGCTTACATTTAATTATGACTCTGGCAATTTTCCAAAAATTGTTTCAACTGCTGCGAAAAATGCAGATTATGTCGGCTTTGCTAAACGCCGCAAAAAGTCCGAAGCGCGCGGCTTGCTGCGCGGGATCGGAATTGCAAACCCCATTGAGGTTGCAGGTGGGCCCCTGAAGCAGCTTCGCAAAGATGTTGCAAGGATAACCGTACGTCCTGATGGGCAGATTGTCATTTCACCGGGGCTTATGTCGGTTGGACAAGGGCATGAAACCGCGTTGGCTCGTATGGCATCGAAGCGGCTTGGTGTTGATCTCAAAAATATAATCTACCAACAGGGCGATACTGATTTACTTCCATCAGGAAAGGGCAGCGGTGGGTCTGCAGCAACGGTTATTGGCGGTTCTGCGGTTCATGTGGCGTTGAACGAATTCATCGCATCCGGTAAATCAGTTGCCGCTGGTGTTTTTGGCTGTAATGCTGATGCCATACGATTTGAATCTGGTCTGTTTCATCACGCTTGGGATGAAAGCAAGGCTCCAATGGACTGGAGCGAGATTGCCAGTCACAGCAATACGGCTGGGGGTTTGAGTGTTCTTGGCGAGTTTCTGCCGCCTGATGTAACCTATCCAAATGGTTGCCATATTTGTGAGGTTGAAATTGATCCAGCCACTGGCAGGGTTAGCTTTGCCGATTATGTGGTTGTAGAAGATGTTGGCACTGTCTTGAATCAAGATCTTGTGGAAGGCCAGATGCATGGTGGTATTGCACAAGGTATCGGGCAGGCTCTTGGTGAGATATTGTGCTATGATCCTACTGGCCAATTAATTACCGGGTCATTTATGGATTACCAGATGCCAATCGCGGCAGATTTACCTAATTTTCGAGTTTCGACCATTGCTGTGCCAACCAAGATTAACCCTCTTGGGGCAAAAGGCGTTGGCGAGGCGGGTACAGTTGGATCATTGGCAGCCACAATGAATGCCGTTGTCAACGCGATGGCAAGTGTGGGTGTAACCAATTTTGAAATGCCTGCCACGCCGCACCGTGTTTGGCAGGCCCTCAACGCTGCAAAATCATGCAACAAAATGCCAATAGGCGAATAAGAATGGCTGGATCTCCGACTTACTGCCGAAAGATTTTATCACGGGCTGCTCTGGACCGGCTAACCATGCGATCAACCTCACGGCTAAGCTTGGCTTTCTCAGCCGGGTGCAGAAACTCACCAACCTCAGCTTTTCGGCCATGGCTAGATAAAATCACACGCTGGCGGTAGCTAGCTGATTCGCCTGGCGTGACTGAAGGGCTTAGGTGGATCCGAACCCAACCAACAGGGAATTCTGTTATTGCTAATTTTCCGCGCTCATCAGTATGTTTGATCTTTAGTGTTTCAGTGTTTGTTTCGATAGTCTCTCGCACTTTTGCTGCGCGATAATTTAGATTGAAAGCGCCCCAAACAACAAGTAGTTCTAGTCCTAGAAATCCAATAACGGGCCATGCACCAGCCAAAAAGAAACCAACTCCAATGGTGAATAGCAGGCCAGCTAGAATAGTTATTAAAACTATAAATCCTTTACGCGACAGCGAACGATGCGGCCATATAGTTAGTCGTTCGAGCGGTTGTAATTTTGTTTGATTCTTAGCCATTGATTAGAGAAATGGTGATGAGGCCAGTTACCGTCAAGGTGTTGGGCATGCTTAAGACAGATGATTGCTTTTCATAACGTGGGCATTCATGTTTTTTGTTCAGTGCAACGCACTCAAATCCAGTGAGGGAGGAATGAGATATAAGCCTTATTTATAAAATATGTGATGTTGATTTATGGGAAAAAGCTAGAGCCGAAGGCCACTTTATCGGCGCAGAAATTGATCTCAGAGACGGTTTTATCCACTTTTCCACGGCTGAACAGCTTGGCGAAACGCTGCGCCTGCATTTTGAGGGAGTCAAGAATTTGCTGCTTTTGACAATTGATGGAAGCAGGCTTGATTTAAAATGGGAACCAGCGCGCACCGGCAACCTATTCCCTCATCTTTATGACACCTTGTCGTTATCAGCGGTTTTGAGAGTTGATCCGATTTTGATTGATGACGATGGACGTCACATTCTGCCCAGCCAGCTTTGAATAGTCCATAGCCGCGTCGCTTTGTTGTCTCACCTAATGGCTGCATATCGCCATACCCCCATATTGTCTGGGGCCATTCGGCATCATCCTTGTGACGTGCCAAAATGTGCACATGTAGTTGGGGCACCATATTACCAATGGCTGCGGTGCTGATTGAAGCTACATTACAATGTGTTTTTAATGCCCGCCGAGATGTCGCGTCATTGCCCATAGAGAACGGACCATAACTTCATTCAACTCATGCAGTTCGTTAGCCGTTGTTTCGGGAATAATTATAAACCAGAAATAGCGAACGTCATCAACCAGCCTGATTTGTAATGCGTTTGACCGGCCAACAAAAATAGTGTCTTTTTTGAGTGTCGGGTGAATTCAAAACCCCATATATTTTAACCTGCAACAATTTTGGCAATGGCTTTGCCACAAGACACCGTGTTTGCAGTGCCGTTCAGATCACTGGTACGCATTACTGATGTTGATAGAGCGACATCGATGGCATCGGTAATACAGGTTGCGGCCTCAACGAATCCAAGATGTTCTAACATCATCGCTCCAGCCCAAATTTGCCCAACTGGGTTGGCAATACCTTTGCCCGCAATATCAGGCGCTGAGCCATGAACTGGTTCAAATAATGATGGAAACAAGCGTTCTGGATTAATATTGCCAGATGGAGCAACTCCAATAGTTCCAGTGCAGGCGGGGCCAAGGTCTGACAGGATGTCGCCAAACAGGTTTGATGCTACAACGACATCAAACCAATCTGGATGAAGAACAAAGTTAGCGGTCAAAATATCGATATGATATTTGTCCCAGGTAACATCTTTGAAGGATTTTGCCATCTCCTCTACGCGTTCGTCCCAATAGGGCATTGTAATCGAGATACCGTTTGATTTGGTTGCTGATGTCAGATGTTTGCGTGGGCGGGATTGTGCTAATTCAAATGCAAATTTCAATACACGGTCAACGCCAGTACGGGTCATTACAGTCTGCTGTGATACAAATTCGCGGTCAGTGCCGGAAAACATGCGTCCACCAACTGATGAATACTCACCTTCGGTATTTTCACGGACAATCATCATATTTACATCGCCCGGGCCACGATTAGCTAATGGAGATGGGACACCGGGTAAAAGTTTGGCCGGTCGTAAACTAATATATTGATCAAATTCACGACGGAATAGGATTAGCGATCCCCACAATGAAATATGGTCAGGTACCCCATCTGGCCAGCCAACAGCGCCGAAGTAAATGGCATCGTGATTACTAATTTGGTCTTTCCAATTATCTGGCATCATCTGCCCATGTTTGGTGTAATAGTCATAACTTGCAAAATCAAAATGATCGAAATGAAGGTTGATATCAAATCGGTCCATGGCAGCTTGAATCACCCGTAATCCCTCGGGAATGACCTCTTTGCCGATACCATCACCTGGAATGACTGCAATATTTAACCTGTTTTTAGACATGATATTTTCCCGTTTCTTTGACTAAGGTTGTTGCCTCTGAGCGTAATATTTACTCGATTATCTTATTTGCTAAAATGGCACTGGAAATTGGCGATACGCGGCAGCGATATCATCCATGACATCTGGGCCAAGCGTAATATCGGCCGCCCCAAGTGCAATTGCCAGTTGGTGCAGCGTTGTCGCCCCAAAGATTACTGATGTCATAAAGGGCCTTGATTGTGCCCATGCAAGTGCCATCTGTGCAGCATTCAGTTTATGTGTCATTGCAATATCGAGGTACGTGTCAACCGCAGGCCATATAGACTCACTTATACGCCCACCAAGATCTGCAACATAGGTACGCCGTGATCCATCTGGAATTACATCGCCGCTATATTTTCCGGTCAACAATCCTGCAGCTAGCGGCGAAAATGATAGCAAACCGACCTTTTCGTGATGGGCAACCTCTGCCATATCGAGGTCAAAATGGCGGCAAAGAAGACTGTATTCATTTTGTACGCTAACCATTCTTGGTAAACCGTTGGCCGCAGCAATCTGAAGCCAGCGCATTGTACCCCACGCTGTTTCATTCGAAAGGCCTACATGACGAATTTTTCCGGCAAGGCGACATTTTTCAAGGTGATTAAGAACATCGTGCATATGGTCCAACGCCTCACCACTATTTTGATCGCTTGGATCATAATTCCAATTCTGACGAAACATGTACGAGCCGCGGTTGGGCCAATGCAGCTGGTATAAGTCAATATAATCTGTTTGCAAAGATCGCAGTGATGCATCAAGGGCAAGGTCAATAGTCGTTGGAGAAATGGGAACGCCATTGCGCACATTCTCATAGCCTTTTCCACATATTTTTGTTGCAAGAACAATATCTTGTCGTCGTCCCGATTGGCTAATCCACCTCCCAAGAACTCGCTCCGTATCTCCTTGAGTTTCCTTGCTGCGTGGGTTTACCGGATACATCTCGGCGGTATCAATGAAGTTAATGCCGTGGTCAAGCGCCATGTCAATTTGGGCATGGCCTTCCCTAGCTGTGTTCTGGGTGCCCCATGTCATTGAGCCAAGGCAAAGCGCGCTTACTGAAATATCAGTCCGGCCAAGTTTGTTGTACCGCATAAAATCCTCGTATCATTATCCTGGGGGGGCCGAACAGCTGTTTTGTCTCTTTCTTATTAATTTTATTTAATGACTACCTAAAAAGACGATGAAATGCCAAGCAAATCTAATTATACTGATTTCTTAAAGTCAGGGTGTGGGTTATGCGAATTGCAATTATAGGTTCCGGTATCTCTGGCTTAGCGTCAGGGTTTCTCTTGCGAAATCATGCAGATGTTCATTTGTTTGAAAGCGCAGGACGGATAGGTGGGCATAGCAATACAGTTGATGCCAATTTTGGTGATGTTAGCGTTCCAGTGGATACAGGTTTTATAGTCTATAATCCACTGAATTACCCTAATTTAATGTCTCTTTTTTCTATCTTATCAGTGCCCCATTTGAGAACTGACATGTCATTTTCAGTCTCACTTGGTCAAGGCGAGCTTGAGTATGAAGGTTCTATTAAAGGACTTTTGGCGCAACCTGCAAATCTATTGAAAAAGCGGTATTGGTCAATGCTTGCTGATTTAATACGATTTTATAAAACTGGGTCTGGTCGGGCAACTGATGGGCCAGTCAATGAAACTTTGGGTCAATTTGTTGCACGTCAGGGCTATGGATCTGCTTTTATTGATGATCATTTGGTGCCCATGGGTGCAGCAATCTGGTCGGCATCGACAGATTCAATGATGAATTTCCCGGTGCGCTCATTTATGCGGTTTATGGAGAATCACAAATTGTTGAATTTTATTGATCGTCCCCAATGGCGAACGGTTGCTGGTGGGTCACGCGAGTATGTGAGAAGGATTGCGGCACACCTTGTCGACCGGATAAATTTGAACACAAATATTCGCCACCTAAGGCGAACGAATGGTGGGGTTATGGTCAATATTGAGGGGCAAGGCGAGATCTGGTTTGATGCTGTTGTGTTGGCAGCCCATGCGGATCAATCGCTTGCCCTAATCCAAGACGCCAGTAAAGATGAGCGCGATATACTGAGTGCATTCCAGTTCCAGAACAACTGCGCAGTATTGCATTCAGACGCGAAACTAATGCCAAAACGTCGGAGAGCATGGGCAGCTTGGAATTATGTGTCTGACAGCTTGCCTGGGCAACCACGCGTATCAAATCTCGGGGGGTCAGGGCCAACCGCAGCAAATGATCTTTGTTTGACCTACTGGATGAATCGGTTGCAATCAATTGATCTGGCATATCCACTCTATGAAACGTTGAATCCCCTAACTATGCCTAATGAAGAGCTTATTCACGGGGAGTTTCGTTACAGGCATCCAGTATTTGATCACAAAGCAATCGCAGCACAGCCACGCCTTGGCAAGATTCAGGGTAAGAATGGGCTGTTTTTTGCCGGTGCCTGGACTGGATTTGGATTTCACGAGGATGGTTTGAAATCAGCAATCGCAGTTGCAAAAACCTTGGGCGTAGATATCCCCTGGCAATCAGATGTCAGAGCATATGAACAAACAAATAATCCTGTTAAGGGGATTGCCTGATGTCTGCTTGCGATATTGTTGTTTCTAATATTGTTCATACGCGGCATAGTGGCCTTCACCATCCAGCATCGCATATGTTGAAGCGATCAGGTCTTTCGATTTGGATTGACCTCGATCGCATGGAGCAGGCGGCACGCCAAAGTGTTTTATTTTCTGTTGATAGATTCAATCTGCTGGCGTTCCATCAACGTGATCACGGCCCAAATTTCAAATCCAAGGCTCCGCTGGTACCGCTTAGACTTTATGTGCGCCAGATTGCTGCTGAGATTGTGCCTGACCAAACTGTGGGCTCAGCATATTTAATAACCTTTCCACGTATCCTTGGTGCTGGTTTTAACCCACTATCGGTCTTTGTGGCCCGTAATACGGCTGGGGCAGATGTTTTATATATCTATGAAGTACGGAATACTTTTGGAGACATGCATGCATATATTGGTGCGCCAAGTGGTAAAAGTGTGACCTTGATAGCAGACAAACTTTTGCATGTTTCACCGTTTTTTCCTGTTGAAGGGCTTTACCGGTTAAGATTAAGGGTGGATGATCAGGTTGTTAAGTTGGCCATGCGCTATTTTATATCAGGTCGGCCGGCTTTAACCGCGACACTGCGTGGCACTCGCGAAAGATTGACAGATTGGAAAATCGCTGCTTCATTGGTGCGTACGTTTCAGTTTCCATTTCGTCCAATCATATCCATACATATTGAAGCCTTAAAATTATGGCTGAAAAAATTACCGTTTTATAAGCGGCCGGGCCCGCCTAAACGCTGGTCACGTGCCAAAAATTTTGATGAGGCAAAATAAATAATGTTCTCTAAGATACGATGGTTTAATCAGGATAAGATGCTGTTTAAAATCCTAAAAAACTTAAAATTTGGTAAAGTTTTTTTGACTATGCCAGATGGCAGCCAACACCAGTTTTCAGGTGGACTTCCTGGCCCAAATGCTGATCTGCAAATTCATACCAAAGAAGCGGTCCGGCGTATCCTCAGCGATGGAAAAATTGGCTTCTGTGAGGCTTTTATGGATGGGCAGGTTAGCAGCGACAATTTACCCGAACTAATTGAGTTAGCGGCCCGCCATGATGAGTATCTTGATGAAAAATTAAAAACAGGCCTTTTGCGCAAATGGGGGTTGCAGCTGTTTCATCAATTGCGCCGCAACAATAGAGGTGGTTCCGCAAAAAATATCGCGCATCATTATGATCTTGGAAACAGCTTTTACGAGGCATGGCTTGACTCAACCATGACATATTCATCCGCTGTTTTTGACTCGGATGATGATGACTTGACTACGGCCCAACTGAATAAATATCAGCGGCTTGCCGAACTTGCGGATATTAAGCCTGGAGACCAAGTCCTTGAGATTGGTTGTGGCTGGGGTGGTTTTGCTAAATATGTTGCTAGCAACATAGGGGCAAATGTAATTGGTATTACTATTTCAAAGGAACAATTTGGTTTTGCCAAAAGTTTGATTAAAGAGGCGGGCCTTCAAGATAAAGTTGATTTGCGGCTGATGGATTACCGTGATATTCAGGGTAAATTTGATAAAATAGTGTCGATTGAAATGTTCGAAGCTGTTGGAAGAAACTATTGGCAAGCCTATTTTTCTACCATTTCTCGAGTTTTAGGTAAGGGTGGCCGCGCGGTGGTGCAGTCAATTACCATTGATCATGCTGCCTATCATTCCTACGAAAATCAGCCCGATTTTATACAGCGGTATATTTTTCCCGGGGGTATGTTGCCATCATTGCCGATGCTGGAGCGTCCGCTCATGGATGCAGGCCTGCATCTGGTTAGTGAGCGCGGCTACGCGAGTCATTATGCCCGTACGCTTGACGAGTGGCGCCGAAGGTTTAATGCTGCCTGGCCACAATTCAGCGAGCCAAAGTTTGATCATCGTTTTAAACGCATGTGGGAACTCTATCTGGCCTATTGTGAGGGAGGCTTTCGTTCCGGCCTCATTGATGTCAAACAAATGCTGTTAATGCACAAATAAATGCCGAATAACGACAATGTTTGGGGCTTGCCAGCTTATTTTTTAACCGGTTTTAGCTGAAATAATTTTAAGATTGGCCGGATAATCGTCCCGATTATGGGTAAATGGCGCATTAGTTGGCTTGCACTGTCCCAGTGATCAATATGCTGGCAAATAAGGCCCTGTGGATTTACATGCACTTCGGTCATGCCCTCAAAAAGTAGGTTTGTGTGCGGCCAGCTTTTTAATTTTCCAGTCATTTTCCAGCGCAAATAGCTAGCATTATCTGAGTGCGCCACATCACTGACCGTAAAAACTGGGTTATTGCATGTTTCGAACATATGATCAAATATCCGGCGAAATCCATCCTTGTCATGAATGATATTGAAGGGATCAGTGAAGAAAACATCATCCGCAACGAGATCATACAATCTTTCAACATTATCTTGGGTGAGGGCGGTAAATGCCCTTACGTAAGTGTTGACTGGATGAATATTTTTAGCCATGGAAAATCCTTGTGATTATCAAATGATTAGAGTGCGCCGGTTTGTTTGCCGACAATGCGGAAAAACAACCGGTCGGGCAAAAATCGCAACAGTCCCATTTTGCGGGTAAATGATTTTGGAAAATGTATTGAAAAATCGTTCCCCTTCATCCCTTCTATGATCTTATCAGCAGCCTGGTCGGCGCTAATTAGATCCGGCATTTCAAAATCATTGATGGCGGTGGCTTCGCTCTCAACAAAGCCTGGACAGATAATTTGCAACTTCACCCCCTTTGGTGTGAGATCAAAATATAGCGACTCAGCTAAGGAAATTAACGCGGCCTTGGTGGGACCATAGGCGGCAGATTTTGGCAGGCCCCGCCAACCAGCAACAGATGAGACGATTGCAATGTGTCCACGGCGAGCCCGCACCATGTCAGGAACTATCGCTGCTAGTGCATTTACCACCCCGAGGTAATTGATATTCATATGATTGGCATAGATTTGTGGATCAATACGCGTACCATCCTGCGGTTGATAAATTCCAGCATTCAAAATGGCCGCATCAATTGGGCCAGCATTTGATATTGCAAGATCAATGGTTTTTTTGAGCGCTATTTTGTTAACAACGTCACCCTGGTAACCTTGAAAAAAATTGATCTTCTCTGCCGATACGCCGAGGTGGCTTTTACGACGAGCGATACCGCTTACATCATGGCCTGCCTGTGTCAGACGAGTGCAAAGGGCTGCCCCAATTCCAGATGATGTTCCTGTGATAAGATAATGTGCCATGAAATATTAATACCTGTCGCGTCCTGGACCGTCTTGGGCATGCCTTGAGATATATCTTTTGTAAAGCGGTAATAATTTGGCTTTACTCAGTTGGCAGCACTCGAGGCTTGATGCCATTAATGATCACTAAATACCTCATCTAAAGTTAGTTGGAGGGATGGCAATCACAACGTTAAACAGTTTAGTGATCAGGATAATTACTGTCAAAGCGTCTTCTATAACATTGTGTGTATTACCTTAAAGAGGTAAATGAGAAAAGAACCGATTGTAATAAATCTATACGACTTCAAGAATTGAGCAGTTTGGGAGCGCTACCTAAAGCATCTTATGCGCTGGACAAATTTACAAATTCCACTAATACATTGAGGCTATTGGCGTGCGCTCGTGGCCAAAGCACGTTGTAAAATGAACTAAATGCAATGAAACTCTGTCGGGGCGAGCAATGAGCCAGCGTGAGCATGGGGGTGATAGTGACCAGGCAGCATTGAGTTTTGGCCATAGCGCGGGTGATATGCTGGATTTATCAACTGGCATTAGTCCGATCGCCTATCCGGCCGATAATATTCCGGCGATTGCATGGAATCGGCTACCAAGTCAAACCCAGCTTGAGAAGTGCCTAGCGGCGGCGCGGCGTGCTTATGCTGTTCCAGACCATCTCGACATCATGGCAGGGTCAGGAACCCAAAGCTTGCTTCAATTGATCCCACATTTGGTTGTTCCTGATGGCCCCGTTTTCATCGAACAGCCAACCTATAATGAGCATCGTCCAGCGTGGGAGTCTGCCGGACATGACACGCTGTCTGGTGTCGATGTTGCCATTGCACAGCACAAATGCAAATCTTACGTGTTTGTGGTGCCTAATAATCCAACCGGTGATGATGATAGGGTGGGAATAAAGCGTGCGGCGAAACGGTGCGGCTCGGCTGGAGGGTTTGTTTTGATTGATGGGGCTTTTGCCATGCCGAAAGCTGCTGATCCCAATCACACAAGCTTGATAGAGGCTCTCGGCGATCAACCTCATGTGGTTCATTTACGTTCATTTGGCAAGTTTTTTGGTATGGCAGGATTGCGCCTTGGCTTTGCCATTGGTGCACCCAAGCTAATCAGCCAATTGAGTCAAAATGCTGGACCATGGGCGGTTAGCTCGGTTGCCCTCGAAATTGGAGCCGCTGCGCTGGATGATACAGTATGGCAGCAGTGTCACGGTCAATTTTTGAATGCGCAGGCTAAACGCTTAAAACATCTTCTACTCGGTGCGGGTTTGCCATTGCGTGGCGGAACCGAACTGTTTCAGACGATTCACCATGGCGCGGCGCATGACTTACACGATAAGCTAGCCGCGGCAGCCATCTGGACCCGGAAGTTTGCAGATTGGCCAGATTTGTTGCGCTTTGGCCTACCGGCGAATGATGCTGAATTCTGGCGCCTGGAAAAAATAATTAATAATTGGCGTTAAAAGGCTAATCAGTGACGCTATTGGTTAACTTTACCTGCCGGTTGATGGGCACATTATAAGAATAACAAATGAGGTGGCTGTGACGCCAAGCGTCATGCCTTAATGAGGGAATCTGGTCCGGGTGAAACAAGACATCCAAAGCCAGAGCCGTCCCCGCGACTGTAGGATGGTCGTTTGTCATTCGTCCACTGGGATTTGGCATCATGCCGGCCTGGGAAGGCAGACAAGCTATTATGACCACAAGCCAGGAGACCTGCCTTTTTATGTTTGACGATTTACGGTCGGGGTATGCCGTGAAGACAAAAGCTGATTTCGGCTGAGCTTCATCATATCCAAAACAAACGGGCCATGGTTTTTAGATACTCCATTGGCGCTAATTTCATGGGGGATCCAGACATGATTAAAATGATTACGCTCTCTATTTCTTTTTTGTTGGCGTTTGCCAGTAATGCTTTTGCACATCATCCGCTTGGTGGGGTAGTGCCCGAAACAATGTTGAATGGACTGTTATCCGGTTTGGGGCATCCTGTGATTGGCTTTGTCCAGCTGGCATTGATGTTTGGGGCTGGTTTTGTAACGGGCCAGATTTGGAAAGCAGCGTCTATAGTGGAATTACAGCCTCGGCTTGCGGGTGCATTGTTAGCAGGTGTAGGCCTGACGTATCTGGCCGAACATGGCGAGAGCTACATGATGGCGGGTATGTAATATTACTACCTGAAAAGGCAACTACTTTTCCAAATTGGGCTCATTTGAAACAGACTTTCCTTTTCGAACAAAATTTTGGCGCTTTTGCCGCTGTAATGCTTAGCATTTCAAAATTACAATTGAATGGAGTGTGATAAAAAATGAGTACCTATCGTATCCCGGTTACTATTATAACTGGCTTTTTAGGGTCAGGTAAAACCACACTTATCCGCCATATTATTAGTAATGCTGGAGGCAAACGACTGGCATTGATTGTGAATGAATTTGGCGATATCGGAATGGATGCTGCCATGCTAGGCGATTGTGCGTATAACGGCGGTCAGATTGATAATATTATTGAACTGGCGAATGGCTGTATTTGTTGTACCGTTGCCGATGATTTTCTACCAAGCATGCAACAGCTTCTTCTTCAGCAACCGGCCCCAGATCATGTCATTATTGAAACATCTGGATTAGCCCTGCCACGGCCTCTAATTCAGGCCTTTGACTGGACAGGCATTAGAGGCCGTTTCACTCTTGACGGAGTGGTAACGCTGGTTGATGGGCCGGCACTCTCTTCTGGATCATTTGCGCATGATCTGGGTGCGCTAGAAGTCCAGCGGGTGGCTGATGACGGACTGGATGATGCCAGTCCCATCGATGAGTTGTTCAAGGACCAGGTCAGGGCCGCAAACCTGATTGTCTTGTCCAAAGCCGACCAACTGGATAAAGACGGTCTCGCTTGTGCTCGGTCTATGATAGCTCCGTACCTCGATGGGCCAACCCCAATTATTACTGCGGCCAATGGGGCAGCGCCAACAGACGCCATTTTGGGGCTAGATATGGAAGAACAGGCCTATGAGCGAACAAATCACCGCAACCACCATCATCATAACATGGATGATCATAATAAAGATCACCACCATGATCATAGTCATGATGCCTTTTCATCGGCCATTATTGTAATGCCAAGCGTTGCGTCGGCAGACCTTATCGAGTCGCAATTATCGGCCCTTGCCAGCGAGTTTGGAGTCTTACGTGCAAAAGGCCGACTATCAGTTGATGGCAGGGCTTTACCATTAGTGATACAATCGGTTGGTCAACGCGTTGACAGCTATTACGCTCGTGCAACAGAGGGCACGGTTGATCGATTGGTTGTAATCGGCCTAGATGGTCTTGATGGGAACGCGATTGCGGCGCGGCTTGGTGGCCATTTGCTTGATATTTATATTGCCGGGAATGGGCTGGTTGGCCATGCATCTTCTTAAGATCGATGAAAGCGGTGCTTTATACGATTCTGATGAGGCGGTTGATCTAAGGCAACCGGCAGGGGATATTGTGTTTTTAACTTCGGCAGATACCGAGGTAAGCCTGCTTGCCCGCGCGGCGGCTGTAAATACCGCTAAAACGCAGATCCGTATAGCAAATTATCTAAGCCTGACCCATCCCTTTTCGGTTGATCTTTATATAGAAAATACGGCACGCCACGCCAGAATTGTTGTTATCCGTCTTTTGGGTGGGGTATCTTACTGGTCATACGGAGTGCAGCAATTGCGTGCCCTTGCGGAAAGGGGCGAGGTTAGCGTTATTTTTCTGGCTGGTGACGGCAAACCTGATCCCGAATTAAATTATCTTTCGTCGGTTGATGCGAAGCATTGTGCGGCGCTTGCGAGCTATCTTGACTCTGGCGGGTTGGACAACGCGCTGGGATTTCTTGCAGCAGTATCTGATTTGATCAATAATACCGATTATGCGCCGCCTGTGCGCCCCTTGATGCGGGCTGGCCTTTACTGGCCCGGGCATGTTGATGTTGATTTTGATCAGATTCGCCGCCAATGGCAAGATGGCGCGTCAGTTGCTGCGCTTGTGTTTTATCGTGCTTTGATGCAGGCAGGCGATGTGGCACCGATTGATTGTCTGATTTATGCGCTTCGGGCAAGAGGTATGAACGTGTTGCCGCTGTTTGGCGCAAGTCTGAAAGAAACCGAAACGGCAGTGATTATTGCCGATTTTATGGTAAGGGCAGATGTTGATGTCATCTTGAACATGACCAGTTTCGCCGTTACTGACCCATCAAAGATGGCGGGTGCCAACAGTGGTGATGATCAAGACATGATGCGGTCGGCTGGGCCTTTTGGGGCGGTTGATGCGCCGGTATTCCAGCTTGTTCTGGCGTCAAACCAACAGGCGGATTGGCAAACATCAACTGCTGGACTGACAGCGCGCGATTTGGCGATGAATGTTGCTTTGCCCGAACTTGACGGGCGGATTATGACCCGTGCGATAGGCTTTAAACAGCTTTTGACCAAAGATCTGGTAACCCATGCGATGACAACATCCTATGTGGCTGTGGATGATCGGGCCGCATTTGTGGCCGATTTGGTGGAGCGCTGGTGCCGGTTGCGTCACTTGCCCAATGCTAACAAGAAAATTGGCTTTGTCTTGGCGAATTATCCAAACAAGGATGGCCGAATTGCCAATGGTGTTGGGCTGGATACGCCGCAAAGCGTGCTTGATTCACTGTTCTCGCTTCAGGCTGCCGGATATGATTTTCCGGATCTGCCCGATTCAAGTACGGATTTGATTGCTGAATTGCGCAAAGGGCCAACCAATGCGGGTTGGCATGGCCGGTCATGCCATGTGCATTTGGCAAAAGATATCTATATTCAGTTTTTTAAAACCTTGCCCACGGCGATGAAGACTGCCATTGCAGATCGGTGGGGGGTGGTTGACGATGATCCGATGTTTGATGGGTCAGGCTTTCGCTTGCCAATTATGCTTTTTGGCAATGCCGCCATTGGGGTGCAACCAGCGCGTGGATATAATATCGATCCCAAAGCAACCTATCACGCTCCCGATTTGGTGCCGCCACATAATTATTTTGGATTTTATTTATGGCTTCGTGATGTGTGGGGCATGGATGCAGCTGTGCATTATGGCAAACATGGTAATCTGGAATGGCTTCCCGGCAAGGCGCTAGCGCTAAGCGATGGCTGTTATCCAGAGGCGGTACTCGGGGCGATGCCATTGATTTATCCTTTTATTGTAAATGACCCCGGCGAGGGGGCGCAAGCCAAGCGGCGCATGTCGGCGGTTGTACTTGATCATTTAACGCCGCCTTTGACACAGGCTAACACGCATGGCGTGATGGCTGTGATCG
>QBYK01000011.1 GCA_003282865.1 SAR116 cluster bacterium AG-325-I21 | reverse complement strand
AGGCGAGGTGGGATCAATCCAGATCCAAAACCGCGCTACAGTTGTTGGAAACCTCTGTAACGCATCACCAGCGGCAGATGGGGTGCCGCCATTACTGACACTTGATGCGGAGGTAGAAATTGCTTCCACGTCCGGCTTTCGCTATCTGCCATTATCTAAGTTTATTCTAGGAAACAGAAAAACGGCGCTGGAAACCGGTGAAATGGTCAGCGCGCTCCGTATTCCATCAACATCAACTACTGGCCAATCTAGTTTTTTAAAACTTGGTGCACGGTCTTATCTGGTAATTTCGATTAGTATGGCCGCTCTTCGTTTAGATGTTGACAAAGCTGGAATGATCTCAACTGTTGCCTTGTCAATTGGTGCATGCAGTGAGGTTGCAATACGAATGGAGCGTGTTGAGTCAACCTTATGGAGAAAACCATTGGCTACTGCCTGCGATCGAATTACACAGGATTTGTTCACTGAATTAGCACCTATTAATGATGTTCGCGCCCCTGCCCAATACCGGCGTGAGGCCTCAGTTGAGGTTGTTCGGCGTTTGTTGGCTCGTCAGCAAACGTATTTTGCAGATGAGGCGAAGGCATGACCTGTTTTACATTGAACGGAAAGGCCGTTAGTAGCCAGTCTTCGCCCAGCACACGATTAAGCGAGGTACTTCGCAGTGAAATGGGGCTCTCTGGGACGAAGATTGGATGTAATGCTGGCGATTGTGGGGCGTGTAGTGTGCTTCTGGACGAAGAGCCGATCTGCAGTTGCTTGACTACGGTTGCCCAAGTTGGTGGGGCCAAAGTTACGAGCATCGAGGGGCTTAATGCCGAAAACATAATTTCAAAGCTGAAAGAGAGTTTTTTGGCCCATGGCGCTGCCCAATGCGGGATTTGTACACCAGGCATGATGGTTGCCGCGCATGCTTTACTCAACAAAAACCCAACCCCAAACAGGTGCGATGTTGAAGATGCACTCGGTGGTGTTTTGTGCCGCTGCACAGGATATGGCAAAATTATTGAATCGGTATTAGCTGTTAATTTGGATATGCCAGCAAGGTCATTGCCACAAGCTGGATGTAGTGTTGGCATTCCAATTAGACATCTCGATGGTGAGTCAAAGGTGGATGCCAGCCTAATTTATGGTGATGACGCTGCACCTCAAGGTTCGGTGATGGTAAGAGTTATTCGGAGCCCCCACCATTATGCTAGTTTTAAGATTGGCGATAAGGCTGCATTTTTATCAAAGCATCCTGAAATTATTGCAGTTCTGGACGCCAGTGATATTCCTGGACGTAACTGCTTTGGGGTCATACCACCTTTTGCTGACCAGCCAGTGTTTGCCGAGAAAACAGCCTTGTATCGTGGTGATGCCGTAGCAGCTATCGTTGGAGAAGCTGATGTCATAAACAGATTTGATGAAGCCGATTTTCCAATTACTTGGGACCCCCATGACACCCTGCTGACCCCTGAAGATGCGATGGGTATTAACGCACCGAATCTACATGAAAGCCGTGACGGCAATATTCTGGTGCGCGGCCATGTCGAATGTGGGGATGCTGACTCTGCGCTTGCTGCTGCTAGATATAAGGTCGAGATACGAACTAAGACACCTTTTATTGAACATGCCTATATTGAACCTGAAGCTGGGTATGCTGTTCGCGACGGCAATAGAATTGTCATTCGCGGTTGTACGCAGGCAAGTCAAATGGACCGCGAGAGCCTTGCAGAGATTATGGATGTTGATCCAGAGGCCATTCGGGTGATGCCAACTGCATGTGGCGGCGGCTTTGGGTCAAAAATTGATATTTCATTCCAGCCTTATGTAGCACTTGCTGCTTGGAAGTTAGATCGGCCTGCCCGGATATGCTACAGCCGTGGCGAATCCATGCGTGCATCAACAAAACGGCATCCGTCTGACATTCATTTACGAGTTGGCTGCGATGACAAGGGCCTAATAAGTGGTTTTGTTTTTGATGGTATTTTTAATACAGGTGCTTATGCCAGTTGGGGCCCAACAGTTGCAAATAGGGTACCCATTCATGCCTGTGGCCCCTATAAAACTGATCACTACCGTGCAACTAGTGTGGCGGTTCATACGAATGCACCGCCCGCTGGTGCCTTTCGCGGATTTGGGGTGCCACAATCTGCCATAGCGCAAGAATGCGCCTATGATCTTTTGGCTGATGAAATCGGAATGGACAGGCTCGCTTTTCGCCGAAGTAATGCTCTAAGAAATGGGATGCCAACCGTTACCGGACAAGTTTTTAAAAACGGTGTTGGTATTGATGATTGTTTTGCCGCATTAGAGCAACCTTGGAAAAATGCCCTTTCGAAGGCAGCTGATTTTAATGAGGAAGCAATTGCGAGAGGCAATCCTTGGCGAAGTGGTGTCGGTATTGCGAGCTGTTGGTATGGCTGTGGAAACACTTCATTGCCTAACCCGTCCACTATGCGCATGGGCATTACGCCAGAAGGTGAAATTGTACTTCATCAGGGAGCAATGGATATTGGCCAGGGTTCAAACACCGTTATTACTCAGATCGCTGCCGATGCGCTCGGCGTCTCAGTTCACGACTTAAAACTTGTAGATTGCGACACAGACTTAACGCCCGATTGTGGGAAAACATCAGCGTCTCGCCAGACTTTTGTTTCTGGGAAGGCAGCTTTACTATCCGGACAGACTTTGCGTGAAATGCTACTTCGCCATGGTAATGTTGATGGCAATGCCGAGATTACTATCGACGGGACCATTCTAAACCTTAGAGATGATGCAGGTGGTTTTGCTCGCATTAACCTCAGAGGACTGCCAGTCAATGATTATGGTTATGTCTTTATGGCTGAAGAAACCTATGATCCGCCAACAAGTGCGCTCGATAGCAAAGGCCAAGGCAATCCTTATGCGGTATTTGGGTATGGCGCCCAGATAATGGAGCTCCGAGTTGATTGCGTGCTTGGTACTGTGAAGCTAAAGACAATAACTACCGCGCATGATGTTGGCCGAGCGATCAATCCTCTACTCGTCGAGGGACAGATTGAGGGTGGTGTTGCTCAAGGCATTGGGCTGGCATTAATGGAGGATTATCGACCTGGCCGCACTGAAAACCTGCATGATTACCTGATACCCACAATCGGTGATGTACCTGAATTTAACCATGTGATTGTAGAGGTTCCAGACGACGAGGGGCCTTATGGGGCGAAAGGTCTTGGTGAGCATGTTCTCATTCCAACGGCCCCGGCAATTCTGAACGCGATCCGTCACGCTACCGGAGCCAGCATTACGGACTTGCCTGCAACACCAGATAAAATTTGTGCAGCGATTGCGGCGACAAAGGCATAAGAGTAAGGGGCAGTTAGCATGACGACAAAAACCAATGGCGATAAGCGGTTTATGGAAAAGATCCGCTGCGATGCCTGTCCGGTGATGTGCTTCATAGCTGATGGCAAATCGGGTGCCTGCGATCGTTATGCAAATGAAAATGGCGAGCTTTTGCGCCTAGATCCATTGTTAGTCATGCAGCGCCGCGTTGATGAAGGTGGCGAACTGGTCCCATTTCTTGATGGTGCGGATGACTGGGATGGTGAACTTTTTGCCACGCAAGATGCGTTTGTTACGGCTATTGGTGCTGGTACCACCTATCCAGATTACAAACCAGCCCCCTTCATTGTAGGCAGCGTTGTTGACGGTGTTGATATGGTAACGGTGGTATCCGAGGGCATTTTTAGCTATTGCGGCGCCAAAGTAAAAATTGATACAGATCGCCATATTGGGCCTGAACGCGCTCTTGTGAGGGTTGATGGGGAGCCCGTTGGGCATGTAACAACCGGCGAGTACGGCTCGCAGATGCTGTCTTTAGGTGGGGTCCACCATCTTACTGGTGGTGGCAAGAAAGAAGGGCGAGTGACCTGTGCCACGTTGCTGGCATTGTGCAATGGAGATGCGGTTGACATGCAGGTTGATGACGGATCTAGTCTTGTTCTTCAGGCCGGCAGGCCACCGGTAATTAACAATGTTGTTGAGTCACGTATGCGTGTTGGCTGTGGTTCGGCAACGGTGGGAATGTTTGCGGCCCAATGGCATGGCCTTGTCGATGAGGTTGTAATTGTTGATGACCATATCACAGGTGTAATGTCCGAACATCAGGCTGGTAAAGTCATCGGCTGGAAACCAAGCGGAATAAAGATTATTGGTCGCCGGTCAACCCCTGGTCGTTATTTTCAGGTGGCGGAGCCTGGCACTGGGTGGGGTGGAACTAACCTGACCGATCCTCTAACAATTCTTGGGCCCTTTGATGTGAGAATTGCTATTCCTGGCCAGTCATTGTTGATGGTTTCAACTACCGGCGAACAATTTGGCTATTACGAGTTGGATGATGATCTGACACCAGTTGCAAAAAAAATGCCTAAACGCCTCCAACCTTCAATTCAACGGATTGAAGAAAATTGTGAACCGGCACTAACCTCGATCAATTTTATGGGTGGAGCTGGTGGCTCGCTTCGAGCTGGCGTGACAGAAAATCCGGTCAAGTTAACACGGTCAGTTAAGGATGCGTTGACCCGCGTGACTTGCGGCGGGGCGCCTGCATATATCTGGCCCGGTGGCGGTATTACAATAATGGTTGACGTAACCAATCTTCCAGAAAATGCCTTTGGCTATGTGCCCACCCCGGCGTTAGTTGCCCCGATTGAATTTACCATGCGGAAAAGTGATTACATGGCACTGGGTGGGCATCTTGATCATGTGATGTCGATTGATGATGTGTTGGTTGGCAAAATCGGTCCGCAAAATGATCACAAGCTTGCGGGTAAGAAGCGCGTTGCACAACAAATGCAAAATCCATGGCCAATCGGGTAGTAAGGTATGAAGCAAGTTAAAACCCAACCAGATAATCTATCTCTAGATATGGCAAATTTGCCACTGGTGGCCGGTGTGCCTTTGCGAATGCCGAGCGGAGCTATGGCAAATTGGCTTGATCAGCGTTTGCATTTACAGCACGGGCCCATTGATCTGATTATCAGTGCTGATGGTGCAAGAGATTTAGTGATTAATGCTTTTGCGCGGGCCGCTGAAGCCTTTGATGGTCTTCTTGCGACCCTTGTCGAGGAATTGCCAATATTACGTGCGCCGGCAAATGCATCCCCGCCACCTGATTTAGCAGGCCTGGTTGCAAAACGTATGGATGAGGCTATTCGTCCGCATCTGCACCGTTGTGGAAGCGGCGATTTTATTACCCCAATGGTAGCAGTTGCTGGCAGCGTAGCCGATTATATTTTGTATGCCATGGGCGGCGGCCTCGATCGTGCTATTGTAAATAATGGTGGAGATATTGCACTCCATCTCAGCAAGGGAACCTTTTTTGATATTGGTATTGCTGATGATCGAGATGTGTATTTCCGCAACTTTACGAAAAAAGCGAGCGGAAAACTCGCAGGCAATATGCCACTAAAAGGCCAAATCAGGCTTGGCCATGAAGACAAAATTGGTGGTGTCGCTACTAGCGGGTGGCGCGGTCGCAGCCACTCACTTGGCATTGCGGACTCGGTGACTGTATTAGCGAAGACCGCAGCGGATGCAGACGTGGCCGCTACATTGGTTGCTAACGCAATTTCTGTATCTTCACCAGCTATATTGCGCCAGCCGGCTAATGAACTGGCTCCCGATAGTGATTTGCAAGACCGACCGGTAACAGTTGCGGTTGGCCCTCTAACCGATGATGAGATTTACCGCGCATTAGTTGCAGGTTCGAGTCTTGCTGCCGCGATGCATGAGGATGGGCAGATTGCTGCGGTGTATGCCCGTCTTCAGGGATGCGGTTTTATGATTGGCCGGTAATAGCCGATCAGATAGAACGATCACTTAAGTTATCAGTTAAATACATGAATGATGAGTAATCGCTCTCGAAAAATAGCTGGACAAAGAAAACTTGTAAAAAGCTGCTTGGTGAGGGCGTGCAAATCGGTCAGTGTTAATACCACTAAACCTTTTGTTACTTGGGCGATGTTATAGAGGAGAATGATGGATTTGATTGTTTTTGACAAGGACGGTGTAATCCTTGATTTAGAGGCAACGTGGCTGCCAGTGGCGCGCGCCGTTGCCCAATATACGGCAAGTCGTATTCCCGACGATTGGGATGGTGATATTGGCGCCCCAGGTCTGTTGGCTGCAATTGGAGTGAATGATGAAACCGGCCTCATCAATTCTCGAGGTATTTTTGCCGCTGGCTCTTTTGCCGATATTCGGGCCTGCTGGCAGAAAATGCTCCCAAGCCATATGATCTCACTGGATCATGATGAGCGCTATCAATATGATGTCAAAGAGTTGGTTAACCGTCATGGACGAGACCAGACCGTAGCAAAGGGGGATGTTGAAACGCCGCTTCGCCAGCTTTATGCCAAAGGATATGCGCTTGCCATTTTGACTAATGATAATGAGGAAAGCGCTAAAAAAAACATGCAGGATATTGGCGTTCTTGACCTCTTTCATGTGGTAGTTGGCGCCGACAGTGGGTTTGGATCAAAGCCAGACCCTAATGGGTTTTTGCATTGTTGTAAGGTCACTGGCGTTGCTCCGGCGGCAAGTGTCATGGTGGGCGATACAATGGCGGATTACGGTGCTGCACTTGCGGCAAATGCGGGTGACTTTATCTGTGTTGCTGATAGTGCTGAAGATCGGCCTCATGAAAGCATAGACCACGAAAAAGTCATAAGCAGGATTGATCAACTGCCAGCATTGATGGAGCGGCACATGGCTGGACTACCGCAATTGGGTAAAGTGTCAAAACAAAAAACATAAGTTGAAGGACAGGCTCATAATGTCAGATTCTATAATTATTGTCGGAGCCAGCCATGCCGGGATTGCCTGCGCAGAACAGCTACGAGCTAATGGTTTCTCCGGTCAGATCAAGCTTATTGACAGGCTTTCCGGAGTTCCATTTGAGCGTCCCCCGCTATCAAAGGGATTTTTACAGGCGGGCGGGAGTGACGACAAAAAATTTCTATTACGACGGAGTGATTGGTTCTCCTCACATGAGATTACTCTGATTGATGGTAGGGAGGTGACTATAATAGATCCAGAGACCAAACAGTTGCAACTGGATGATGGACAATGCTGTGTATATGATAAGTTGGTATTGGCTACAGGTGCGTTTCCACGTCGACTTGATGATACTAGCAAGCTTGAGAATGTGTTTGTCCTGCGCCACGCTAAAAATGCCCATGAGTTGCGCGATGCTATGAAAGGCCGACAAAACGCGGTCGTTATTGGGGGTGGATATATCGGGCTTGAGGTTGCTGCTAGCCTGAACAAGGCTGGCATGCGTGTTGATGTAATCGAAATAGCGGAACGCCTCTTAGCACGAGTGGCAAGCCCAAACATATCAGCTTTTTTTGCTAACCTCCATGAGGATAATGATGTTGGGGTTCATACTGGGGTAATCAATCAGGAAATATTGCAAAAAGATGGTGTGTTCTCGGGTATCCAACTAAATGATGACAGAATCATTGACGCTGAATTGCTGTTGGTGGGGATTGGCGTTTCGCCAGATTTGGATGTTGCCGTAAACGCTGGTCTTAATACCGGTGACGGCATCATTGTGGACGGGATGATGCAGAGTTCGGTCTCAGATATATACGCAATTGGTGACGTTGCCCGAGTAGATGGAGCCATGTCTCGTATTGAGTCGGTTGATAATGCGCAAAACACAGCGGCACGAGCGGCGGCGGCGATTTGCGGTTCAAGTCCGCCGCCAAAAACAGCGCCATGGTTTTGGTCTGAGCAGTTTGGTGTGCGATTACAGTCTGCTGGAATTGTTCCGCGAGAATCTGCTGCTGTGCAATATGTAATGAGGCCTGGCAAGCGCGAGGGCGGCCTGTCGGTTTGGACCTATGATGGTCGTGGTAAGCTTGCAGCGATTGAAGCAGTGCGTGATCCAGCGGCCTACATGCTAGGTAAAAAATGCCTTGATTTAGGCCTGTCGCCACCTCTGTCGGATATTGGCATTGCTGATTTTGACCTAAAAGGTTTTGTCGCAAGTGGAGCCGCGTAATGGTTTATCACGGTCCGATCCAAAGGGATAAGATGGCACATATTGATATGCGGAGTGATACCGTAACCCAGCCGACAAGGGCAATGCGGGACGCCATGGCGAACGCTGAAGTTGGTGATGATGTGTATGGGGATGACCCTACGGTGAATTCATTGCAAGAGCGGGCTGCTCAATTACTTGGAAAGGAAGCTGGCTTATTCGTTGCCAGTGGTACTCAGTCGAACCTCGTGGCGTTATTGTCGCATTGTCAGCGCGGTGATGAATTGTTGGTTGGTGACTGTTTCCACATCCACCAATACGAAGCTGGCGGTGCTTCAGTCCTTGGTGGTGTTATGATGGGTGCTCTTGAAACTGACCACCGCGGCGTAATACAACCATCAGATGTTGCCGCTGCGATCAAGCCGGATGATTTGCATTGCCCAATCAGCCGTCTGCTGTGTCTTGAAAATACGGTATATGGGCATGTGCATGATGCAGAGCATATCAACTCTCTTGCCTCAGTTGCAAAGGCGCGAGAGTTGTTGGTTCATCTTGATGGAGCGCGCCTGATGAATGCAGCGGTCAAGCTAGGTGTGCCTGCACGCATTATAGTAAAGGCCGTTGATAGCGTTTCACTCTGTCTTTCCAAAGGACTTGGGACGCCAGCGGGATCAGTTTTGGTCGGGTCTAAGCCGTTTATTGAGCGGGCGCGTCGTATAAGAAAACTTGTTGGGGGTGGAATGCGCCAAGTGGGGATTATAGCCGCGGCAGGGCTTCATGCATTGGATTATCATATTCAGCGGCTTGCCGTAGATCACACCAACGCATTGAGACTTGCCGATCAGTTAAATCGGATCGGCAAGGTAGAGGTTAACGAAGGTCAGGTGGAAACTAATATGGTGTTTATGAAGCTTCCGGATGGATCAGCAGAGCCTTTACGCAAATATCTTAGTGAGAGAGGTATTCTGTTGGGCGGTGGTGAGCGTAACATTCGCCTTGTAACCCATCTGGATATTGATGCTGATGCGGTTGATCAATTGGCGATCGAAATTAACAATTTCTTTGGATAAGGCGATTTTAGGCAAGAAATAGGTGATATGTTGGCGAAATGAGAATACTCGTAAGAAACCCTTATGGCAAACTTTCGCAGAATTATTAAGGCTGTTTGTTCGTCGCTGGGAATCGTTATGAGTGTTCAACTGTCATTGGGTGCAAGAGTTCGCAAAAGCCCTTTTTTTGAAGCGAGCGTTGAATCAGGTCTTACGGCTGCCAGTGTGTATAATCATATGTATATGCCAACAAGTTACGGTGATCCGGATGCTGAGTATAATCGATTAATCAATGGAGTTGCCGTTTGGGATGTAGCTGTTGAGAGACAGGTGGCAGTAAGAGGACCTGATGCCATTAAACTTGCTAAATATCTGACGCCAAGAAATCTTGATGGGCTCGTAATTGGTCAAGGTAAATATGTTCCTATCTGTAAGCATGATGGATCAATCATAAATGATCCAGTTTTGCTGCAAATCGCAGGCAATGAGGTTTGGTTCTCAATTGCGGATAGTGATTTGTATTTGTGGGTGTCGGCGATTGCTGGCGCGCTTGGCATGGACGTGGAAGTGTTTGAACCAGATGTTTCGCCGCTGGCCGTGCAGGGACCAAAGGCAACGAACGTTGTCTCAAATTTATTTGGCGAATGGGTCAAAGAACTAAAATATTTTGGGTTTTGTGAGGCAAGCCTTGATGGCATCCCGCTGATTGTGTCTAAATCTGGTTGGTCAAAGCAAGGAGGCTACGAGTTATACCTTCTTGACGGAACCCGTGGCTACGACCTTTGGAAACGTGTTTTTGAAGCTGGCAAGGATGATGATATTGGCCCTGGAACTCCAAATTATATTGAAAGACTAGAGAGTGGTTTAATCTCTTTTGGTGCCGATACCGATGCCAAAACTAATCCTTTTGAACTTGGTATGGATAGATTTGTTGACTTAAATCAACAAGGCGATTTTGTAGGTAAGGATGCGTTAATCCATATCAAAAGAAAGGGTATTGAAAGAAAATTTAGTGGCTTTTTTCTCGATGGTCCGATTCTAAACCAACCAAATGAGCATCGACTACGGCTTTTACAGAGCGGAAATTACGTCGGTTATGTTAGCGCATGTTGTTATTCGCCTCGGTTAAGAAAGAATATTGGCGTGGGCATGGTTTCGCTTGAGGCGTTGAGATCAGACGCACCGATTGGTATGGAGGCACCAGAGAGACCCCGTAACGTTGAGGCCGTCTCATTACCTTTTAATTGGGGAGGTCAGATAACGTCTCGACAAGTACTTTAAGTCACGGGCTTTTTTGAATACGCAATATTGGTCTGCGCACATTCCGTACTTCCGCTTAAAAGCCCTTCGTTGAAACACATATGAATAAGGTCGCCCCAGATGTTTGGGCGACCTATTCGTATTCAGTCAATGCACAACACGACTAAAGTACGATTCATTATATCGAGTGAAGCGAAAGCTTACTCAACAACAGCCAGACCTACAGCTGCCATTTTACCGTTACGCTGTTCTTCAAGATCGTAGGTCACTTTTTGGCCCTCATTCAAGCCATTAAGGCCTGAATTTTGTACCGCAGTAATATGTACAAACACGTCACTGCCTTCTTCGTCCGGGTTGATAAAGCCGTACCCTTTTTGAGTGTTAAACCACTTCACAGTACCCTGTGCCATATTGTCTAGTCTCCAACTTCAGCCCTGATCTGCCGGTTATCAGGACCCGTTATTTCTGAACACGGCTGCTATGCGGCATTAGATATTGGCTTCAATCTGCCTCACAAAGCCTTTCCGGCCTAGTAGATATGGGAATAGCCGTTTATAAAGTCAAACATTAAATGCTATCGGGTGCTGACTAATCCGGTATTTCAGGTGTATCAATTCGGGCAAATTTAGTCCATGCAGCAGCATTGGCATGCGATAGACTCAAAGAAATACAGCAGACAATTAAAAATCCTAACAGGTTTTCATGAATGATGAAAAGCCCGAGACAAAACAGAATTTCTGGGATTTATTGCTCGCTAAGTGAAGGAATTTTATGGGGAATTGTTCCTGTCTATATTTATCTCGTTGATGTTGAGGATCCGTATGATAATCGTTGCTGATCAGTCCATATGGTCAGCGGCCTTGCTCTTTTTGATATGTTGGATAAGAAGCCAGTTTGGTGCCATATGGGCGATGCTGAAGATTCAGGGGAATTTTTGCAACTTTTTTTGGCAGCCGGTCTTTTGTCACTGAATTGGGGCATTTACGTGTATTCAGTGCAAGCCGAACAGGTCTTTGCTGCGGCGGTTGGTTATTATATCTATCCATTATGCACAGTTATGTTGGGCATCATTGTTTCAGGGGAAAGAGTTGACCGCTTCGTTAGCGTAACTATTGCACTCGTTTGTTTTGGGATCATGGCCAAGGCAATTATGATTATGGCTATTCCATGGTTATCGTTGGCATTAGCAGGCACTTTTTCGTTATACGCAGTCTTGCGCAAAAGGATGGGTTTCGATCCGATTCAAGGATTATTCGTTGAAACGATGTTAGTGCTGCCACTAGCCTTCGCATTTCTAATTTGGATGGCGATGAGTGGACAAGCGCTGTTCTTTGGCGGAAGACTAACAAATGCGTTGCTCGCAATTTTCGCAGGCATACTAACTGTTGTACCGCTGATCTTTTTCATAGGGGTAATCAATTACTTAGTTTGACAATAGCAAGTCTATTGTTTTACAGCAACTCGACTGCGCAGCTTTTGCTTGGCGTTGTTGCTTTTTCTGAAAAATTTTTGGTAAATGACCTCATTGCCTTTGGCCTCATATGGATGGGTATTGCTGTCTATTTCATGACGAGACGACGCGCTGCTAGCCAAATGATTACTGTTTCATAAAAGCGCTATTCATCTGTTGGCGTTACTACTGTGAACGATCAGAGCGCATAAACTAGAATGGGCAATTACCCTTAACCCTCATGATTTTCATGGTTTGTAAGTCCCCTCGGCACCTCCCGTATTGTTTCTGCAGAAATTAATGCTGATTTAGGGTCAATCGACCAGTTTTGCCGAAATAATCTGATCCGGGTTAGTGGGTGGTTCGCCGGTGGCCAGTTTTTCGACAGCCTCCATGCCGTTTTCAACCTGTCCCCATACGGTATATTGCCCTGTCAGGTGCCCGCAGCCGTCAAAACAGATAAAAAATTGACTGTCGGCGCTATTTGGGCTCATCGAGCGGGCCATACCAACGGTTCCCTCCCGATATTCATAATCACTGAATTCTGCATCCAGAGTATTTCCCGATCCACCCATACCAGTCCCTGTTGGATCACCAGTTTGCGCCATGAAACCTGGGATAACACGGTGAAAGATGATGCCGTCATAAAATCCTGATTCTGCAAGCTCAGTAATGCGTGCAACATGGTTTGGCGCCACATCGGGTAACAATTTGATTTCGACCTGCCCTTGAGAGGTTTCAAGGAGCAACGTCTTGCCTGTCGCGGCAACACTTGTTTCACTCATAATTAAGAATCCAACTCCTAAACAATGTAATAGAAAAGACTTCATCACAAAATCCTTTTTGAAAGTAGAATCTTGACCAAAACAACGCGTTTAGTTGTTCGTCCGCCAAGTTTCCCGTTAAGACGCTGATGGGAATACGGCATCGAGCGCGTCACGTGCCATCAGACAAGTAACTAAGGGACCAGCAATAGTTGATTGAGTGTAGGAACCTAGCATATTTAACCTATGTCATGTTCTTCATTAATCGAGCCCAGCAATTCCCAATTGGTTTGATTTAGACTGACATAGAGTATTGATGTGCCATTAGTCAACTCTTTCACTTGTTCATTGGGGCGGTTTGTTTTGCCCAAAATGAACGATCTGCATTCCCCTTTGGTATTGGGCCAAGTCTTGCTAGACTGGTTGAATGAAGCATTCAAATATCCCAGAAGTCAGTTTTGATCGTTTGCGTCTGGTAGACGAACAGCATTTTGATATCCGCATTGCCACCGATGGCCGTTGGTTTCATGAAGATGATGAAATTCGTCGGATTGAAATGGTTAAACTGTTTGCATCGGTCTTAATGCGAGACGAGATTGGTGATTACTGGTTGGTTACGCCGGTTGAAAAGGGTCGGATCACCGTTGATGATGCACCCTTTATTGTATGCGAGATGTTGGTTTCATCAGGCGCTGAACCACGATCAAGCGAAATTTGTTTCCGTACCAATCTCGATGAGAATATAGCCCTTGACGCTGCACATCCCATATTGTTGCGTCTAGCCGATGACTTGCAGCAGGTTCGACCTTATATCGAAGTGCGCAATGGGTTGCTGGCAAAATTATCGCGGCCAGTCTATTATCAGCTTGCCGAGCGTGCTGAAGAGGGGCCAGATGGCCGGCTCGGGGTATGGAGCCATAAGCAGCATTTTGCGCTTGAGTTATAATGTCCAAAATTCCTAGTAACCTAAATCATTTACTGGCGGATCCACGGGAGCTCAATCACGTTGAATTGCAGAAACATCTTGGTTGCTGCCTTGATCCATTGCCTGGCTTTCCCAGTTCTGGCCAGGGCGAGCTCACAATGTCGCCTCTTCGAAAAGCTCAACCTTACCGCCCAGCCGCGATTCTTGTACCATTGCTGCGGGTGCAATCCGACTGGCATATCCTAATGACAAAGAGAGCCGCCCACTTGGCGCACCATGCCGGACAGATCAGTTTCCCTGGTGGCAAGATGGAACCTTTTGATGCTAGTCCAGTCGAAGCGGCTTTGCGTGAAGCCCTTGAAGAAGTTCAGTTGGCACCTGGTCTGGTCCAAGTGGTGGGGTTGCTTGATAGGGTGCTCAGCCCGGCAGGGTTTCTCGTTCAGCCCGTTGTTGGTATAGTTCGTGGCGATAATGCTCTAGACTGCCTCGTGTCAGACCCAACTGAAGTAGATTTGATTTTCACGCTGCCCCTTAAGCATCTCGCTGATCCTGATAATTTTCGCTTAGTACGCCGTAAAACTTCTGGTAGGCCCAATGATTATTGGGTTGTTGAACATGAGAAGCACCGCATTTGGGGACTATCTGCGCGGGTGCTGGATGATCTTCGCCGACGCGTTAACAAGGTGGTTTGACCTTGGGTATAGTTGTCCCCATATGGCGAAGTGGGAAAAGAGCTGATAGCCGAGTTAATAATTAATGTTATATGTAAATCACATTAGCAATAGAGTAGGTAGATAAATAGATGCGCGCGTTATTGGTGATATTTTCAGCCCTTGGAGTGGCATTTCTCATAATGAGCTTTGTCAGAGGGTGGCAAATAAGAAAGGCGGTTAAGAGCGGCTTGCCGGCGGAGACAGTCAACAATAATTATATTTTAGGTGCATTTGTTGGCCTAGTGGTTTTTGCGATTGGTGTGTTTTGGCTGGAGTTAGACAGCGCGGCGCCGAACACAACTTATGTACCAGCAAAAATCAAAAACGGTACAATAACCCGCGGCGGATTTGAACAACGTGCTGACTGAACGCCGCGATAGTGTCCTACCAGAATGGGCGTGCCGTCCACTTGTGACGCAGATTTTTTCTGCGGCCAAGGCGCTTGGTGGAGAGGCCCGGATTGTTGGTGGCGCGGTTCGTGATTGGATTAGCGGGCATCCAGTCGGAGATATTGATATGGCGGTTAATCTGCCAATCGGCACTGTGGCAAGCTATTTTTCAAGCGGTGATGTGCGTGTTGTCGAAACTGGTTTGCAGCACGGCACAATTACACTCTGTTGTGCTAAGGACTCGATTGAGTTAACGCAAACGCGAGTCGATCTTGAAACAGATGGACGGCATGCAGTCGTTGCATACAATGGTGACTGGTTGCTTGACGCGGCAAGGCGCGATTTTACTGTCAATGCGATTTATCTGGATGAGGATGGTTTGATAATTGACCCGCTAGACGGGCAGTCGGATCTGAATGCAGGTAGATTACAATTTGTGGGTGATGCGGAACAACGCGTGAAAGAAGATGCCTTACGCATTATCCGCTACTGCCGTTTTTTTCCCCGCTTTGAAAAAGCAGGTACAAATGCTGAAATGATTAATTTGCTGCTAGATAATGCGGCGCTTTGCGCTGACTTATCGGGAGAGCGCATCGCTGAGGAGCTTCGACAAATTATGGTTGGGGGCGAGGCCGCTGTTGTGATTGGTATGTTGCGCGGGGCGCAAATTGACTGTTCCACCCTTGGGCTCAAATTTAATCTTTCGCCACTTGGTATCGATAAAAACTTTGACAAAGTTCTGGCGCAATTGGGTTGGCTTGCTGGCCTTGCAACAATCTTACCTGTTGGGTCTGCTAGACGGGTTGCAAAGCGGCTGAGATTAAGCCGGTTTGAACGTCGCTGCCTTGCTCGTCTTGACCTCGGCATCAATGACGGTGAGCTGGCAATGTTGAACGGGCCAAGATGGCAACAGGGAGCATATTATCTCGGTGATTGGGCACCGATGCTTTATGCCGTGCAATCGTGGCGAAACCTAACAGTTATAAATACGTGGCGGTGTGAAGAGCTGGCAGCGTGGATCCCACCAAAAATTCCAATTTGTGGGACAGACTTATTGTCGCATGGCGTTGACAATGGCCCGGCGATGGGTCAAATGTTGTCACGAGCAGAGGCAAAGTGGGTGGCGTCAGGCTTTAGCTTAAAAAAGTCTGATTTGCTGAAATGGTTACTTGTGAATTAGGTGGAAGCCATGATTTCTTTAACGGTAAGCCAAACCCAACCATCCATGATTCGAAAAAAGCAAGAAACAGTGGATTGGTTTCGTAATCTTCGCGACGAGATTTGCACCGTTTTTGAAGGGATTGAGGACTGCGGAAATCCAGCTGTTGCACCGGCGGGCCGATTTAAGCGTAAATTATGGCGGCGCGATGGTGGTGGTGGGGGCGAGATGAGCCTCATGCATGGCCGGGTTTTTGAAAAAGTAGGGGTGAATATCTCAACCGTGTATGGTGTATTCTCTGATGAATTCAAAGCCCAAATTGTCGGAGCTGAAAATGATGGTCAGTTCTGGGTTTCCGGTATTTCGCTGGTGGCGCACATGCGGAATCCGCATGTGCCAGCGGCCCATCTTAATACACGGTTTATCGTTACGTCTCAAAGCTGGTTTGGTGGTGGTGGTGATTTGACCCCGCTATTGCCGGACGAATCGGCTAGTCGGGTTTTTCACAAGGCGATGAAAGCGGCTTGTGACAAACATGACCAAAATTATTATCCAAAATACAAGGAATGGTGTGATGAATATTTTTATTTGCCGCATCGTAGCGAGCCACGCGGGGCGGGTGGTATTTTCTATGACAATCTTGATAGTGGTGATTGGGACAACGATTTTACCTTTAATCGTGATGTTGGCACGGCATTTAAGGATGTCTACGCTGATATTGTGAGACAGCGTATGGATTTGCCATGGACTGAGGAGGACCGTCACGAGCAACTGGTGCGTCGTGGCCGCTATGTGGAATTTAATCTCTTGCACGACCGTGGCACGTTGTTCGGATTGAAAACGGGGGGAAACATTGAGGCAATTTTGATGAGTTTGCCACCCGAGGTTCGCTGGCCCTAACTTGTTCGTTGTTTGGAGTCAGATAGAAATAATGAGATGGAAAAGAATATGCTGGAAAACTGTAAAAATAGGGTAGGAAAAGAGTGTCTGAACATGCTAGGAAACTCATTATTCCTATTGGCTGTTGGCATATTTAACGTGTCAAGATGGGGCTAATCCAGAACTTTATCGCAAACTTTGTGCGCACAACATCGTTTAAGAGGAAAATATGGTCAAACCAGATACCAATAAAAAGTCTGCGTCGGGGGATGCAAAGGACCCAGGACGTCGTGATTTTATAGTGGTGGCCACGTATGCGATGGCAGGTCTTGGTGCTGCTGCGGTAGCGTGGCCTCTTATTGATCAATTGAACCCAGCAGCTGACACTCTAGCCCTTGCCAATATCGAGGTTGATATTTCGAAAATCGCTGTCGGCCAGTCAATCACTGTGAAATGGCGTGGCAAACCTGTTTTTATTCGGCATCGAACCGCTGATGAAATTGCTCGAGCCAATGCGACGGATGTTGCGGACTTGCGAGATCCACAGGTTGATATAGCACGGGCAGAAAAGCCCGAGTATTTGGTTTTGGTTGGGGTGTGTACGCATCTTGGCTGTGTCCCGCTTGGACAAAAAACCGGCGAAGTAAAGGGCGATTATGACGGTTGGTTCTGCCCGTGCCATGGGTCGCATTACGACACATCTGGTCGTATCCGTAAAGGGCCGGCGCCAACAAATCTTGAAGTCCCACCGTACGATTTCCTTTCCGATACTGTGATTCGTATTGGCTAAATAACTTTCTAACTAGAGGTAAATAAACAATGTCTGCCAACCAGTTCAAAAGCCCAGTAATACGATGGATTGATCATCGGCTTCCTGTCTTTTCAATGTTGCATCACACCGCCCATGATTACCCAACACCAAAAAACCTCAACTATATGTGGAATTTTGGAAGCCTCGCTGGACTCTCGCTAGCAATCATGATTGTTACGGGGATTGTGCTGGCCATGAGCTATACAGCCCATGTTGATTACGCTTTCTCATCTGTTGAGAGAATAATGCGTGATGTGAATCATGGATGGATGATTCGTTACATCCACATGAATACAGCGAGTTTTTTCTTTATTGTTGTGTACCTTCACATGTTCAGGGGGCTTTATTATGGGTCTTACAAAGCACCACGCGAACTGCTTTGGATACTTGGGGTTGTAATATTCCTTCTAATGATGGCCACAGCTTTCATGGGGTATGTGTTGCCTTGGGGACAAATGAGTTTTTGGGGGGCCACTGTTATTACCAACCTTTTTTCCGCCATACCTTATGTTGGCGAGAGTATTGTGACCTTGTTGTGGGGAGGATTCTCTGTTGACAACGCGACATTAAACAGATTTTTTTCATTACATTACTTGATGCCGTTCATCATTGCTGGAGTAGTCGTGCTTCACATTGTAGCTTTACACAGGTTTGGATCGAATAATCCAATTGGTATTGATACAAGAGGTCCCCAAGATACCATATCCTTCCACCCTTATTACACCATTAAGGATGTATTTGGTATTGCAGTATTTCTCTTGTTGCTCGCAGTTGTCGTTTTCTTTTTTCCAAATGCCATGGGTCATCCAGATAATTACATCCCAGCAAATGCAATGCAGACCCCGGCGCATATTGTGCCAGAATGGTATTTTCTCCCGTTTTATGCAATTTTGAGAGCAGTGCCTGATAAACTTGGCGGTGTCCTGTTGATGTTTGGAGCTATCGCTGTGCTTTTCATTTTGCCATGGCTAGACAAATCTCCAGTTCGGTCAGCACGCTTTCGCCCATTGTTTCGCATCTTCTTTTGGGTGTTTTTTGCAAACGCTATTGCGCTCGGGTATCTGGGAGGAAAACCCGCTGAAGGAATTTACGTAATACTATCGCGGGTTGCAACCGCATGGTATTTTATACACTTTCTGATAATCTTGCCGGTGTTAGGCATGTTTGAGACGACTAAACCTTTACCTAAATCGATAGCGGAGCCTGTGCTAGGTGGTTTTTCCTCTACCCCAGAACAAGCTTACGCCGCCCCGCGGAGGTCTTGATGTTAAGCCGAATAGGAGCTGTATTATTGTTCAGTGTCCTTTCAAGTCCAGCTTGGGGGGGCAGTGGCGATGTAGCTCTCAAAACCCGTGACTGGAGTTTCTCTGGTCCATTTGGGACTTTTGACAAAGCTGCTATGCAACGAGGCTTTCAGGTCTATAACGAGGTGTGTGCGGGTTGTCATTCCATGAAGCTTATTGCTTTTCGTAACTTTGCAGATTTGGGATACAACAAATCTGAAATTAAAGCGTTGGCTGCGCAATATGAGGTAGAAGACGGACCAAATGACGATGGTGACATGTTTATGCGCCCTGCAATTCCAGCGGACCGAATGCCCGCCCCTTATGCAAATGATAATGCCGCTAGAGCCGGAAACAATGGTGCTTTGCCGCCAGACCTATCACTAATCGCCAAGGCGCGTCCCAACGGTCCAAATTATTTGTACAGCCTTCTCTCTAGTTACGAGGATGCGCCAAACGGTAAAGAGGTGCCGGACGGTATGTATTATAACCCCGCATATCCTGGGCACCTAATTGCAATGCCACAACCATTATACGGAGATGATGTTGAATTCATTGATGGGGCGGCAACCTCGATTGAGGCTGTATCGGCGGATCTTACCCAGTTTCTCATGTGGGCTGCCGAGCCCAAGTTGGAGGTGCGTAAACGTATTGGTGTTGCTGCTGTGTTTTTCCTCAGTATTTTTGTGATCTTCTCGTATCTTGCAAAACGCCGCATTTGGGCAGATGTTCATTGAACACGTCCGCACAGCACAATCATTAACGACCCGCTATTAAGCGGGTCTCTCTGTCTATGTTTGAAGTAATGGGATCAAACACGTTCGCAGACGCAAAATTATTCGAAGCTTAGCTGGTGCAATAAATTTTTTTACTGATGATGATTAGCCGGAGGAGAAAAGGCCCTTTCAATAGCATTATATAGTTGTTGGATATTTGGGTGGGCCGCATGGCCTTTAAACATTGAAACGGAAATTAAACACATCGCCGTCAACCACTTTATAGTCGCTACCTTCGATACGTAATTTTCCAGCTTCTTTGGCGCCGGTTTCTCCTTTAAAGGTGATATAATCATGGTAAGAGATGGTTTCTGCCCGAATGAAACCGCGCTGGAAATCAGTGTGGATAACACCTGCCGCCTCTGGTGCGCTGGCGCCGGCGGCAACCGTCCATGCACGAGCCTCCTTGGGACCGGCAGTGAAAAAGGTTACGAGATCGAGCAGACTGTAACCGGCACGAATAAGGCGTGCCAACCCAGGCTCTTCAAGTCCCAACTCACAAAGAAATCCGATTTTATCAGCCTCATCCAGCTGAGCAATTTCAGACTCGATGGCGGCTGACACTATTACGTAGGCAGCACCTTCGGAAACTGCTTTATCAGCAATTAGCTTGCAATATGTATTGCCAGTGGAAGCATCACATTCAGAGACATTACAGACATAAAGGACTGGCTTAGCCGTCAAAAGCTGTAAACGGGGAAGACGCCTGCTCTCTTCCCCGGTGAGGCCAGTTGTGCTGCGGGCCGTTTGGCCTTCCGATAAATGAGCAAATAGCTTTTCCATAAGTACAAGATCGCTTTTTGCTTCCTTGTCGCCGCCACGAGATTTTTTTAACAGCGCAGTCATTCGGCGTTCTAGCGAGTCGATATCGGCAAGCATCAATTCAGTTTCAACAGTAGTGGCATCCCGTATCGGATCAACATTGCCATCAACATGGGCAATCTCGCTATCATTGAAGCAGCGCAATACGTGCGCAATCGCATCTACCTCACGAATATTAGCAAGGAACTGGTTACCAAGGCCCTCCCCCTTGGACGCGCCGCTAACAAGACCCGCAATATCAACAAATTCAAGGTGTGTTGGTAAAATGGTTTTGGAACTAGCAAGTTCCGCCAGGGCGAAAAGGCGCATGTCTGGCACGGCTACCCTACCAGTGTTTGGTTCAATTGTGCAGAACGGATAATTCGCTGCTTCTGCCAAAGCGGTTTGGGTCAACGCATTAAACAGGGTTGATTTTCCAACATTTGGTAAACCAACAATGCCACAATTAAATCCCATATGTTCTCAATCCTGTCTTTATTTAGTAGGTCAGCTTATTGAGTTGATGGTGCAGGCGCAAGGTAGGCAACACGGTTCATAAACCCACTTTCATCATGTTCGCATAGCCGATTTATCTCATCTGTGATTGCATCGAGCAAAATTGGTACCCAGCCAGCTCGCTCATCATGGCTAAAATCACTAAGCACCCATGCTTTGACGTCCATCGGCTCATCCGATGGGCGGCCAATGCCAATACGCACACGCCAGTAAGCCAACCCAAGATGCCGGTCAATATCACGAAGGCCATTATGACCGCCATGCCCACCGCCAACCTTTACTCGTACTTTGCCAGCAACAAGGTCAAGCTCATCGTGAAACACAAACACATTATTTGGGTCAATTTTGTGAAAACGTGCAATGTCTGCAATTGGGAGACCAGATTTGTTCATAAAGCTTTGTGGCTTGATTAGAATAATCTTTCCAGAGCCAAGCCGCCCCTCACTTAGTAATGATGGGCCTTTTTTTTTCCAAGGTGAAAACCCATACTGATCAGCAATACGATCTACGGCCATGAACCCAACATTGTGCCGGTTGGTGGCGTAAGCTGCCCCGGGATTTCCCAGTCCTGCAAATAAGCGCATGATTATACCGCTCGATCTGGAAAAGGCTTGCGACTATTCGTTCGGTGCTACATTTTCGCCTGCCAAAGCCTCTTCGCCCTCATCTTCCCCATCACTCTCATCATCTTCATTTTTCACTCCGCCGCCAGGTGACGCAATGGTCGCAATAGTGAAGTCACGATCGGTAATGGTTGGGGTCACGCCGTCTGGCAATTCAATCGTGCTGATATGAACTGAGTCACCAATCTTCAAACCTTGCAAATCAACAGTGATTTTTTCTGGGATTGTTGTCGCTGGGCAAAGTAATTCAACTTCGTAACGAACAACATTGAGCACCCCACCGACTTTAATGCCAGGGCAGTCGTCTTCATTAACAAATTCAACTGCAATGGCTACAGAAACTTTTGCAGTGCCAGAAACGCGCAGAAAATCCATGTGAAGAACATTATCGGTTACCGGATGGAATTGGATATCACGGGTTAGGACGGTGTGTTTGCTTCCGCTAACTTTAATATCGATAAGCCGGCCAAAAATTCCAGGCTGATGAACGATTTTTGTAATTTCACGGGACTCTAGGGTAATACCTATTGGTTCTTTTTTGCCGCCATAAATGACGGCAGGAACGCGACCTGCACGGCGTACCGCACGGGCGGACCCCTTACCGACCCGTTCGCGCTGTTCCGCGCTGATGTTTGTGTAGTCAGACATTGCTAACTCCTTTATCGATCACAATGTACCGCGCCTCCAGGGGTGCGCAGCATAGGATTGATAGGCTTATTGTCGGTATAATACAAGCGTTTTTGAGAATATGGTACCAGATTATGAACACTAGCTAGAACAGGGTTGAAACCGACCGCTCTTCATTGATCCGCAGCATTGCCTCACCTAAAAGTGGAGCGATTGACAATTGTCGAATATTACGGGCAATACATACTGCCTCAGTTGCTGGAATCGAGTTTGTTGTCACGAGTGAATTTAGCGGTGATGCTGCGACCCGACTAACTGCGCCGCCAGATAACACGCCGTGCGTCACATAAGCGTCCACAGACAGAGCTCCGGCTTTCATCAGCGCGACAGCGGCGTTGCATAATGTTCCACCCGAATCTACAATGTCATCAACCATGATGCAATGTCGATCCTCGACATCACCGATGATGTTCATTACCTCTGAAACGCCAGCTTTTGGGCGTCGTTTATCAATAATTGCTAGGTCTGCATCAAGTCGGCGCGCCAAGGACCGGGCACGCACCACGCCGCCTACATCAGGCGATACAAACATCAATTTTGATACTTCATAGCGTTCTTTGATGTCACTAACAAACACGGGAGCGGCAAACAGATTGTCGGTTGGGATGTCAAAAAAGCCTTGGATCTGGTTGGCGTGAAGATCAATCGTCAGGACCCGGTCTGCCCCAGCCGATGTTATGAGGTTGGCAAGCAGTTTGGCTGAAATTGGTGTACGGGGGCCTGATTTACGATCCTGACGCGCATATCCATAATACGGAATAACTGCAGTGATTCGACGGGCCGAACCTCGGCGCAACGCATCCAAAGCAACCAATAATTCCATAACATTGTCATTTGCCGGAAAACAGGTCGATTGCAGGACAAATACATCTTCACCGCGAACATTTTCGCCGATCTCGACAAAGACCTCCATATCGGCAAACCGCCTTACGTCAGCTTGGGTAAGGGGAGAGTTCAAATAAGCGGCAATAGCTTCTGCTAATGGGCGATTACTATTGCAGGCTAAAATTTTCATGTGTCAAAAACCTATTTGGGATGACCAGAAATTTCTCACAACTTGCTATAGCAATCAGCGTTCAGCGGGGCAAGAAGATATGCCAGAATTTTTTCAAAAACTCGCCTGAACGCTCTAGGAAATAATGCAAGACGTTAACATTGCAAGAAATATTAACCCGAGGAAAATATAGAGATGCGGCAATTTAGTCGCCCCTTTCGTATAGTCTTAGCTGTCTGCCTCAGAATGAATGCCAATGACGGAAATTTGGCGTCCAGTATCAGTTGATGCGGCGTGCATTGCTTGCCTGTGGGAAAATAGACCAGATGATTCGCCATAGGTATCGATGTTTAGGTTGTGAACCCTAAGAATGCCTGCCGCACGCAGCAGCATCTCAACAAAACCGGGGAGGTTAAACAGGTATTTTTCTTTTCCACAGGGAACAAACAAAATTGTGGCATCTGGGTAAGTGTTAAGAACAAGGCTACGCAAATCTTCCCCAATTTCGTAATTTTTTTGCTGAATGGCGGGGCCAATCACCGCCTCGATGTGTTCGGGGGTGGCGCCGTTATCTATCATCATTGCGACGGTGGCTGCAAGAATGCCATTAACAGCACCGCGCCATCCCGCATGTGCTGCACCCACCAATCCAGGAGATGGGGCGGCGAGCAGCACTGGCACGCAATCCGCGGTTAATATTGATATCGCAAGATTGTTTGTGCCAGTTACCAAAGCATCAGCCACCGGACGTGCTGCAGTGCTGGCATCGCTAGAAGCGTTGATGAATACGCAGTCTGATGAATGATTCTGGCGAAGGCCAAACATTCTGTCCGGTTTAAAGCCAAGGCTAGTGGCAACCCGCCGCCGGTTTTCGTTAATCAGGACCCGATCATCTTGTGATCCAAACCCGCAATTGAGACTGTTATAAAAGCCAGCACTTACACCGCCTTTTGCAGTAAAAAAACCATGTCGAATTCGCAGGCCCGAATCTGTTATGGTCTCCAGAGCAGGATGTCGGAGGGATGGTGTAGTGGCAAATTCAGTGTCAAATTTAGTTTTGCTCAAGATAGGGAGGCTCCTTCGCTGCCATTAGCGAAGCCAGGCGGTAATCCAGTGCCGGGTGGTAACATTAATGCAACCTTAAAAGCTGATCCCATTTGCTGATTGCTTATAAGCCGGTCAACCGCTGCAAATAAACCACGGCGGGTTTTGACATCGGCCAGTTTTGCCAATGCCTCGCTGCGCTGGATAATGCCAATATTGCGCAAAAATTCGCCTTGGTTGATAGGTCCTATTAGACGCGCGCCAGCATCTTTGGCGGCACGGCGTATGGCGCTGAAATCAACCCAATGCGATAAATCAGCGCTGCCAGGTTGATGAAATACATTAACTGGTTGATGATTTGCAACAGCCTGAAGGCTGTCGCCACTTTGCCCATCACGCCCATAATCAAAGATCAAAAATGCACCGCCGTACGCCCTCAGATGATGAGCCATTTTGCCAGCGTAGGTGGTGGCCAGGGGGCAATATTCGGCAATTGTGTGATTATTGATATCGCTGCTTAGGGGTAGATTCGCCCCTTTGGTTTTTAGATCCTCTAATGCCCAATCGTGTGCCTCGTCAGGGCGGAGGGGTGGCCCGTCTATGAATCCAAGCTGCCCCTCAATAAGTCCAACGAGTCGATGCCGCCAAATGCCGTCAGCATCATTTGCGTTCGGCCGCCATATGGCTTGCGCTACCGGCAGAGCATCAAAAAATTCGTTTGCGATGGCAAAGATGGGCTGTGCTGGCAGATGATCGAGATTTTCATGAAAAAAAAGGGTGATATCGGATAGCCGATTTTGCTGGATGCAGCGCAGGGAAGGACTGGTTTCGAGCAAATGCACCGGTGCCGTTGTCAAGGATCGCATAGTATGCTGCCAGGCATTCCGCATATCTGCGATAAGGCTAGCGCGCCCTGGGCCAAGTTCAAAAATAGCTGGATCGCGAAGCCCTGATAATTCGGCTATATGGGCAAAATATAGTCCGCACATTTCGCCAAATAGACCGGAAATTTCAGGGGCGGTGATAAAATCTCCAGCTGTCCCAATCGGATCTCTTGTCTGGTAGTATCCATAATCAGGATCGCCAAGGGCATAGCTGATGTAGCTAGCAAGTGATAATGGCCCATTTTTGGAAATAGTCGCAACTATCTTATCAAACAATGCCGTGTCTTTAACTCTATGATTTGCCATGGTGGTAACCTTGACGCCAACTTTGACGCAGCAAATAAAGTCCTACAATGATCATTGGAACTGACAGCAGTTGTCCCATGCTAAAGATGCCCTCAAAAAGGCCAATATGGGCATCAGGTTGACGCACAAATTCAACAAAAAATCGTGCCATTCCATAGCCACATAAAAACACCCCTGTTAGCCGTCCTGGTGCACCAAGCCACTGACGCCGCCAGAATAAATACATCAGGAGCCCTAATAAAAGTCCCTCGAGGCCTGCCTCATAAAGCTGGCTTGGGTGGCGGGGCGAACCATCGCTATGTGGAAAGATCATAGCCCATGGCACATTTGTTACACGACCGTAGAGTTCACCATTGATAAAATTTGACAAACGCCCCAAAAACAGCCCAATCGGGGTAACCATGGCAACTCTGTCACTGATCGCCAGCAAAGGTAACTCATGGCGTCGCGCCATCAACAATAACGCAAACCCAACGCCAAGCAGGGCGCCATGGAAGGACATGCCCCCCTCCCACAACCGGAAAATTGAAAACGGGTTGGCCAGATAAAAGCCGGCGTTATAGAAAAAAACATAGCCGAACCTCCCCCCTAGGATTATACCGATCAATAGATAATTCAAAAGCCAGTCTGTCTGATCTTGCGTCATTAGTGCGCCTGGCAACCTTGCCTCTCGGCGCAGAATATAAATGCCAATCATCAAGCCAGCAATGTAGGCAAGTGCATACCAGCGAATGCCAACACCACCAAGTTGTATGGCAAATGTGTTGAATTCAGGAAGCGCGATGGCACTATGCAGAAATTCAACAGGTGCCGGCTTGAGGATCATTGGTTGCCTTTCGATTAGGTGTGACTTTTTTGGTTGATCGGTCTTTTTCAACCCATCCACGATCTGGCTTTTGGGAATTTGTATTGAGCTTTGCCAGCTGACATTTTTATTTTACCAAAATTTTGTTACAAACATGGCCCTTTCATGCCTTACTCTAGACCCATTGTTTGTTATAAGAAACACATGTAAACACAAAACATGATAGTAGCATAAACGTTCGGTCCCGAACCAAAACGTGATAGCAAGTATGTATTAGCCAATATATACTAAGAAAGTATGCGAGAGAAAATCAGGAGACAGATTATGGCACCGCGTTCAAATTTTATGGCAGACCTAGCACAAATGGCAAATGGGGCTGCATCTGCATTTGGCGGTATGCGTGAAGAGGTTGATAATCTTATCCGTCAGCGCATGGAACGCAGCCTGAATGCGCGTGGCCTTGTAACGCGGGAAGAGTTTGATGCACTAAGCACACGGCATGCGGCATTGGCGGCTCGGCTTGCGCTTCTTGAGTCCTTTAGCCAGTCCACCGCCGAGTCGCAGGCCAAAACAACGGCAAAGACGAAAAGGGCATCAAAACTGAAGGCCGCTCCAAAAAAGAGCAGCAAAAAATCTAGATAATAGACTTAATAATTATGGGTGCGAATCAGCAGAAAAGCCAAGAAAATACTACTTGATGTGTTTCTTGAAGGAATGAGCCACAAAATATTGTATGAAATTAGATTGATTGCGCGCTACGAATTTGGCATTTTACTGGTAGTGGTTGGCAATCCAGTCAAGCCTGTTAGTTTGGAATTTGATGTCATGGCGCGTAGCCAATTCCAGCGTGAAATTCTTCTTGGTGATCCGATTGAGCTTGTCACCAGATTCGTGACCAACCAGGATTGGTTGCTTCAACAGCGTGGCGAAAATGCAGTTTTGGTTGAGGTGCCCGGAAAATGGTGCGACTATCAACTTGCCGTTACATGGCAGCATAATGAAGAAGCGATGCAGGTAAGATGCCGCATCGATGTACAATTTGATGAAAGCCAATTTGGTGAAATCGCGTTACTGGCGGCATTGTTGAACCAGCGGATTTTCATGGGTCACCTTGCACTTGACGTAGAAACACGTGAGCTTGATTTACGGCATACACTGCCACTGCGCGGGGCTGGTGGGGCTACGCCAGAACAGATTGAGGACGTCGTAGATATTATGCTTGGGGAATGTGAATATTGTTTTCCTACAATTTATCAGGTGGCGCAAAGTCAGCTCTCTGCAACTGATGCGGCTACGGCGGCTTTGTTCAGCACCGAGGGTGAGGCCTAGGTTTTATGGCTGTTAACCATATCATGCTGATCGGGTGCGGCAAAATGGGAAGCGCATTGCTGGAAGGCTGGCTAAGAGATGCTTCGCTTGACGCGGTATTCACCATTATTGAACCTGATCATTCGCGCCTAGGCTGGGTCGTCAATGAGTCTCGTGTGTCGCTGTATGAAGGTTGCGCCGCCGCTGTCGCCGCGAATGCAACAGAGAGCACGATGATTGTTCTTGCGGTGAAGCCCCAAATGATGGACGAGGCGTTGGCCGCTATCCGGAACTCAAATGATGCCAACAGCGCCTATCTGTCGATCGCAGCAGGGATATCAACCCGCTGGTTGAAACAGCGCCTTGGTTCAGATGCAGTGGTGCTGCGTGCAATGCCAAACACACCGGCAGCTGTGGGCAGGGGCATCACGGCATTATTTGCCGATGCACCAGATGCTGTTCGTGCTTTGGCCCACCAACTGTTATTGGCGGTGGGTGACGTGGTGCATCTTGAGAATGAGGATCTGATGGACGCGGTAACAGCGGTATCTGGGTCTGGACCAGCTTATGTGTTCTTACTTACAGAAGCGTTGGGCATGGCTGGGGTTAAGGCGGGCTTGCCTGAATCGTTGGCAAAAGAACTCGCAAAAGTAACGGTATGTGGCGCTGGCGCTTTAATGGCAGCGGTTGACACACCCCCTGCAACTTTGCGTGAAAATGTAACAAGTCAGGGTGGCACGACTGCGGCAGCATTATCAGTTTTGATGGCTGATGAAGGGCTTCCTCAATTAATGACTGAAGCGGTGGACGCGGCCAAAAAGAGATCAATCCAACTTGGTGAGTAACCGTAAATGGCCGACTTGTCACTCACAGTTTCCCAGAAACAGCTGGAGCCATTGGGTAAATAATAAACTGCTACGGTTGGGGTAAGTTCTATTTTTTTGTCAAGCTTACGCTATTATGGCGGCGGTGCATTCGCATATTGATGTCCAAGTGTGACGCTTGGTGAGATGGTAAAAGGGATGTTTGATGTCGCAGGATAACATGATACCGAACTCAAATTATGATAAGAGGTTGTTGCTTAGTGATGCGGCCTGGTCGCTGCTGGCAACGCATTCGATTGACCAGATAGATTTTGATGTGGTTGCAGATATGGCTGGTGTTGATCGCGGTCTCGTGGGCGCGCTTTCTGGCAGTGTTCAGCGTCTTGTTCTGGCTAAAATGAACGAACTTGACAGACAATCGTTATTGGAAACTTATGACGATATTCAAGATGCTGGTGAGGTTTCTATTCGTGAAAAAATTGTCGAAAGTCTGTTGCACTGGTTTGAAACCTATGCACCCTATCGCGCGCAGCTTGATCAGTTGAGCCGGTCTGCAAGCGGTCATCCCGACTTGGCGCTGCGCTTGCTTGTTGGCTTGGAAGCGCTGATACGTCATATTCTTGTCATGTCGGGTGATCCAGCGCCCGGCCTTAAAGGCATGATGCGGGTGAAAGGAGTCGCAGGCATTTTCCTGGCAACCGCGCGTGTCTGGATGAAAGATGATAGCAATGACCTTGCCGCCACAATGAAGATGCTTGATCAACGCATTTCACAAGCTGAGGAATGGGGCATTAGTTTGCGTATATTTGACGGTGGACGGTCGCACGATGGTTCAAGTGACCGCTTATGAGAAGATCGCGTAATATTGAGTTTTGGGCGAGGTGATGTGGCTGCCGGCCGCTCTGGAGTAGATAATGGCTGAGGCGTTATTCGATAACTTTCTAAAGCTGGACATCCGCTGTGGTACTATCATTGCCGCACAGCCATTTCCTGAGGCCCGCAAACCAGCGATAAAACTGGAAATTGATTTTGGTACACCCCTTGGACGGCGTAAATCGTCGGCGCAGATTACGGCCCATTATCAGCCTGAGACGTTGGTGGGAAAACAGGTGTTGGCGGTGGTAAATTTTCCTCCACGCCAGATCGGCCCATTCATGTCTGAGGTTCTGACCCTTGGGTTGCCTGATACGGAGGGCGCGGTGGTGCTTGTTGTGCCTGACAAGCCAGTTCCTGATGGCGTCAAGCTTTATTAGTTTTCGGATTCCACTGTTTTTTATCAAATTGGTAGTTTCATCGCAACGCGAAGTCCCCCAAGGGGTGAATCGCCAAGCGTCAATTCGCCGCCATGGCTAAGCACGATATCGCTGGTGATTGAAAGGCCAAGGCCAGTGCCGCCCGTTCGTCTGTTCCTTGACTGTTCCAGACGAATAAACGGCCGTATTGCATCGGCGCGCCGCTCCTTTGGGATGCCTGAGCCATTATCATCAAATGTGATAATTACCTCATCATTACGTTTTTGAATATGTACAATCGTCTTTGACGAATAGCGGATTGCATTTGAAATTATGTTTGAAAAAGCACGTTGAATAGCATTTCGACGCATTGGGAACGCCGGAATTTCATCTTTTACCGGAGAAAAGATTATATCGAATTTATGGCTTTTGTGTGCTTGTGTAACAAGCCGATTCACCATGAATTCGATGTCAATGTCTTGCGGGTCCTCATCACCTTCACCAGCGGCAAAGGCAATATACCCGTCGATCATTTCTTCCATTTCTCTAATGTCATTGCTGATTGCTCTTGAGTCGGGGCTTTCTCTCATCAGAGCTAATTGAAGGCGGATGCGGGTTAGGGGTGTACGCAAATCATGACTGACGCCAGCCAACATTTCGGTGCGTTCATTCAACTGCCTCATGATCCTGTAGCGCATCGCCTGAAAGGCCCGTCCAGCAAGGCGAACTTCTCGCGCGCCCTCAAGGCGATAATCCGGGGCAGTACGTCCCAGTCCAAGTTGACGCGCCGCATTTGCCAAGCGATGTATTGGGCGCACTTGGCCGCGCAGAAACAATAGGGCCATTGCAAACAGGATAATCGAGCTACCAACTGTCCAGCCAATAAAAGTCCAGCTGGTTGAACTAAAAATACGCTTGCGACTCGCGTAAATGCGGAGCACTCCATTGTCCATTTGCAAATCAACAAAAATCAAATTTGGGTCGCTAGTCGTATCAAGGCGCCATGGTTGTTTAACTTGACGCTTCAACTCGCGTCTTAACATGTTTTCTGCATAGGTTGCAGTGGTAACTGTAGGAGGAGTTGTTAGGACGGTGTCTTTATGAAAATGAATAGGAAAGTTGAAATATTGCCAACCATTTGCGACGATTTGATCGATGATCAATGTATTTGGGTCCGGGCCCACATTGCTAACCAGTAATGCTATTTCACCAGCGAGATTCTGTGCCATGTGGCGAGTAACCGTGTCCCAATGTCGTTCATAAAAAATGAAAACAGTAATGATTTGTACAAAAATCATTGGGACTAGGATAATTGATAGCATTCGCCCAAATAGGGTTTTTGGAAGAAATTCACGCAGTTGCATGGGGAAAACGCCTACTGCATCGGAACGGTGGTGTCGGTTCGCAGCAACCAGCCACGGTTACGCACGGTTTGCAAATAAACGGGGTGGCGGGGGTTTGGCTCTAGTTTTCGACGAAGCCTTGCAACGGCAACGTCAATTGAACGCCCTTTCATTCGTCCATCCAATTCAGCTCCAAGATCATCACGTGACAGCGTCTGGTTAGGCTGTTTGCCAAAGCTAGTAAGCAATTGTTGTTCAGCAGTGGTAATATGAATGCGCTCTCCCAGTTTTGACAGCATGCCTGTATTTGCATTGAAATGGAACGGCCCAAATACAATCTCTTTGGTGTTTGGGTCACGGGTCCCGTTGCGTTGCAAAATTCGTTTGATACGGAGAACTAGTTCGCGCGGTTCAAACGGTTTTGGGATATAATCATCAGCCCCGGCTTCTAGCCCTTCGATACGGTTTTCAGCATCTGACATGGCGGTCAGAAACAGTGCCGGCACCGCGTTGTCTCGGCGGATATCTGTCAAGAATTCTAAGCCAGTTTCGCCAGGCATCATTATGTCAATGACCAGGAGGTCAAATTCAATACCAATCAGAATCTGTCGCGCTTCTCCTGCATTGCCGGCAACTGTGACACGAAACCCACTTTCCTCAAGAAAGCGGCGAAGCAAAGTTCGAAGGCGTTCATCATCATCGATGACAAGGATGTGATGCTCCAACATAAAAACCCTTTCGTTTGATTGCCGTGTTAGGCAAGGGTAAGCAAGGCATGTTTACAGCACAGTTCTTACTCGATTTTTGATTGCTCGTGCTGGGTCAATTGATTAACGGTACTGTTATCTAGCAATCCTTGCAATACTCGTTGAAACCCTGCAACAGCGTCAACTCCAGCCTCTCGGTAGGCGGCAGCAAACCTACTTCCTTGGATTGAGGTCAACCTTGTTTCAAGTGCGGCGCCTGCTTGCGTTAGGTGCAAAAGACGTTGTCGTCGGTCAGTAGCACCCAGTCTTTGAATGACATACCCATCTCTCATAAGTCCTGATAAAACTCGGGAGAGGCTTTGTTTGGTAATGCGAAGGATAGTCAAAAGATTGCTCACTGTAATACCTGGATGGCGCCCGATAAAATAAATTGCGCGATGATGAGCACGGCCCATATTTCTTTCGGCGAGGATGGAGTCTGCTTCGCCAGTAAAATCGCGGTAAGCAAAAAACATTAATTCAATGCCTCGACGTAATTCTTCCTCGCGGAGAAAAAGAGCCTTGCCAATTGGTTTTACGTCAGCCATGTTGACCAATAAAGAATGTCCATTAAATTTCTATTGTTGTTAATTAGCATAAAATGGCCGAAATGGAATCATTTATATTGCTAATAGTCATGCTTTGAATTTTTTCGGGGAGAACGTAACATGGGGTTGATACCGTTTGATGATCGCGATGGCAGCATTTGGATGGATGGCGAAATTGTTCCATGGCGTGATGCAAAAGCCCACACGCTAAGCCATGGATTACATTATGCCAGCCTTGTATTTGAAGGGGAAAGGTCATACGGCGGTAAGATTTTCAAAGGCCGCGAACACACGGAAAGGTTGCGCAATTCTGCTAATATAATGGATTTTGACCTCCCCATTTCTGATGATGAGGTCGGTGCGGCAAAGCAGGCCGTGATCAACGCAAATGGAATTGTTGATGGCTATGTGCGTGCTTATTGTTGGCGCGGTTCTGAGATGATGGCTGTTTCTGCTCAGAAAACTACTCAACATTTGGCGATTGCTGCTTGGGAATGGCCAAGCTATTTTGATCCTGAGACCAAAATGAAGGGAATCACTCTTGATATTGCCAGTTGGAAGCGGCCTTCACCCGAGTCAGCCCCCGTCCATGCCAAGGCTGCTGGGCTTTATATGATCTGTACGCTTGCGAAGCATGAAGCAGAACGCAAAGGTTTTCAAGATGCGCTGATGATGGATTATCGGGGGTATGTTGCTGAAGCTACTGGTGCTAACGTATTTTTTGTCGATCAGAATGGTACATTGCATACTCCAATTGCCGATTGTTTTTTGAACGGTATAACTCGACGAAGTGTAATCGAGATGGCAAGATCAATGCAGATTGAAGTTATTGAACGCCACATCACTCCGGAAGAACTTGGATCAATGCGCGAATGTTTTCTGACTGGTACTGCCGCTGAGGTAACACCGGTATCTCGGATTGGCGATTATGAATTCACCCCGGGTAATTTTTGCCGTAAGATGGTCGACGGCTACACAAACTTGGTGAATGCTTAATCAGAGTCTGCCTGCCCCTCAAATACGTTTCAAGAGCCACCTTGTCGAGGTGGCTTTTCTTTTGGGGCTCTCTTTTACCCCCCGGTAACAGGTGGGAAAAAAGCAATCTCATCACCATCGGTAACTTGGGTTGTAAGATCACCATAAACGCGATTCACGGCTACCCGTACCGCTTCAAGATTGGCAAGAGCAGCTTTATGACCCGGTGATTTGCGAGTGATATGGGGAATCAGTGCTCCGACCGTGTCCACACCCTCGGGTAGTGTTATATTCTCGTATGAACAGCCTGTATGTTCCTTCAACCAAGCAAAATAGAAAATCTTCATTGTTTTTGCTCTCGTTCCTTGCTGCAGTGGATGGCACATATCGTGCCCCTATTAATGGGTGACTTATATTCTAGCACTCAATGACCCCAATCAAGCCAAAATCCCTAGTAAACAAGGCAACAAACATGACGTAACAACATAATATAAAATTCGACAAGTTGTCTAAAATGGCGCGATCTTACTACGCCAGCACGCTGATTTGCCCGTGCGGTAGCACGTACGAATTCCAAAATCTAGCGAAGGTTAATCACATGACGAAGCGCATCTTTCACATATGCCGATCCGGTGTGAATGGTCAGGATTGCTGAAATCCATAAAAGGGTTAAGCCAATTTCATGAGCAAACGGAAAACCAGGGAAACCGGGGGCTCCCATTAAAAACCCAAGTGCTAAAATTTGAGCCGTTGTTTTCCATTTTGCCAGCGTGGTAACAGGTGCAGAGACATTCTGTTTGGCTAGGTACTCGCGCAAGCCAGAAATCATGAATTCACGTATTAGAATGATTAAGGCTGGCATCAGAAACAGCCAACCACTTTTATCGACGCTGGCAAGTGCGAGTAAAACTGCCGCAATAAGCAATTTGTCAGCGATTGGATCTAGCATTTCGCCAAAGGGTGATTCGACCTTCAGCCACCGTGCAATAAAGCCATCGACATAATCAGTAATACTGGCGATAGTGTAGAGATATAAGGCAAATTGATAACCATGGGGCGCTATATCGCTCCAAATCAGCACCGCAACTAAAGGCGTGATAGCGATGCGCATGACAGTCATCCAATTTGGAAGCGATGCGAGTGTGAACATGGATTTAGCCTTCGGTTCGTTACTTAGATGCCTTGCTATTATGAATTCCTGTCAATGTTACCAGTAGAAAATTTATGCCAGTCTTTACCCACTATAGAACCAATCGTATATTTGTTGAGCAAATTTTTTAGAAATTCCATCAACGGCCTCCAAATCGCTGAGACCGGCGGCTGAAACTGCCCGCGCCGAGCCAAAATGCGCCAACAAGGCTTTCTTGCGCTTTGGTCCAATGCCTGGAACCGCATCAAGTGGACTTGTAAATTCATTCTTTGCGCGTTTCGCACGGTGCGCCCCAATAGCATAGCGGTGGGATTCATCCCGGAGGCGTTGAAGAAAGTGCATGGCGGCACTGTCTTGCGGTAGGGTAAAGCTTGGTTTGTCCCGAATATGGAACTGTTCGCGTCCAGCATGCCGGTCCGGTCCTTTTGAAATTGCTACAACTGTCAGATCATCCACGCCAAGATCATCCAACGCTTCGTGAACCGCCGATAGCTGTCCAAGTCCGCCATCAATCAAAAGTAAATCAGGCCAATTTGATGATTGACGGTCGTCGTCTTCTTTTTTTTCGCGGGAAAATCGGCGATGGATGACCTGGCGCATCATAGCAAAATCATCCCCGATGGTGGTGGCAAATCTGCCTTGATCTTTGATGTTAAAACGTCGATACGAACCTTTCTCAAACCCCTCGGGACCAGCAACCACCATCCCGCCAACCGCATGCTTTCCTTGGATGTGCGAATTATCATAAATTTCAATACGTTTTGGCGGTTTTGGTAGATCAAGGGCGGTGGCCAGTTCACGCAACAAGCGGCGTTGTGATGATGCATTGGCCAGATGGCGAGCGAGTGCCTCTTCGGCATTTTTCAACGCCATTATCGTGACCTTCCGCCTGTTACCCCGAACTGGACAATTCAACTGGACCTTACGGCCAGCATTATTGGTTAATGCTTTGGCGAGTAGGCGATGGTCTTCTGGCATCTCGCTGAGCATGATTTCGGCTGGCGGTTCTTTGTCCTGGTAGAATTGTCCGATAAACGCTCCGATAACTTCGCGAGAAGGGGTGTTGGTAAGATGTGTAAGGAAATAGGACCGATTGCCGTAATTGGACCCGCCCCGGATAAAAAAAATTTGAACACAGCTTCGCTCGCCACTGCGGGCGACGGCAATGATATCAGCGTCGCTAACCTTTGGCAGATTAATGTCCTGATTGGCCTGAATGCCGGCAAGGGCGCGAATCCGGTTACGCCAGATGGCGGCGCTTTCAAAATCCAACTCTTCAGCAGCATCATGCATGCGGGTTGCGTATTCACGCTGAACATCGTTCGAGTCACCATTGAGGAACCGGCGCGCCTGTGCCATCTGTTTGGTGTAATCTTCCTTACTGACCAATCCAACACATGGACCTGAGCAGCGTTTGATCTGATATTGCAGGCAGGGGCGCGTGCGGGTCTGAAAGATATTATCGCTGCAAGTGCGCAGCATGAATGCTCTGGAAAGATCAGCAACGGTGCGGTTGACTGATCCGGCAGATGCAAATGGCCCAAAATAATCGCCCTTGCGGTTTTTTCGGCCCCGATGTTTGGTCAATTGCCCAAACTCATGGTCGTTGGTCAGCAGGATTTGGGGCAGGCTTTTATCGTCACGCAACAGTATGTTGTAACGCGGTTGCATTCTTTTGATCAGGTTGGACTCAAGAAGCAGGGCTTCGATTTCCGATTTAGTGACGATGACTTCAATTTTTTTTGTTTCACTGACCATACGTATGATCCGGTTGGATAGTCGTTTTATTTGCGTATAGCTGCTGACCCGCCGGATAAGGCTACGGGCTTTGCCAACATAAAGAACTTCGCCCGCTTCATTTTGCATGCGGTAAACCCCTGGCTGGTTTGGCAGCGTTTTAAGCTCGGTCTTAAGATAGGCAATGCCGCGCTTCAAATTTGGCGGCATGTTCGCAGCGTCGTCCAAGATGTATTTTACCATTCCTGTCATAGCGGTCGAGGAAACGGCGTTCCTGATCTGCAGTATAAAAACTTTTTGGAGCAAAGTCATTGCCACAAGTTTAATTTCACAGCGGTTTCTGATCAGCACCGTCGATTACAATGAATATGCTGCAAAATGGGGTTCGAATGGTATCTGCCCTTTAAAATACAGGGCTTTATTGCCAATCAATAGTGTAAACATCAGTGTAGCGAATCAGGCGGGCAGCTTATAAAAACCAGCAGAAATTCTTTTCCCCGTTTGCTGTGGATAAACCTGTGGAGAAACAGATTTTTTACGAATTGCCTTACTGTTTTCTTACATAAAATTACGATTTGCCTAAAAAATAGGCATAAATTAAAAAATAAATAAATACAGATATTTAGGATATTTCAAGAGTAAAAACTGGTTATTTCAGTGGAAAATTTCAAGCTTTGTTTCAAAAGCGTTACATTTTTGCCCTACTTGTGTAAAACCACCGCCGATTCGTTGCAGTCTTACTGCTATTTTTGCCATTGTTGGAAAAAAGTATGGCGCTACTTGCTCATGGATTATGACATAGTTAGCGGCGTCTGCTACGTTTTTTTATTGGTGCGCCGGGCGTGTTAGGTGGAAACCCATGCTTTTGAGAAAGCGAGGCAGGAACCCCTGGATTCAAAAGGCCAAGTTCGGAAGCTTCCATCCGACGGATTTCGTCACGCAATCTTGCGGCTTCTTCAAATTCCAGATTAGCGGCGGCCGCTTTCATATTGGTTTCTAGATCAGCAATAATCGTTTTGAAATTACCGCCAACCAGATCAGTGGACCTTGCCCCTGCTTTTGGAGTCAAACGGTCGCCCTGTTCAAACACTGAGTCGAGGACGTCGGCAATATCCTTGCGAATAGATTCTGGGGTAATGCCGTTGGCCTTATTATAGGCAGTCTGGCGTGCCCGTCGTCGGTTAGTCTCATCAAGCGCGTATTGCATCGAGTCTGTGATACGGTCGCCGTATAGAATGACCCGCCCGTCAAGGTTTCGCGCAGCACGGCCAATGGTCTGAATAAGTGATGTTTTAGACCGCAGATAGCCCTCCTTATCGGCATCCAGTATACCGACGAGCGCACATTCGGGAATGTCCAAACCTTCGCGGAGCAAGTTGATGCCAATCAGCACGTCAAACACGCCAAGCCTCAGATCACGCATAATCTCGATCCGTTCAAGCGTATCAATATCAGAATGGAGATAACGCACGCGAAGACCAGCCTCATACATATATTCAGATAGGGCCTCAGCCATTTTCTTAGTCAGGGTGGTGATGAGGGCGCGCTGACAATTTGTTGCGACTTCCCGGCATTCGGCAATGATGTCGTCTACCTGATTGATTGTCGGTCGGACGATGCAGTCAGGATCAATCAATCCGGTCGGACGCACCACCTGTTCACTAAATACCCCACCGGTTTGTTCTAGTTCCCAGGGGCCGGGGGTGGCGGAAACAAAAATAGTTTGTGGACGAAAATTCTCCCATTCTTCAAATTTAAGTGGACGATTATCAAGACAAGACGGCAAGCGGAACCCGTATTTGGACAGGGTTGATTTGCGTGCAAAGTCGCCTTTATACATTGCACCAAGCTGCGGAATCGTGACATGGCTTTCATCAATGATCAAAAGTGCATTTTCCGGCAGATATTCGAATAAGGTCGGTGGCGGCTCGCCTGGGCCACGCCCCGAAAGGTAGCGCGAATAGTTTTCGATACCGGCACAGACACCGGTCGCCTCAATCATTTCCACATCAAACTGCGTGCGTTGCTCGATGCGCTGTGCCTCAAGAAGCTGGTTATTGGCGGTTAGCTCGGCGATCCGTTCCTTTAGTTCTTCTTTAATAAGTTTGCAGGCCTGCTGCAGTGTGGGCCGCGGAGTTACATAGTGCGAATTTGCAAATACCGTAATACTGCCAAGATTGCCCTGTTTTGAACCGGTTAGCGGATCAAATGCAAAGATATCCTCAATCTGGTCACCAAACAGCGAGATCCGCCACGCGCTATCTTCAAGGTGGGCGGGAAACAACTCAACTGAATCGCCGCGAACACGAAATGTGCCACGCGCAAAATTGGTATCATTCCGCCTGTATTGCAATTCGGTTAACTGGCGAAGCAAATCTTGGCGCAACACGGTTTGACCTGCTACCAGCTTCAGCGTCATGCTCGAATAGGTTTCAACCGACCCGATTCCGTAAATACATGATACTGAGGCAACAATAATGACATCATCACGTTCAAGAAGGGCGCGCGTTGCTGAATGACGCATCCTGTCAATCTGTTCATTGATCGATGACTCTTTTTCGATATAGGTATCAGATCGTGGCACATAAGCTTCTGGTTGGTAATAATCGTAATAGGATACGAAGTATTCAACTGCATTTTTGGGAAATAGCGACCGCATTTCGCCGTAAAGTTGGGCCGCCAGCGTTTTGTTTGGCGCTAGAATAAGCGTTGGCCTTTTGGTCGCTTTTATAACATGCGCAGCGGTAAAGGTTTTGCCTGATCCGGTCACGCCGAGTAACACCTGATCGCGTTCGCCGTCCTGAATACCTTCAATCAGCTCGGCAATAGCAGCCGGCTGGTCGCCAGACGGCTGAAATTCTGACACAAGCTTAAAGGTCGCTGGACTGCTTGATCGCGTAATAATCAGTTGTTCGGTGCTGTTCTTTTTCATCACCGTTAAGATAGGTATCTTCTAGCTAAGAAGGAAGGGGCATAAATAATGGGCGCTAGTCATAATAGTGGGCACGAAGATTGACGGCGATGAAAAGCACTTGTCCTCAAAGGCAAAGCACCCCATAAATTTGAAATAGCAAAGGGAGAACGAACCAATGGGTCTCATTTCAGACAGGTTGAAGGGCCTCGCATCATCGCCAACTGTTGCGATCACTGATCTGGCCCTCAATATGAGGGCGGCTGGCCGGACAGTGATTGGGCTTGCGGCTGGTGAGCCTGACTTTGATACGCCCCAACATATCAAGGATGCGGCCATTGCGGCGATGCAGGACGGTAAAACAAAATATACTCAAGTTGACGGTATCCCGGAATTGAAAGAGGCGATTTGTCGAAAATTCGCGCGCGAAAATAACATCACTGCAACACCAGATATGATCAGTGTTGGCACCGGCGGCAAGCAGATTCTGTTTAATGCGCTGATGGCGAGCCTGAACCCAAGTGACGAAGTGATCATCCCGACGCCTTACTGGGTCAGCTTCGCTGGTATTGTCGAAATATGTGAGGCAAAGCCCGTTTTCTTGGGGGGCAGCGGTGCAAACCCAATGAAGATTTCGGCTGAAGACCTGGAAGTTGCAATTACCCCGAACACCAAATGGCTCATCCTAAACAGCCCATCAAACCCTGGCGGTGTGGGCTATAATGTGGATGATCTTCTTGCATTTGCAGACGTTATACGCCGGCACAAACGACTGCATGTAATTTGCGATGATATTTATGAACACCTGACCTACGGAGATTTCCAATTCGCAACAATGGCAGGCATTGCACCAGATTTGCAAGACCGTATTTTAACGGTGAATGGTGTGTCGAAATCCTATTGCATGACCGGCTGGCGCATTGGCTTTGGCACCGGGCCGGTGGGGTTGATCAAGGCCATGTCCAAATTGCAATCGCAATCAACTTCCAGTCCAAATTCGATTGCGCAATATGCCGCTGTCGCTGCCCTTGATGGGCCGCTGGATTTCATTGCCAAAAACCGCATGGCGTTTGCCCGGCGGCGCCAGCTTGTTTGTGATGCCCTGAATGCTATTGATGGCATTGATTGCGCGCATCCTGATGGTGCTTTTTATGTTTATCCCTCGATTGCCAAACTGATCGGCAAAAAGCGACCTGATGGAGCGGTGATCGAAACGGACAGTGATTTTGTCAGCTACCTCCTTGAAGCTGGTGAGGTAGCGGTTGTGCCCGGTGTTGCCTTTGGCTTGTCGCCATACTTCCGCATTTCCTATGCCGCAAGTGATGAAATTTTAGGGGATGCGATGGCACGAATTGCAAATGTAACTTATACTCTGTCATAAATTTGTTTGTCACCAGATCAAATTTGCCAGATGATATGTCCTTACTGAGTGGCGGTTTACTGTCATTCCCTACATTTGCCATATTGAATGCGTGTCGCAGCCATTGAGTGGAGATGTCAAAACGCTTAAGGAGGTTGGTCATGATGATCATATCACGCCCAAGTTGGCTCATTTCAGAAACTCAGGCAACACCTGAAGATGTTTATATTAACCGTCGTGAATGGCTTCGCGCAGCAGGACTTACTAGTCTGGGGCTTACGGGCGCGGTTGGCTGTATTGGCGGCTTTGCGTCGACGGTGTTGGCTGCTATTGGCGGTTATCCTGCGATGCGAAATAACGCATATGTGCTCGACCGCGATCTGACCCCCGAAAAAGAGGCAACAACATATACAAATTTTTATGAATTTGGATCGTCAAAAAATATTTGGCGCGATGCACAAAAGCTAATAACAGACCCGTGGATGGTGACAATTGATGGGCTTGTTGAAACCCAAATGCAGCTAAATGCGGATGATCTGATTGTCAAGCTGGGGGGGTTGGAAGAGCGGCTTTATCGACACCGATGCGTCGAGGCATGGGCGATGGCTGTTCCATGGACTGGGGTGCCGCTGGCAAATTTGGTAAAGTTAGCAAAGCCGAGATCTGAGGCTAAGTATTTGCGGATGGAAACTTTTTTTAATCCAAATGTTGCGCCGGGCCAGAAACAAAACTGGTATCCTTGGCCATATGTTGAGGGACTTACCATTGAGGAAGCAACAAATGAATTGGCCTTTCTTGCGACCGGCATTTATGGCAAACCAATGCCGGCGCAAAATGGCGCACCAATAAGACTAGTAACTCCTTGGAAATACGGCTTTAAATCGATAAAATCTATCCGCCGATTTACCTTTACCGATACGCGGCCAGTTTCATTCTGGCAACAATTAAATGGGCGTGAATATGGGTTCTGGGCAAATGTTAATCCGAATGTACCGCATCCACGCTGGTCGCAAAAAACAGAACGGCTTCTCGGGAGTAACAAAACTGTGGCAACCCAGATTTTCAATGGTTATAGCCCACAGGTTGCTGGTCTTTATAACGGGACGTTTGTGGGCGATGCGCGTGCACTTTTCTACTAATTAAGTTGGTTTTTTTTATAATGACTGGTTGGTAAAGTCATTGCAAAAGTAGGTCGTTAACCCTGCGCAGAATGAACGGCATCTCAAAAAGTGGGATAAAACTGGTTTTTGGGATATTGGTGCCGAGGGGTGCGGTATGCCCCGCCTTCATCATTGCCTTGTGGAAGGCGTCAACCCGGCCTGTTTCGGCCTGCCACTCCGCAATTAAAACTGGTTTGCCAGTTATCGCGGCTTCGGACGCCATATTAATCGAATCTGAGGTAACAATAATCGCTGCGGCATGTCCTAATATGCCCGGATATGGGTTTTCATCTCTTGAATTCATAACCGCGTGCGGCGTTGTCTCTAACAACGTAGTTAGTTGGCTTAGCAGTTTACGAGGTGTTCGACGTGACGGAATTAGAGCAAGACTTGCTTTTGTTGAAGCGGCAAATTTACCCAGTTTTTCTGCCATTTTTTCAATCATTGCGACAGAAACGTCATATCGCCGGTTGTCCCCCCCCAACAGCACCGCCACGCAAGGTGCCCGAAGGCTGGTCCATTTTGGGGCTAATGCGGCGGCGGCATGGGCGATTGTGGCTTCATCTAACCGGTTTAGCGATGCCATGCTGGTGATAACATTGGGACCGCGTGTCGGATCATGCCGGGGAGCAATCAAAATATCAAAATATTGCGGTGGCAGGCGCGGGTCCTGAATATGGATGGTGCGGGTTCCTCCTTCACTGGTGCTTGTCCTACCAAGCCGCCGCATGGCGATTGACAAACCTGCCATCCGCCGCCCGCAGGTAATGATTATGGCAGGTCTTGAATCGGACAGCGCTGCGAGCTTGGGGCCAACTATCAAGCGCAACCATGATAATGGCAAATGTCTGGCAAGGCGCGGAAAATGGCGAAGAACGGTGGGCGGTGTTGTGATAATATCCTCTATGTTAGTTGCTGAATGCTTAGTTGCTTTCATCGCTTCGCCAAGTGCTAAAGCTTGCAACCGCATGCCGATTGTACCGTCACTTATTACTACAATAAATGCCTCTTTATCAGAGCTGTTAGCAGGTTTTTGCCCAGCAAGGTTAGGTGCGCAATCGGAGGCGCAATAAAGATGTATTGATGGCAATCTTTTGGCTCCAGCTCCGGTAAAATTTATAACTATAAGTAACTTGTGACACGGCATCAGGCAATTATATTACGCAAATTCACTTGTCGGATGATGCTTGTCACGTCTATTATGAAAGGGCTACGCTATATGCAAATCAACGCCGGAGCTTCATTAATGGCTCAAAAAATTAAATTGGATTCGGTTGATCGACGAATTTTGCATGATCTGCAGGATAACGGCCGCATAACTAATGTTGATCTTGCCAAACGTGCTGGTATTTCCGCTCCTCCTTGTTTGCGGCGGGTTCGAGTGCTAGAAAACGCGGGTATTATTAAAGGCTATCAAGCTGATATTGATGCTGATGCGATGGGCTTTAGCGTTCAGGTATTTGCCTTTGTCGGCCTGACCAGTCAGGCCGAAGTGGATTTACAGAATTTTGAGACGCTGGTATCAACTTGGCCGCAGGTGCGCGAATGCCATATGCTGATGGGTGAAACTGACTTTTTGCTTAAAATTGTTGCGCATGATTGGGATGATTTTCAAAAATTTTTGACTGGCCATTTAACGCCTGCGAAGAACGTAAGCCATGTAAAAACAGCTCTTGCTATTCGCTCGTCAAAACAGCTAGTCGGAGTTCCTATTGACCAGTCGGCCCTTGAACTCTGATCGCGTCGCAGGCAAGATAATTAACCATACTAATGACTTCGGTTCACTATGACTTAGTGATATCAAAAAGATCAATTGAGAGAATCTCGTAAGAACGCTGCCCACCTGGGGTTTGTACTTCAACTGAGTCACCAATGCTTTTGCCAATAACGGCGCGTGCGATGGGTGAGGATGTGGAGATCATCTGTTTGGAAACGTTAGTCTCGTATGGACCAACTATATGATAAAGCGATTCCTCATCAGTTTCCTCATCTGCAAGCCCGACACTAGTTCCAAAAGTTACTTTTTCACCGCTTAATTTTGCCGCATCAATAACCTCGGCACGGCTCGTAACATCCTCTAGTTCGGAAATGCGGCCCTCAATAAAAGATTGCTTTTCACGTGCAGCATGATATTCAGCATTTTCGGATAAATCGCCGTGTTCGCGGGCCGCGGCAATGGCATTGATCACGGCTTGTCGCTCAGTGCCCTTCAAGTGCGCAAGTTCTTCTTTTATTACGTTCAACCCCTGAGGAGTGAAAGGTATTTTTTCCATCGTTCTGAATTACCTATTTTTGCATACCGCGATACGGTTTTGATCTGTATTTTAGACAGAGGTTAGCTGCTAAGACTTAATATCTGCAAGATAATCCTGCAAGGTGCGAACGCCAAGTTGCCCTTGGCGTAGGGCGCGGATAGCCTTGGCTGCAGCACGACTTCCAGAAACCGTTGTATAATAGGGGATTTTATTGGTAAGCGCATTATGACGAAGGGAAAATGAGTCCTTAATCGCACCAGCACCTTTTGCCGTGTTGAACACCAGCTGAATCTCGCCAGATAGCATTGCATCAACGGCATGCGGCCTGCCTTCCATTACTTTATTTATGCGGGTTGCCAGAACGCCTGCTGCGTGTAGGGTATTAGTGGTGCCATCAGTGGCCAAAATATTGAAGCCGTCTTGCACCAAACTCTTGCAAATTTCAACAAAGGCCAGCTTGTCACCATCCTTAACCGAAATAAAAACATTGCCTGATAACGGTAACTCAACGCCAGCTCCTTGCTGACTTTTCGCAAATGCCATTCCAAAATCCCTGTCAATGCCCATGACTTCGCCGGTTGATTTCATTTCTGGACCAAGGAACAAATCGACGCCAGGAAAACGAGCAAAAGGAAACACCGCTTCTTTTACCGCGACATGTTTTAAATCAAGGATCTTAAGATTAAAATTTGCCAATGGTTCCCCAGCCATGACTCGCGATGCAATCTTTGCTAGAGGCACACCAGTGGTTTTCGCAACGAAAGGAACGGTTCGGCTGCCGCGCGGATTGACCTCCAAGAGATAAATCTTGTCTTCGCGAATAGCAAACTGGATATTCATCAACCCAACAACATTAAGTGCAAACGCCAGCTTTGATGTTTGATGCTGGATCTGGTCAAGAACGTCTTTGGAAAGGTGCTGCGGGGGAAGTGAGCATGCTGAATCACCTGAATGAATGCCAGCTTCTTCAATATGTTCCATAATGCCGCCAATATAGACGTCTGTTCCGTCGCATAATGCATCGACGTCCACCTCGATGGCATTATCCAAGAACCGGTCAATCAGCACTGGATTACTTCCCGACACAACAACCGCGTTATGCATGTAGCGCTCTAAATCGGCCATCTGATGAACAACTTCCATGGCCCGCCCGCCAAGAACGTATGAGGGGCGAATCACAACTGGCAAGCCGATGCGGTCAACAATTGCGCGTGCCTCATCGACGGAATGCGCAATGCCGTTTTCAGGTTGTAACAAATCCAATTTCTGTAATATTTTCGTAAATCTTTCGCGGTCTTCTGCAAGATCAATAGCATCTGAGCTGGTGCCCAGAATGGCGATGTCTTCGCTCTCAAGTGCAGGTGCAAGTTTCAGCGGTGTCTGTCCACCAAGCTGAACGATAACTCCGCGCAAATTACCATTTTCCGCCTCTTTCTTGATGACTGAAATAACGTCCTCATCGGTCAGCGGTTCAAAATACAACCGGTCTGAGGTGTCATAATCGGTTGAAACAGTCTCCGGGTTACAATTGATCATAATAGTCTCGTAACCGGCGTCGGACAACGCATAGCAGGCATGGACACAGCAATAGTCAAACTCTATGCCCTGACCAATCCGGTTTGGCCCGCCGCCAAGAATCACAATTTTCTCGCGCGCGCTTGGATCAGATTCGCACTCGGCATCATTGGTGGCCTCGTAGGTGGAATACATATAGGCCGTTTCAGAGGCAAATTCAGCAGCACATGTATCGATGCGTTTGAAAACTGGAGTCACGCCAACGGCAATACGGGCGGCATACACCGATGCAGGGTTGGTATCGGTAAGCTCGGCAAGCCGGCTATCAGAAAATCCGAGCGATTTTAAATGACGAAGTGATATCGCGTCGGTAGGTAGCTCGCCATTTTCAAGGGCATTTTCCGCATTAATAATCGCGACAATCCTCTCTAAGAACCAAATGTCCCAGCTTGTTGCGTTATGTACTTCTTGAATAGTCATGCCGCTACGCAGGGCCATTGCAATGCGCAATACACGGTTGGGAACAAGTTCACCAAGCCAGCCCCGAAGTAGGTCTTTGCCAAAGGCGCCATCAGGGTTTGGCATATCGACAGGGTTCAGACCGGTCAGGCCAATTTCCAGCGATCGCAATGCCTTTTGAAGACTTTCCTCGAAGGATCTACCAACCGCCATTACCTCCCCAACCGATTTCATTGATGTGGATAACGTCTGCTTGGAGCCAGTAAATTTTTCAAAGGTGAAGCGCGGAATTTTGGTTACGACGTAATCGATGGTCGGCTCAAAGCTGGCTGGGGTTACGCCGGTAACGTCATTCAACAATTCGTCGAGCCGGTAGCCCACCGCAAGCTTGGCTGCCACCTTGGCAATTGGAAAGCCAGTTGCCTTTGATGCAAGGGCAGATGACCGACTAACTCTTGGATTCATCTCAATCACAATGACTCGGCCCGACTTCGGGCACATTGCAAATTGTACGTTTGACCCACCTGTGTCGACACCAATTTCCCGCAACACCGCAAGCGAAGCATCGCGCAAAACCTGGTATTCCTTGTCGGTTAGGGAGAGTGCCGGTGCAACCGTAAACGAGTCACCTGTATGAACGCCCATTGGATCGATGTTTTCGATTGAGCAGATGATAATACAGTTGTCGGTCGTGTCGCGTACGACCTCCATTTCAAATTCCTTCCAGCCAAGAAGGGATTCTTCGATCAGCACTTCGGAAACAGGAGATAAACGCAGGCCACTGCCGACAATCGTCTCAAATTCGCTGCGATTGTAAGCAACCCCGCCGCCCTCACCGCCAAGAGTAAACGATGGTCGGATGATGGCAGGAAGACCAACGAAATCCAACGCTCCAAGCGCATCCGTGTAGTTTTTAACAACACGGGCTCGGGCGCATTCAAGGCCAATACGTTCCATTGCCAAGCGGAATAATTCTCGGTCTTCAGCCATTTCGATTGACCCGGTGCGCGCCCCGATCATTTCAACGCCATAAGCTTTCAGTGTGCCATCATTATAAAGGGACAATGCTGCATTAAGCGCTGTTTGTCCGCCCATTGTTGGCAGCAAGGCGTCGGGACGTTCGATAGCAATTATTTTGGTAATTGTTTCCGGGGTAATCGGTTCGACATAAGTTGCATCCGCCATTTCCGGGTCAGTCATAATGGTGGCGGGGTTTGAATTGACCAGAATGATCCTGTAGCCATCGGCTCTGAGGGCTTTACAGGCCTGTGCGCCAGAATAATCAAATTCGCAAGCCTGCCCAATTATAATAGGGCCGGCGCCGATGATGAGAATGGATTGAAGGTCTACACGGCGCGGCATATCAGACTCTCGTTTTTTTCATTAAATCGGTGAAGCACTCAAACAGGTAGCGTGAGTCATGCGGTCCAGGTGATGATTCTGGGTGATATTGGACACAAAACGCCGGTTTGCTGGTGTGACGCAGCCCTTCAATCGACTGATCAAATAACGAGGTATGCGATACAATGAGGTTATCGGGAAGGCTACTAGGGTCCACCACAAATCCGTGATTTTGGCTAGTGATTTCAATTTTGCCAGTTTCAAGATCTTTTACTGGATGATTGGCACCGCGATGACCACGGTCCATTTTGTGTGTTTTGGCGCCAAGCGCCAGTGCCATCAATTGATGGCCAATACAAATGCCGAATATCGGTATATTCGCATCAATCAGTTTGGCAATATGTGGTCCGGCATGGGAAGCAGTTGCCGCCGGATCGCCGGGGCCATTGGATAGAAACACGCCATCGGGCTGTAGGGCTAAAATCTCATCAGCGGTGGTTTTAGACGGCACCACATGAACCGCGCATCCCACATCCACAAGACAGCGCAAAATATTATGTTTACAGCCAAAATCAACAGCAATAACTTTATATTCTGACGCTGTTCTTCGGTGGACGGACCCATCCATTAGCCAGCTGCCTTGTCGCCAATCATGTGCGATATCACAAGTAACCTCACCCGTCAGATCCATATGCGCTAGGCCCGACCATCCGACCGCTTTTTCGCGCAAAGCGTCAAAGTCAATAGCCCCTTCAGGCGCATGACACAACGTTCCGCGAGGCGCCCCCAGAGTGCGGATGCGACGGGTTAAGGCACGTGTATCAATGCCGCTAATACCGGGCACATTGTGAGTCTTGAGCCAGCTATCCAGATCACTGGTAGCCCGCCAGCTTGCCGGATTGGTGACGGGTTGACGAACGATTAATCCCAGCGCTGCCGGAGTGTCTGTTTCAAAATCTTGATCATTAATGCCAACATTGCCAATGTGAGGAAAAGTAAAAGTGATAATTTGTCCAGCATATGACGGGTCGGTGAGGATTTCCTGATATCCGGTCATTGATGTATTGAAGCAAATTTCTCCGGCATAGGCGGCTGCGGCACCGAAACCGTGACCGGTAAAGACTGATCCATCCTCTAAAACGAGGGCTGCTGTCGGGTTGCTCCCGTTCGCGCGGAGCGCAGAAAAATACTGGTCAGACTGTTTTTTCTGCCCCATGTGATCCCTTTTTCCTTCATAGAAAAATAATCTTACACTTGAAAGATAATCGGCGGTTGCTGTCTTACCCGACAGGGCGCAAATGGTCAAGCCACAGCAGAAGGGCTTGCAGCTTTTGCTTTAGTGGCGTAAAAGCGCGACGTTCATAACATTGCGTACGCAAATTTTTTGGTAGGGGATCATAGTGTCATGCGCGATAATATTTCAGCAGCAATGAAGCAAGCTTTAAAGAACAAAGATCAGGCGGCTCTGAGTACAATGCGGTTGATCATGGCTGCGCTGAAAGACCGCGACATCGCCGCGCGGGGTAATGGCAATCCTGATGGAATTAGTGACGACGACATTCTAGGGTTGTTGCAGACGATGATAAAGCAAAGGAACGAATCGGCGAGAATTTACCGCGATGGGGACCGGCCGGAACTTGCTGAGGCCGAAGAGGCAGAAATAGCCATCATCAAGGGTTTTTTGCCTACCCAGTTAAATGATGAGGAAATGCAGGTTGCAATTGCTAGTGCGATTGACCAGGCCGAAGCCAAGTCAGTAAAGGACATGGGGCAGGTAATGGGCTTCTTGAAAAGTAATTATGCCGGGCAAATGGATTTTTCCGCCGCGAGCCAGGCAGTCAAAGCAGCTCTGATGTCCGTAGACCAGGGGAAATAAGAAGGTATTACTGACCCGATCGTCATTTGTGGTTAGAGACGCGCATTGCCAAGACTGAGGGTTGATCATCATCAGATATATACGAACCTATGTCTTTTTTTTAGGTTGCTGTCTGAGATGGCAAATGATCACATAGCGGTGACAGTGTGACCGACATTCAATTTGAAAAAAGCGGTCACTTTGACCGTAATTGTCCAGCGGAGATTTAGGTGATGGCGGTGCCACCCGAATTTATTGAAGATCTTCGTCAGCGTGTACCGCTATCGGACGTAATTGGCCGTCGCGTTAAACTTGTGCGAAAAGGCCGCCGCCACAGCGGGCTGTGCCCGTTCCATGCTGAAAAAACGCCCTCTTTCTCGGTGGTCGATGATGATGGATTTTATCACTGTTTTGGTTGTGGTGTTCATGGCGATGCCATTTCTTTTCTTCGCGAAACCGAAGGGCTGGAATTTATGGAAGCAGTTGAACGGCTGGCCGAAATGGCTGGCCTAACTGTACCTCACAGCGCCCCGCAAAATCCTGCGGCATCACTTCAACGCAAAACTGTTCTGGATATCCTGGAAGAAACAGCGTTGTTTTTCGAAGCAGCGCTGCGACTGGAAGGTGGACGAAATGCAACTCGCTATCTAAAACAACGCGGGCTAAATTCTACCATCATCAAAACCTATCGGATCGGCTACTCGCCTCGTAACGGACTTCGAGAAGCCCTTAAGTCTAAGGGCTTTTCTGATGATGATATGTTAGCAGCAGGCGTGGCAGGCAAATCAGATCGCGATGGTAGCGTCTATGATTATTTTCGTGACCGGGTTATGTTTCCAATTGAAAGTCGAACGGGCAAAATTATTGCTTTTGGTGCGCGCTCACTCGGTGAAGTTCAGCCGAAATATCTAAACTCGGGTGAAGGACCAACTTTTTCAAAAAAATCGGTGTTATATGGCTGGGTTCAGGCCCGTGAGGGCTTGCGGCGCAATTTGCCTTTGGTGGTCGTAGAGGGCTACATGGATGTGATCGCAATTCATAAAAGTGGTGTTGCGGCGGCTGTTGCGCCGCTGGGGACAGCATTAACTCCGGAACAGATTTTATTATTATGGAAGTTACACAGCGAACCAGTGCTGTGTTTTGATGGAGATGCGGCTGGGCAGCGCGCGCAAATACGCGCACTAGAGCGGATTTTACCATTACTTGAACCGGGGCGGTCAGTCCGACTGGCGGTTTTGCCCAATGGAAAGGATCCAGATGATCTCATCGAGGCGTCTGGTCCCGACGAATTTCGTAGGGTTGTTTCCACTGCAAGATCTCTTATCGATACCTTGTGGGAGAGTCTGCAGAGCAAATACGAGTTAAGCCAGCCAGAAACCCGAGCACAATTTTGGCAGGCTTTGCGCAGTCATGTGCGTAGTATAGGAAATAATCAGGTGCGCAGCGCCTATGGTGATGAGATTGAAAGCCGAATCATTCTGATGCGTAACCAAACCCGCGGTGTTGCATCAATGTTTGTCCCGCGCCGTGCGCAGCGACCACGAACTGGTTTGGTGAATCGGCATCGAGCCTTGGTGGCTCTCCTGTTAGCTCATCCTACCATGGTTTCAGCCAATTTTGAGGCTTTATCAATGCTTGATTCTGGGGATAAAAAGCTGGAAAGCCTAAAAAAAGCACTTATTGATGCTGTAATCCGCGATCCAGACCTTGACGTGGTAGCCATAAGGGATCATCTAAAGAGTTTGAAATTGGATGACGTTCTGGCGTCATTGACGGGAGATGATATGAAAGCCAGATTGCCGTTCGATCCGGTCAACATATCAACGGAAAAAGCGGCGCATTATGTTGAAGAACTTCTTGAGCTTGTTGACGGTAGGTCTGGATTGTTTTCGAATGTCGGCTCCAAAAAGCGATAAGGGACTGTTCCCGGACGGATGCCCGAAATTTTGCGAAGAACTGCAAGCAAAACATTTTGATGCAACCCGCGCAAACTCCGCAAAGTCCGCGCAAATATGGTCCGGCAGCGCGCAATTCCGAATAGTAACGTGAGCTTCTCGATGGCCAGTAAAGCAAAAAAACAAACGGAGGCAGAGCAAAATACCCCAGAAGCTGCCGAAAACTCCAGCCTGGATGCGGCCCAACAGACCATCAAAACGTTGATGAAACTTGGCAAGGAGCGGGGTTTTGTTACGCACGACGAGTTGAATGCTGCATTACCGGCTGAGGAATACACATCTGAGCAAATTGATGATTTTATGTCATCTCTAAGTGAGATGGGCGTTTCGGTCGTTGATAGCGCCGAGGGTGTCGGCGATGACGAAAATGGCGAAGATGGTCGTGCCGCAGGCAACTTATCTGACAGTGATGTTTCTGGCACCGATGACCCTGTTCGCATGTACTTACGTGAGATGGGTAGTGTTGAATTGCTTTCTCGCGAGGGTGAAATTTCTATTGCAAAACGCATTGAGGCTGGTCGCGAAATGATGATTGGCGGAATTTGCGAATCGCCTCTGACTATTCGGGCGCTACTCCATTGGCGTGATCAGATCGCTGACGGCGTTGTGCCGTTGCGCGATATCATTGATCTTGAGGCAACTTATGCCAAAATCAATGGCAATCCACTTATTGATCAAACTACACTGGGCCCGCTTGGTGATGATATCCACGATGACGATTTAAAGGATGATGTGCCAGAAGACGAACTGAGGGAAGATGAAGACGAAGAGGAAGAGCAAGATAAAGATGAAGATGACGAGAGTGGCGATAGCGATACCGATACCTCAACTCGCGACTCGCACAGTGACAACGATGAAAACGATGAACTAAACCTCTCTTTGGCCGCGTTAGAAGACTCGATTCGTGATGATGTTATGGCGCTTCTTGATGAAATAAGTGTTACGTATAAGATTTTTGAGAAAAGCCAAGGGCGCCGCCTTTCTCGGATGTCAAAAGAGCAGGCGCTGATTGCAAATAACGAAACCGCGCATTTTGGGATCAAGATAAAACTTTGCGAACTGATGGAAGGGATTTTGCTCAACTCCAATAGGATCGACGTGCTCAGTGAACAGCTATTTACCTTGAACCGGCATGTTACTCAGGTTGAAGGGCGGTTGATGCGCCTCGGCACTGATAATGGCGTTTCTAGATCACAGATTTTAGATGCTTGGACTGGGCGTGAGATTTGTGAAGAATGGCCCGGAAGCCATTTTAACACGAAGGCGTGGAAAAAGTTGCTCGCAAACGGCTCTGATGAAATCTCTGAACTACGCGATAAAGTGAAACTTGTCGTTGATGATATTGGCCTTTCCATGCCTGAATTCCGCGAGGTTACTCAGACTATTCAGCGTGGTCGACGCGAGGCAGCACGCGCAAAAAAGGAAATGGTAGAAGCAAATTTGCGTCTTGTTATTTCGATCGCTAAAAAATACACAAACAGAGGCCTACAATTCCTCGACTTGATTCAAGAGGGAAACATTGGCCTGATGAAAGCTGTGGATAAGTTTGAATATCGCCGCGGCTATAAATTTTCGACATATGCGACTTGGTGGATCAGACAAGCAATAACTCGGTCAATTGCTGACCAGGCCAGAACCATTCGAATCCCGGTTCACATGATTGAAACAATTAACAAGCTCGTGAGAACATCAAGGCAAATGCTTCATGAAATTGGACGTGAACCAACCCCAGAAGAACTGGCTGAAAAGCTGTCGATGCCGATTGACAAGGTGCGCAAGGTCCTAAAAATAGCAAAAGAGCCAATTAGCCTTGAAACGCCCATCGGGGATGAAGAAGACAGCCATCTTGGGGATTTTATTGAAGACAAAAATGCGGTACAGCCACTTGATGCAGCTATTCATGCTAATCTGCGCGAGACCACCACGCGAGTTTTAGCTAGTTTGACTGCGCGTGAAGAGCGAGTGTTGCGCATGCGATTCGGCATTGGTATGAATACTGATCATACTTTGGAAGAAGTCGGTCAACAATTTAGCGTCACCCGTGAACGGATCAGGCAAATTGAAGCGAAAGCGCTTCGCAAGCTTAAACATCCGTCACGATCCCGCAAATTGCGCAGCTTTCTTGAAAGCTAGTTGTATTGTAGCAACCACGTTTTTCGTGGGGCATATGAAGGGTAGGGCGGTGAGATCCGCATGTCTGGTTGCAAACGCCGCCATAGGGGGCCTGTAGTTCAATTGGTTAGAACCCACGGCTCATAACCGTGTTGTTGCAGGTTCGAGTCCTGCCGGGCCCACCAACCTTTGCACCTAAAACCACTTTCAGTGACCGGTTATTAAACACCCTAATTGTCCAAACCCTGGTTAGATCTGTTGATCAGCCAAATTACTTGCTCTGAAGATAGGTTAATGACTCGATGTGCGCGGTAAAAATGTCAGCTAACCGCTGTCTAGTAAAACGCTTTATGTGACAGCTAAACTGAAATTTTTGGTGTCGCCCAAGCTTTTTTCAGGGAAAGAATTTTTTCACTTTTTCAGAATTTTCCATTTACGGCTAGTCGCAGCAACAAGTGAAGCTGTATAATAAATAAAGTATTTATGGCTGGTTACGATATGATGAAGCAATTATTTACGTCGTTGCTCACCTCTTTTGGGGTAAATTTTTTGGGTGGGGCTACCTTCAGCAGTTGCAAAAATTAGAGCTTCGATAAACAAATTTGAGTTTGATGCAATCGGTACACTCTTGATATCTTCTTCAAGGTTAACACTCACCGTTTGTGCCCCGGCATCTTTCGCGCGTTTGTTGGCGAGCTTTGTTGCGGTTCTCTTTGCCAATGATAGCGCTTCATTCAAACTCAGTTTATCAACTGGGCCATCAGGCAAATGAACGCGAAATTTAGCTTCGGCTGGCTGGGTGATTGAGATCATTACTCGCTGGCGAACCGAGCCTGCGGCAGCACCAATGGCACCAGCAACATCGGCATGATTGGGAACTATCAACTTGGCTCCAATCACGTTGGCAATAGGTGGGTAATGGGTGGGCGCCGAAGCGCCAAGCGCAACAAGTTCAGTATTTATCGTCATCCCAATCGAAACAATTGAGCTGGTTGACTTGTGTCGCCCAAATGAATGCGAAAGAATGGGGCAATCAGAGATTGCGGCTTCGCTGCCGAACTCATGGGCGAATGCCGCATCCATCAATGAAAGAGCTGATCGACGATACAGTTCGGCAAGGGTCATTTCGGCGAAGAGGTAGGGGGTATTGGCAATATCATCGCCGCTACCATTTGGCTGCCGCGCCATTAATGTTGCACCAAGTACGGCTGCATCGCGGTCAAATTCGTTAAATTTACCAATTACATGAGCGGCATCAGTAGGGGTAAAGCTGCAAAGCCCAAGCAGGCCACGGCCAATCAACCGATCAACAGTTCGAAGCGCAAGCTGCGTTGTGGCAATATCTGTAATCTGGACTGGCCCGCACGCAAGCGCCTTTTCAGCAAGCCTGATTTCAGACCGGGTCAGCCATTTTGGAATGCCATCAGGCATAATGGGAAAGACAAAGCGTGCGTCGGTTAACATGGGTATGGCAAGCGCAAGTTGGGCCTTAAGATGATCTTTGATTTGCGGCCATTTCAACGCTATTAGGGATAAAGGTATCGCCCGGCGCGGACCAAGTGTTAACTCGCCTGAACGGCCTCGTAAAAGGGGCGTAACCTCACTGTCACCGCCAAGCCCGCTCGTACGAATTTCGGCAGCTTCAACCATGGTTTGCCACCCACCAACAAATGCACCATCTTTTTTTAGTCGTGGGGTTCCGTTTTGCAAAAAGGCAATATCGGTTGTGGTACCGCCGATATCGGCGATAAGGGCGCTTTTCGAACCGGCAAGAAATGCCGCCCCGGAGAGACTGGCGGCGGGGCCTGATAAAACCGTTTCAACCGGACGTGAGCGCGCGAAATCTGCCTGTAATAGTGATCCATCCCCCTTGACCACCATTAACGGGCACATCAGCCCATTCTGGGTCATAATACTCTGCGTTGCGGTGATCAGCCTGTCGAGCAAGTTGATCAAGCGTGCATTCAAAACCGCGGTGAGCGCGCGCCGCGGTCCGCCCAATGAGGATGACAATTCATGGCTGCATGTCACGGGAAGGCCGGTAATATTGCGTAAAATATCTCGCGCTTCGGTCTCATGAAGTGGGTTGCGGGTAGCAAAATGTCCGGCAACAGCAAAGGCGGATACTTCAAATTTTAAAGCCTTTGCTGTAGTGCTTAATGCGGCAATGTCCAGCGGTGCTTGAATACCACCATCAGGTTTATGGCCGCCGGCGATGAAATGAATCGGATCTTGGCCCAATGCTCGAGCAAGATCTGCTCGTTCAAGGGCGCCGTCGTCAAAACCTATCATGAATAGGCCAACCCGGCCACCAACCCCTTCAACTAGAGCATTGGTTGCAAGCGTCGTCGATAGCGAGATAAGCTGAATATCGTCAGGGGTTCCATCATGGGCTGCCAGCACCTTCGCAATGGCAACACCGAGTCCAATTGATAGATCTTCGCGGGTAGTCAGCGCCTTGCCGGTGGTGCGCACAACCCCTTGATCTACGTCAAAAATGGCGGCATCAGTGTAGGTGCCGCCAGTATCAAGGCCTATAACAAGTGACATTCTGGTTGTTCTCGTTTTCTGCGGTTTGATGTGACGTAAGGCATCTGACCAATCCGTGCTTTCATCGGGCTGGCTTATGTTTGGCGAAAAAGGTTAGAATCCAGTTGGCAACTCGTTGCCCATCTTGCGGTGTTGATAATGATTTGCGAGCCGCTCTGACGTGGCTTTTGCCAGCGCGGTCCTCCAAGAGACTCATTAGCGCATCGGTGTAGGGAGCGTCAAACTCTGGATGTCCCTGAATGGCAAATACCGTATCGCCAATTCTAAAGGCGGCGTTCTTACAAGGGCTGGCGGTGCCAATACGCTGAGCGCCTCTCGGCAGCTTAG
>QBYK01000010.1 GCA_003282865.1 SAR116 cluster bacterium AG-325-I21 | reverse complement strand
CCGAATATCGGAGCCATGAAGATTATAAAAAATGTTCCAGTTTTGTAGATAGTTTGCGTGCAAATGAATCAGTAACAACCGTTGTTAACCTTGGTATTGGCGGGTCTGATCTTGGTCCGGCGATGGTTACCCAAGGCCTTGCCAGCTTTCACGATGGGCCGGCTCTACATTTTGTTGGAAATGTTGATCCTGCGGCGCTTCATGACGCGTTGGTCCAATGCGATCCACATAAAACACTTTTTATTGTGACATCAAAGTCATTTACGACAGCTGAGACCCTGACCAATGCAAGGTTGGCAAAAGACTGGTTGCAAAAAAATGGAGCTGCTGCCGATCGAGCCATTGTCGCAGTGACGGCGAATACTGAACGAGCCAAAAATTGGGGTATTGCAATAGACCATATCTTTGCGTTTGACGATGGTGTAGGTGGGCGCTATTCGTTGTGGTCGGCCGTTGGCCTGCCCGTCATGATTGCAATTGGAAGCAAGAATTTTGCTGCACTACTCTCCGGCGCGCATGCCATGGATACGCATTTTAAGACCGCGCCCCTTGGGAGTAACCTGCCGGTAATCATGGGCCTTTTGCGGATCTGGCAGAGGACATTTCTTGGGCGCACGGCTTATGGACTAATGCCTTACGACCAACGGTTATCACGCTTTCCTGGATGGGCCCAGCAGCTTGAAATGGAGAGTAACGGAAAAAGTGTGGACCGGTTTGGTAATGCACTGTCTGAACCTGCCGGCCCGCTGGTCTGGGGAGGTGTTGGAACTAGCAGTCAGCACAGTTTTTTCCAATGGCTTCACCAGGGACGAGATATTGTTCCGATTGATATATTGGTGGCGCGTAAATCGGCGATCATGCCAGATGATCCGACTTGGCAAGCTAGTCATACAACGCTTTTAATTAATGCTATTTCTCAAGCCGAGACACTGGCTAGTGGTGCCTCGAATACGGATGAGCCGCATCGTCATTTTCCTGGGAACCGTCCATCTGTGCTGATAAGCTGGGAAATGACAACTCCTTATGCGCTTGGCAGGTTACTGGCTTTATATGAACATATCACTACTGTGTCTGGCTTCATCTGGGGCGTGAACAGCTTTGATCAATGGGGAGTTGAAATTGGGAAATCAGTTGCCTCTGATATTGCAAACGGCAAAGAGTTATCGAGACTCAGTCCAGCTGGAATAGCGTTCCTGAAAAAACTGGATGAATAAGTTGAAATCCAGGATTACCTCGTCACCTCCTATCGCGTCTGTCTTCGGAACAAACTACGCGATCAAGCTCGATAAACGCACCATCTGGGCTGTTATATGAACCAATGATCGTTCATTTATATTAATGCGAACGGCCTCAATAATGGGGCGGTGGTGAATCCTCACTTGGGTTTAGAATACCACTATCGGGTTTGACATGCTCAAGGCGAGATTTCAATTTTCCTATTTCGATCATAAGCCGCGCCATTTCTTTTTGTTGCGCATAAACCTCATGACCCATTTGCGATAACTCATCCTGTAAAATGGCCATTTTTTCTTCAAGTTTGATAACCCTATCTTCCATGATTAAACCCTAGCACTGCTTGGTGTTATCGGCAAAGGTCGAAGTAATTTGATCTGTGTGGAAAATTAGATACCATTTTGGAACGTTGGTTTGATTCAATAATCGACAGATGTATGAGAAGTGGGGCCGGACTATTTTTGTAAAATTCAAAAGCGTGAGATTTTATCTGCTGGGTTTTGTTGGGTTGTTGGCGTTGGTGTGGTTATTTACGCCGCGTGAACCCGCTGATCTTACTATTGACCATGACCAGATTCGAGTTGGCAGTGATGTTGATGTCTATCTTGCTACACGGGAACAGCAGTTTGATGATATCGTTGTGGGTGTTCAGAAACAGGTTATTTGGGCAAAAGAGCCGGGCATTAGGACGCCATTGTCGATTGTTTACCTTCATGGGTTTACTGCAACATCTAAAGAAATTCGCCCGGTGCCAGATAGGGTGGCAAAAGCTCTCGGGGCTAATTTATATCTGGCGCGCTTAACTGGCCATGGCCGCAGTGCAGAAGCGTTGGCTGAGGCCAGCATAGATCACTGGATGCGTGATGTTGGTGAAGCACTGAAAGTTGGAACTGCAATCGGCCAACGACTGATTGTTATGGGAAACTCTACTGGTGGTACACTAACCGCAGCGTTAGCGCAAGATAAAGCCGCGATAAAAAATATCGCTGGCTTTATTTTTATTTCACCAAATTTCGCCATTAACAACAGGGCAGCAACGCTTTTGACATGGCCATTTGCGCGGCATTGGGTGCCGCTTATAATCGGTGACTGGCAGCAAACCGTTCCACGGAACGAGCTTCATGCCCGCTATTGGACAACTGATTATCCAACGGTTGCACTGATGCCAATGGCGGCGCTAGTAAAAGCTGTTGATGATTTGGATTTTGCTGAGGTGGACGTGCCAGCTCTTTTTTACTATAGCCGAAAAGATCAAGTGGTGGTGGCTGAAAAAATTGCGGAGTTTGCCAAAGAATGGGGCGGACCGCATAAGAGCGTAATGGTGGATTTGCGGACATCGGACGATGTTTACGCGCATATAATCGCTGGCGATATCGTCTCACCTGCTCAAACTCAAAGTGCAGTTGACGAGATGCTGGCTTGGATTAGAGCACTATAGAATCAAACACTTTTTTGAAGCCAATTTCCAGCTTATTGGTGATTTCATCGATATGCCCAGTTTCCATGATCAATGGCGGTGCCAGCAATAGATGATCACCTTTCTTGCCATCGATTGTCCCACCCATTGGATAGCACAACAAACCAGCATCAAAGGTGGCGGACTTGACTCTGCGATTAATTCCATTTGAAGCATCAAATGGCGTTTTCTGCTCGCGGTCAGCTACAAATTCGATGCCAATGAAAAGACCGCGGCCTCGAATGTCACCAATAAATGGGTGCTGGCTAAATTTTTGCCGCAAAGCATCTTGCAGCATATCGCCCATTTTTCTGGAACGTGCAGGCAAATTCTGGTTAATGATTTTGGTCAGCACCGCAAACGATGCTGCGCAGGCAACAGGATGTGCAAGATAGGTGTGGCCATGCTGAAAAAAGCCACTTCCCGCTTCTATAGCATCAAAAATATTTTTGCTACAAAGCGTCGCCCCAATTGGCTGGTAACCTGCGCCAAGGCCTTTGGCAATAGTAATAATATCGGGGCGTACCGGATCGTGATTGCAAGCAAATAATGAACCAGTCCGACCCATGCCGCACATCACCTCATCTAGTATCAAAAGCACACCGTACTGATCACAGATTTCACGGATGCGAGTGAAGTAGCCTTCTTCGGCAGCAACCGCACCAAGCGTTGCTCCTACGACTGGTTCTGCCAGAAAGGCCATAGCTTTGTCTGGTCCTAGCCGCAGAATTTCCACCTCCAATTCATTGGCCATGCGCCGGCCATAATCAAAATGGCTCTCATTATCAGCCTTACCGCGATAGGCATAACAAGCGTCAATATGGCTGGCACTAAACAGCAAAGGGGCGAATTGTTCGCGTCGCCGTGCATTGCCGCCGGCAGCCAGCGCCCCAAGGGTGTTACCATGGTAGCTTTGTTTGCGCCCAATAATGTGAGTTCTTTTACTTTCGCCAATTTCAATAAAATATTGCCGCGCCAGCTTTAATGCTGCTTCGACTGCCTCAGACCCGCCTGATACGAAATAAACTCGATCAATGCCCGGCGGCGCATTGGCAATTAGAAGGTCGGCCAAAGCCTCGGCCGGTTCTGATGTGAAAAAGCTTGTATGAGCGAATGACAGCTTGTCAATCTGGTCTTTCATCGCTACCGCGACATCGGCATCTCCATGACCAAGGCAAGATACGGCAGCCCCGCTTGACCCGTCAAAATATTGTTTACCATCTGCATCTCTCAGATAACAACCACTGCCTTCAACAGCCACTGGCGGAACTACCTTGGTGTGACGGGGAAAACAATGGCTCTCTAGCTTGGGTGTCTTCTTATCAAGTTTTATCACTTTATCTGTCATGGTTCTGGTGCCTTTAAGATCAACTGATTGGTAAAAAAACCAAGTGAGCAGCAATCGTGAACTGCGGATGGTCAGAGATCAATAAGAAATCTATTGATCAGAAAATCTGATAATTAAAGACTATAATTGAGCAAGTGATTTTGATTTGACAAGTTGCCTCGTGTGTCTTCTTAATCTACTAAATTGAAATACTGAAAATACCCCAATAATGTTGGAAGCAGCAGGTGTTGGGCAGCTATCTTTGAATTATTGTGGTGATGGTTGATGAAAACATATGATGTTGTGGCAAAAGCCATTAAAGCCCAGGGAGTTGGTCATTGCTTTGCTCTTCTTGGCGATGGGAATATGCACTTTGCTGGCGCGCTTGCCCATCTTGACGTGTGTTTTACCTATGCGCGGCATGAGCATTGTGCCGTCTCGATGGCTATGGCCTGTGCGCGGGTAACAGGCCAGCCTAGCCTTGCCACGGTCACATGCGGGCCTGGGCTAACACAGGTAATGACGGGCCTTTCCGCAGCCGTGCGAGCACGGATCCCGCTCGTGTTATTTGTTGGGGAATCACCATTGCGGGCTTCATGGTACAATCAAGAAATTGATCAAGCACCGTTTGTAACGGCTTGTGGCGCCGATTACGTAAGGATTTTGCATAAGCCTCGGGTCACCCGTCAGATTCAGGATGCGTTTTCCCGCACCCAAATGACTGGCATTCCAGTTGTGATTGGTATGCCTTTTGATCTGCAGGAAAGTGAGTGGGGTGATCTTAACGTTACCATTGAAGCGGCGGCTGATTTTGTTCCATCTGCTGGAAAGATCTTTCCAGATCCGGGAGTTGTGGATGCCGTAACGGCTTTGGTAGCGCAGGCAAAAAGGCCAGTGTTGATTGGAGGGCGAGGCGCCGTGCTGGCCGATGCGGGCCCGTCCTGTATACGCCTTGCCGATAAAATTGGCGCGGTACTTTTGACGAGTTTGCCAGCTCGTGGTCTTTTTCATCGCTCAATCCACTCCTTGAATGTTGTTGGCGGGTTCGCCTCTGATACGGCGCGCAAGGCTTGCCGGGAATCTGACCTGGTGATTGCTGTCGGTACAAGCCTCGCATCACATTCTGCCGACGCGGGCCGGTTGTATCCTGATGCAAAAATTCTGCATATCGACACGCACCCTATCATTTATCAGCAAGGCCGTGTAGCAGCACATCATCATCTTTGCGCGGATGCCAAAATTGGTGTTAATGCAATTTTGAACGCCCTTGGTGATATTAAGGGTTGCCCTTCAGGTAGCGATGAATGGCGCGATGAATTGGCAGCGCAGCAGAAAGCGGCCGAATATCCCGATGCACTGCCATTTCAGGTAGCGCCTGATGTGATTGACCCGCGCCAGATGATAAAGGCGCTGGATCAAAAATTACCCAAAGACTGGTTTATCGTGAACTCCTCTGGTCATTGTTCTTATTACGCGGCTCATATGACTGGCCGTTCGGCTGATGTGTTCCTGACCATTCGAGAATTTGGCGCAATTGGAAACGGGTTATCCTACGCAATTGGTGTTGCAGCTGCCCGCCCTGAAACACAGGTTGTGCTGATTGATGGTGATGGTGGTTTCTTGATGCATGCACAAGAGCTGGAAACTATAAAGCGGCATGGAATCAAATTGTTGATGATCGTGATGAATGACGCAGCCTATGGATCAGAAATTCATAAACTACGCGTTGACGGCCATGATGAAACCGGTGCGGCTTTCGGACAAACTGATCTCGCCAGTGTGGCACGCGGCTTTGGCCTTGGCGGCATTAGCTTTACCAACCTTGAAGAGTTAGATGAAGCCTTTGAGGACTTTGTCTCTGGTGAAAAAGCAGCATTATGGGATTTTCATATCTCCGATCAGATTGCTTCGCCAGTGATGCGTCGTCTGACAGGAGCAAAAGAATAACTATTTTTGTACTATATCGGGCGAAATTTATTCATGCGAAAAGATACGAAGTGTTGGGTCTGAAACGATTACACCATCCTTGATAAGCTCTGATATTTCTTCTTTTTCCATTCCGCAAATAGTTGTAAGCACCTCTTCATTATGTTCAACCAATAGGGGTGCCTTGAGTCTCTTTCTGTAGGACCACTCGGGAAAAAGAGGCGGCTGGCCGGGTATTGGAAATTTACCAATAAATGAGTCATTTAGATAACGTATTGCTCTTCGCTTAATGCCTAAAATGGTGCGCCTGACCAAGCATTGGTCCAATGTTAGCCATCTGAAACATTAGCTATTGAATTACTGAGAGCTTGTTTGTTTTTTTGCCACCAAGTAACTGGTTATGTTTTTCTGCTAAATACAGCAGAATAGCCCCAGACTCAAATATTGTTTGTATTTTTCCACTAGCAGTATGCTCTCGAAGAGCAGGAACTTTGCTGTGTGGACTAATTTCCAGGAACTTATGATCAAACTGTTCACCTTTTCCGATGTGAACAGGGCGCACTTCATACTTTAGCTCGAGCTCTTCTAATAGGATGTTGACTTTGTAACAGTTTGGCGTTGGCCAAAAAAACAGAGTTGTTTCAATAGGACTCATTTTTCACTACTTTTGTTAAGGCCTGCTTCAGTTAATCTCTCTTCAAGCAACCAAATCCTATCGGCTCCCCAGAACTGTTCTCCATTGAACATAAACATTGGAACTCCAAAAATCTGATCCTCGGATGCTTCCTCAAGACAGCGTTCAAAAAGTGTTTTGCCTTCGTTTGACAAAAAGTCAACATACTCTTCCTTTGACAAACCAAGTGTCTCCAATAATTCTGCCACCTCGTTACAGTCATCCGCGGCAAACTCACGTTTGAAAAATGATTCGAAAACGTTCGTACAATAGCTATGCAGCAGGTTATTCTTTTCGGCAAATAGACTCCCAATTAGGGCCGGGGTAGTGTCAAAGATTTTGAGTGGGCCTCTGAGCATTTGTTTATCGTAAAGCCGGTTCGCATGACGCCTTGCATCCATGTAGGAATATTTTATTTTCCATTCGGAATAAATGCTTCTTTGCCCTTTGCCTTTGAGGCGTAACTGAAATGGGCGCCATTTAATCTCAACATTGTATTTTTTGGTGAGTTCCATTCCAGGCTTAAAAGCGATATACGCATATGGGCTCTTGAAGTCTGAATACATCTTGATTATCGGTTTTTGAGCCATGAAAACCCCCCTTTCGTGTTTTTTAAGTTTAATTAAACCTTAGTTGACTTCATCGCCAAGCCACGTTTTCGTAATTTCCTCAAAGTGTTCGTTTGGCTTTGGTGCTGGTTTCTTTAAGGATGCGTCAGAACTTGAAAATTTGACTGGAAAGTTTGCTGCCAAAGGTCCGCTCTCGCTTGAAAAATGAGAGTGTTTTACCGGAGTAAGAATGTTTCGTGACACAACCTGCTCCAATTCAAATATTTTTGAAGCGTCATTAACTGGACTGCACGAAACTCCAAAGGCATCACATAAATCCACTATTTCTCTGACGCTATGCTTGGATGTCCAAGCACTCATCAATGCATCAACTTCATGGTTGTTTTGAAAACGGTCGCTGACACTTGAGAGCTTGCTTAGGTATTTGGTATCATCCTGATCAATCATTTCAAGGATATCGACCCATTCTTTTTCTGAAGCAGCACCTAGGACGACCTCACCGTCTTTTGCTCGATAGCAATTGAAGGGTGAAAATCGCATTATACGATTCCCTTGCCTTTTGCTCAGCCCCAATGTGTCATAACAATCCCAGGGCTCATCATAAAGCAAAGCTATCAAGCAATCTGTCATTAAAACATCTATGAATTCGCCATCCCCAGTCTTGGCGCGCCGCAGCAAACTCGCTAAAATAGAGGAAAAAGCGAATGTGCCTGCAATAGTGTTGCCCATTGATGGGCCATCGGGATCGCCAGTCACGCTCATCAATCCGGCTGCTGCTTGGACAGTTGCGTCAAAAGCCTTTTTGTTTGCATCAGGTCCTGTGGTTCCATAACCAGTGATTGAGCAATAAATTATAGTTGGATTAATTGATTTTAAATGCTCGTAATCAATGCCGAGCTGTTAAGTAACTCCAAATCTAAAATTCTCAACAACAATATCTGCCTTTTTGACTAATTTTTTGAATAGATCGAGGTCTTGGGCATCTTTCAGATCTAATTCAATGGATTTTTTGATCTTGCTCGCTTTAAGTAAGCGATACCCACGTCGGTCGCTGAATCTTGTGACATTGATACACCATTCTTGCCAAAAAATGGTGGTGAATTCGCGACAGGATCACCCAGTTTGGGGTCATCAATTTTAACAACTTCTGCCCCCAGCGCAGCCAAAAAAAGGGTCGTTTGTGGGCCTGATAGATATCTGGTTAGATCAAGAACCTTTATTCCGTGAAGTGCCTTTTCATTGTTGGGGTCATCAGCCATTTTGTTTCCCATTTTAATGTCTCTTTGAAAACCCAATCAGATATTTATGAAAATTACAAAAAATTATTCAATTCTGTTGTTCTTGATGCCTGGAATTAACCAAAACATTGACATTCCGATGCAAAGGAATATTAAGCTGATAAAAAACCCTAAAGAGTAACCTCCCGTAATGTCATAGCTAAGCCCAGCCAAAAAAGCACCGACCGCGGCACCGCATCCATATCCAACGCTAGTGGCTCCAAAAATAGAGGCTAACCCGCGCCCTGCAAAAAGTTCAGCCATTTGAGTGGTGACTATGGGGCCACGAGCTCCAGCCGAAAGCCCAAAACAAACAATGAAAATTGCCAAAAAGATCTCGCTTTGTTTGACCTGCAAGCAAGCTAAAGCGATGACCGAAAGCACTGTAAGGCCATAACTGCAAGTGGCAATGATGTGCCTTGGAAACCGCTCTGCGAGAATGCCTGTGATTGCAATGCCCGCAATAGTCAGCATTCCAACCAGGCCAAATGAAAATGCTGCAAAAACCGGCTCGAAGCCTTGGTCAATAAGATATGCAACAGTTTGAAGCGAAATACCAACCACTCCGATCGCCGTTGCGCCAAAAATAGTAAAAAATCCCCAAAATTCAGGAAGCCTTATAGCCTCCCGCAGTGATAATTCTTTGGTGGCTGGTTTGATGTTTTGATTAAAAACCTTGTTCTTTAGGGCTCGATCTTTTACCGATGGACTGGCGGCAGGCGTAATAGCCCCGTTTGCAATGCGCCGCCACGGCATTAGTAAAATTACTGTAAAACAACCGATAAAACCTAAGCTTGCAAGCTCGTAAGCCCCCTTCCAGCCATATGCATCAATCGCTACCTGAGCTGCTGGAGCCAAAAGCATGACACCAAGGCCCTGTCCAGAATAAGCGATTGACATTGCCGCTGCTTGCCGCCGCTTGAACCAACGCTTAATTAAGCTTTGAGTTGGTACAATGCCAACCAATGCACCTCCGACGCCCCCCCACACCCCGACAACCAGGCAAAAAGCTGGCAAGGACTCCAATCGACCTGCAAAGCCGTAACAACTTGCCAGCATCAAGAGGCCAATGATGTAATTGAATTTTGGGCCAAGCCGGTCAAACACAATGCCTGACAATAATGAACCAAGGCCGAATGATACCATGTAAATCGAAAATACTGATGTCACACTTGCTCGGTTCCATTGAAAGGTTTCGCTGATGGGTAAGAGAAAAACACCATAGGTTTCGCCCATGCCGCGGCTGACAGCAATCATGGCGAGACAAAAAACAAGAACAGCGAGTGGGGCATAAAATTTTGATTTTGACTGCCGCATATTTTTTTTCATGCAAGAAATTCAATCAGTGATGTTTATTTTTGGGAGCAAATGGCTGGATATAAGTTATATTGCATGGTAGCGGTTTACCATTTGAAGTTGCAAACAATTACCAGTTTTTTTGGGAAAATACAAAATTAAATGCAATCGATTTTGTGGTTCTGGATCAGCTGATGACTATGAATCGCTTCGCATGATGCTGGATATTTTTGTATTATTTTATCTCTTTTTGAAAAAAGACCGATTATCTTTTATTTTGGGGAGCGTAGTGCCGTGATTGACAAAAAAACTCTCTCGATATTGGAAAGAAGGGGAAGAATTGGTTTTATTGGTCTTGGGAACATGGGTAGTGCCATCGCGATGCGCCTTATGAAGCCAAAAATTGACGGGTTGCCATTAATGGTCTACGACCCTGACAACATAAAAATGGCCCCTTTTGCCGAAGAGGGTGCAATTGCCGCTGAAAGTGCGTCAGAGCTCGGCAAATCCTGCGACCTTATTTTTGCCTGTCTGCCTACATCTGCAGTGACGGAGACGGTGCTCTTCGGCGATGAAGGTATTGCTGGCGATTTAAAACGAGGACAGATTTTTGTTGATATGACATCTGGCGACCCGGCATTAAGCCGGGATCAGGCCGCTCGCCTTGCAAAGGCCAGTGTGATATTTGTTGATGCGCCGGTTAGCGGTGGCCCGCGTGGTGCCCGCGAAGGAACCATTGCCATAATGGTTGGTGGTGAGGATAAGATCTATGAACAGATTCTCCCCATTTTAAAAGGTATCAGCAGCAATGTCTTTCACGCTGGACCAGTCGGTGCTGGCCACGCGTTAAAAGCAGGTAACAATTTGTTGAATCTTATTTGCCGTATGGCCAGTTTTGAAGTGGTATCTTTGCTGATAAATGCCGGTGTGGATGCTGAACGGGCTGTTGATATTTTGCAAAAAAGTTCCGGTCGCAATTATGCAACCGAGATTACCCTACCGGATAATATTCTATCAGGGAAAATGCATCAGGGGTTTTCAATGGCATTGATGGAAAAAGACGCCGGATTAGCGCTGGGCATGGCGACTGGCCTTGCCCAAACAATGCCCCTTGGCGAGGTGGCATTTGCAGAGCTTCAAGATGCTATGCGCATGCATGGCGATGCAGCTGATATGAGCCTTGTTGCTCTTGAATATGAGGCGAAAACCGGTGCGCGCATTCGTCCTAAATAGGGGCTTGCTTTGAACGCCGTTGGTGATAAAAAATAACCTAAGAAAGAGTAAGAGATGAAATTAACAGTCTATCTATCAGGTGAAATTCACACAGATTGGCGAGGAGAAGTGGCCGATGCTTGCGAAAAACAGAAGCTTGAGATTATCTTTCTGGGTCCGGTAACCGACCATGGTGCATCCGATGGTTGCGGGGTTGCTATCATGGGGAATGAACCGGATAAATTCTGGCATGATCACAAAGGGGCTAAACTTAATGCTATTCGCACCCGTACCGCAATTTCCCGCGCTGATGTTGTTGTGGTACGTTTTGGAGAAAAATACAAACAATGGAATGCTGCGTTTGATGCCGGTTATGCGGCGGCCCTTGGCAAGGCATTGGTAATCATGCATGGCAGCGATCATCAGCATGCCCTAAAAGAGGTTGATGGCGCAGCTCTTGCGACGGTTGAAACTGCTGACCAGGTGGCGGCAATATTGAATTATGTGATTACTGGCAAACTCCGAGGACTGACAGAGCTGTGAGGATGAAACCTGCACTAAGGACCCCGCTTATTTTTGATGGGCATAACGACATTTTGTCGCTTTTATACAAATCAAATTTGAAATCGGGTGGGGCTATTAATCTTGATGTTTTTGCAGGTGAGATGCCGGGCCATCTTGATATGGATAAGATGCGCAAAGGTGGTTTTGGAGGCGGGTTTTTTGCTATCTGGGTGCCATCGCCCATCGATCTGGATAGTAAGAATTCGCAGATGAATCTGCCAAAATATGATTTACCTTTACCTCCGAAAATCTCTGTAGATGAGGCCCTTCCAATTGCTATCGCACAGGCGGCAATTCTGCATCGGATGGAACAAGCTGGCTACGTGACGATTTGCACAAAAGCAGCGATGCTACAATCCTGTCTTAAACAGGACAAAATTGCTGCTATTATGCACATTGAAGGTGCTGAGCCAATTGATCGTGATTTTTACAACTTGGATATGTTCCGGCGTGCTGGCTTGCGATCAATTGGTCCGTTATGGAGCCGGCCAAACCAATTTGGACATGGCGTACCATTCCGTTTTCCAAGTACTGGCGATATTGGTCCGGGCCTAAGTGATCATGGCAAGAGGCTGGTCCAATACTGTGACGATAATGGTATTCTCATTGATCTATCGCATTTAAATGAAGCGGGTTTCTGGGATGTTGCCAAGCAATCATCGGCCCCACTTGTTGCCACCCATTCTAACGCCTACGCAATTAGCCCACACGCGCGTAACCTAACCGACCGACAGCTCACGGCGATTGCCGAAAGTGATGGGATGGTGGGGCTGAATTTTGCAGTCGCCTTTCTTCGTCCGGATGGCCGCATGAAGGCTGATACTGGTTTTGACGTCATGCTCCGCCATCTTGATTATTTGCTTTCCTATCTTGGGGAAGACAGAGTTGGGCTTGGGTCAGACTTTGATGGCACTACCGTGCCCGATGGAATTGGTAATGCCGCCGGTTTGCCAGCCCTACGTGAGGCCATGCGCGCCCATGGATATGACAATGAGCTGATGACTAAGTTATGCCATGCAAATTGGGTGAATGTTCTTGGCAAAGTATGGAAGGGGTAAAGGCTAACCCCGCTGGTTAAACCTTTTGCCAACAAGAGCAGCGGCAATATTTATTTTCTGGATGTCAATCGACCCACCAGCAATGCCCCATCCCCAGGCGTCGCGCATTTTCTGCTCCATCGGATAGGATTTTGAATAGCCATAGCCGCCCATCAATTGTACTGCAGCACTGGCAACGTCACGCGCGATTTCATTTGCATAGCATTTTGCAATTGAGCTATCTGCAATTGATGGCAGGGACTGTTCAGCATTATTGACTGCCCGATACAAAAGAAGCCTCGCCGCATCTAACTTCATTTTCATCTGGGCAATCTGCAATTGTACGGCTTGAAATTCAATAATTGGTTTACCGAATTGTTCGCGTTCTTGGACATAATCAAGCGCATAATCAAAGGCAGACTGACCGCAAGCAAGGCTCATCGTAGTATTACCGCAGCGTTCTAGATCAAAGGCCTCCATTAGCTTTTTGAAACCACCCGCAGGAACAATAATATTTTCGACAGGGATTTCAACATTATCAAAAAACATATCGGCACTAGCAATGCCACGCCAGCCCATGTGTGATTCTGGGGCTCCAAATGTAAAACCCCGTGTACCTTTTTCTACCAATACTGCGCCAATACCCTTGGCCCCCGGATCATTAGACAGGCGGCAATAAACAACATAGGCATCAGCATGACCACCGCCTGAACACCAGCGTTTGCTGCCATTTAGTATGATCTTATCGCCACTCAGCTTGCCGCTGGTTTTTAGGTCGGTCAACGCCGTCCCAGCATGTGGTTCGGACATGGAAACGGCAACTACCATTTCACCTGAACAGACTTGTGGAAGAATACGCTGTTGTAATGCTTTTGGCGCAAAATGTGCAATTGCAAGGGCCGGCCCAAAACTAGCTTCAAAAACAGGAAACGCGACCGCAACAGAAATTTTTGCTAGCTCTTCCAAAATCAAAACAGCCTCAAAATGCCCCAGCCCAGCTCCGCCAAAGGCAGATGGTAAATTGATGCCCATAAAGCCCATTTCGGCGAATCGTTTGCGAAGAACCAGATTTGGCGGCGCGTTGTTATTTTCAATATCTGTGGCATGAGCGGGAAGTTCTGTTTGCGCAAAGCGACGTGCCGTCTCTTGAAGCATCTGTTGTTCAGCGCTGAGTGAAAAATCCATGATCTGTCCATCTGGGTGAGTGAAAGCAGGGCGAATGGCACTGCAAAATCTATGAAAGTTGCGAGTAGTAAGCCTGCCAATTTTTCCATAGGCTGTAAATTGAAAATCACGTATTTTGGCGAGTAAGACAATCTAACTATGGCAACGGAACTATTATAGCAGGACAGATAATGACAAATCACGAAACCCCGATGGCACTTGCTGGATTAAAAGTGCTGGATCTAAGTCGGATTTTGGCTGGGCCTTATGCCGCACAGATGTTTGCGGATCTTGGTGCGGATGTGGTGAAGGTGGAAAATCCGGATGGCGGTGACGACACACGAAAATGGGGCCCGCCTTTTTCCCAGAATGCCGATGGCAGCCGTGATTCTGCTGCCTATTTTTCCGCCTGTAATCGTAACAAGCGATCTGTTACAATTGACTTTTCAACCGAAGGTGGCGCCGATCTCGTACGGAAGCTGGCCCAAAAGGCTGATATCGTAATCGAAAATTTCAAACCGGGTGGGTTGAAGAAATATGGTCTGGATTACGTGTCAATTGCCGCCATTAACCCGGGAATTATTTACTGTTCAATTACGGGTTTTGGTCAAGCAGGGCCCTATTCTCACAGGTCAGGATATGATTTTTTGATACAGGGCATGGGCGGCTTGATGAGCATTACCGGCCAGCCTGATGGCATCCCGGGCAGTGCGCCAATGAAGGTTGGAGTTGCGGTATGTGATTTGTTTACTGGCATGTTCGCAGCAAACGCCGCTCTAGCGGCACTTCAATATCGTGCTCTAACTGGCAAGGGCCAGCATATCGATTGCGCGCTTCTTGATAGTCAAATCTCCATGCTAGCGAATCAATCTGCAAATTGGTTGAACGCGGAGATGTGTCCAGGCCGCATGGGTAACAGCCATCCAAGTGTTGTTCCCTATACCGTTTATCGTGCGCATGATGGGTTTGTGATTGTCGCGTGTGGGAATGACAAACAATTTATTCGTTTGACAGCAGCATTGGCTGTTCCCGAGTTGGCTGATCACGCTGACTTTGCAACCAATGAGGCGCGTATCAAAAACCGGGAACAGTTGGATGCAACCCTTGCTGACATCATTGTAAAGATGGACCGCCAACAGCTGATTGAAACATTAGAGGCTGCGGGTGTTTCTTGTGGCCCTATTAATAATATTTCTGAGGTGTTTGCGGACCGGCATGTTCAGGCGCGCGGTGCCAGAATCGATCAATGGCGTAAAGATGGAAGTAAAATTTCAACTACTGCCTTTGCCGCGAAACTTAGTCTAACCCCAGCACAATATCGCATTACGCCGCCGCGGCTCGGTGAACATAGTGATCAGGTCATCGCTGAATGGGCTGACATGTCGCCAGAAGCGATCGCTGCCTTGCGCAATGCGAAGGTAATTTGATTACGAATTTTTTTGGGCCTTAAACAGGGTGTCGATTATTGCTTGAATGTTTCTTTCATTGACCCAAAAATAGATCTCAGTCGGGGTGATACATCGCAGTCGGCAATCAGCACTACATTCGGGGCGACTGGTTGCGGCACATCGTCATATTTGAAGGCTGGGTAGGCGCTTGAAACCGCCAGTTGAATTTTTGCTCGTTCGGGCAGCCGCATTATTGCAACTCCGTCACGAAATGGCGCCCGGCGTCCTTGTTCTGGTGCCTCGGCAACAAATGTCTCATCAATTACTGAACAGCGATTTTCAAGCGTTGCTTTCACCATGATGATTTTTGGCGGGTTAAAATTGTTGCTAAAATCTGGCATGAAAAACCAGAAAAGACCAGACAGGCCCGCAATCATTAGACAAATGCCGGTTAGGGTGACAGCAAGCTTCATTGACAAACCTCGGTAGATGATAAAGACAAACAACCAGTGGTGATCCAAAAAGACATATCTTACGGCATATTACGTGTTAGAATTTCATGCCAAATTGGCTGGCGAGATTATCGGCCAAAGCATCCAGCTTGTCTTTGGTCATTGGCCGCATTGGCGGGCGAAGATTGCTCCAAGTGCTGTTGCCTGTTGACCTTGCAAGAAGGGCCTTTTGCGCTGGAATTGGAGCGTAATCCTGAAACATAAGCCGCACTGCCCGCACTTTTTTATGTTTGACCTCGGCCTCATACCATTTGCCAGCAAGGCATAAATCAACAACCTCGGCAATGTCAGTGCCGTTCAAATTAGCAGTGGCGGAGATACATCCAGGTGCCCCTCGGCGGACTGCTTCAATAATTGGTAACTCGGAACCCGGATAGACAATTAACCCTTCAATATTCAACAGGGCTTCGGTGTTGTCCCAATTACCGGAACTGTCTTTGATGCCAACAACAACATTTGGAAAATGGGCGTGTAATTTGCGCACAAGGTTAATAGAAAGACCAACCCCCGAAACCTGTGGGATGTGATACAGATATATTTTCAAGCGTGGATCATTCACACCAGCAATCAATTGTGCATAATAGTCATATAATCCATCGTCGCTCATACCCTTGAAATAGAAAGCTGGCAATACCATAACCCCAGCACACCCAAGGCTAACCGCGTGCTGGCAAAGATCAACGGTATCGGGTAGATTGCAAAGGCCGGTGCCTGGAATCATTACCCCTGGGTCAATGCCTGCCGCCACCAGACCCTCAAGGGCGGCTTTGCGCTCACTTTGACTAATGGATAAGGCCTCGCCAGTTGTTCCAAACGGAGCCAGACCTCTAACGCCTGCTGCAAGCAGCTGTTTGGCAAGGCTATTAAGAAGCGATTGGTGAAGATTGAGATTATCGTCAAAAGGGGTGAGAATGGGGGCAATGAGGCCTTTTATCATCATGATATTTCCTGTGGTAAATAAAGTCGTCGTAACCAACATCAAAATTAATTGGATTTCGATTTCAGATTATTGTCTGTAAAGGTGGCATTTCTCAAGTTGTCACATAATAGGCACCCTCCGCAAAACTTTTTTAGTGTTTTGTAAAAGTTTTAAAAACTGGTAGATGCCGCTTTGCTTTCATCAAAATGAGCCGTAAGCTATTTTATAACTTTGCCATTCGGGTCCAACGACCTTCACCCTGTCTGTTTTTGTCTCATATTTTGAGCTACGGGAAAGAAACAAATATCCATGAATGCTGAAATCCCTGACCGCGTTCGGTCTACAAAAATTGTTGCGACTCTGGGGAATGTCTCTTCGAGTCCGGAGATGTTGACCAGCCTTACTGCTGCGGGCGTTAATGTTTTTCGATTAAATTTTTCGCATGGCACGCGTGAAGAACAAGGTTTGCGCATTGATGCCCTTCGCGCTCTTGAGGCTGAAACGGGTGTACCGATCGGTATCTTGGTAGATCTGCAAGGTCCAAAATTCCGGGTTGGCGAAATTGCCGAGGGCACAATCGTTCGGGCTGATGAGCGAATTACTTTTGATCTGGATACGAAAAAGGGCAATGCCAGCATTGTTGGCTTACCGCATGAGGAAATTTTTAAGGCTATATATCCAGGTGCACGGTTATTGATGGATGATGGAAAGCTGGTCTTCAGGGTTGTGTCAGTGAATGCAAAAAATTTTGTTGCAGATGTGCTTGTTGGTGGTGTGCTGAAAAGCCGCAAAGGGGTTAATCTTCCTGATGTGACTCTTGACACTACTCCGCTAACAACAAAAGATTTGGATGATCTCAATTATGCGCTGGATAAGGGTGTTGATTGGGTGGCTTTATCTTTTGTACAACGCGCAAGTGATGTTATTGCGGCCAGAACAATTGTTGGCAAGCGGGCTGTCTTGATGTCAAAAATTGAAAAGCCAGCAGCGTTGAATGAACTTTCTGATATTATTGCTGCATCAGATGGGATTATGGTTGCACGGGGCGATCTTGGTGTTGAGCTGCCCCCAGAACACTTGCCTGGATGGCAGAAAACCATCATTTCAAAATGCCGATTGGTTGGCAAACCAGTCGTAGTTGCTACGCAGATGCTGGAGTCGATGATTGACGCTCCTGCCCCTACAAGAGCCGAAGCATCTGATGTTGCTGGTGCAGTGTTTGATGGGGCAGACGCGGTCATGCTGTCGGCGGAAACAGCAGCTGGTCAATACCCTGTAGAGTCGGTTGAATTTATGGCACGTATCGTGAGCTCTGCTGAGGCACATATTCGGTCTGTCCCGACATCAGGGCCTGGTCAATTACCAGTTGAAAAAAGTGTCTACCACGCTGTTGCACGCACTAGTGTGGGGCTTGCCGAAACGGTTGAAGCCAAGGTCATGGTCGCCTTTTCTAGTTCTGGAAATACCGCAGTTCGAATTGCACGTGAGCGACCTGGAATTCCGTTTCTGGTGATGACACCGCATCTCGAAGTGCAGCGTAAATTATCTTTGCTTTGGGGCACCGATACTGCGGCCAGTGCCTACAGCGACGATTTTGAATCTGCGATTATAGAGGCGATATTTGAAATTCGGAAACGCGGCATGGCAGGCACCGGACATCAGGTTGTTATAGTAGCGGGCATGCCTTTTGGCATTGTTGGCACAACCAACTCTATGCGAGTTGTTACGCTCTAGATGATTTCTATTGTATTCCAAAAAGCGTCATATTTGGGCTTATGTAAAACACTTAATATAGAGGTGTTCGATTAATATTTGCGATGTTGTAATACAGCAATATGGAATTCGTGAAATTGTAAAAGGGTGGGTTTATCGAGCTTGGTAATGTTGGTGGCAAGCTGGCGGGGAGTTTAATTCGCAATCCGTACGATATTGTTTTACGCGGTTTCAATCGTGATGCCGCGGCTTCCTTTCTTGATGCCGGCGCGACGTGGGTGGACAGGCCGAAGGAGATGGCACAGGTCTGTGATATACTCATCACCTGTTTGTCATCGCCAGCAGAAAGTGCCGAAGTGTTAGAAGCTGAAAATGGTGTTTTTGTTGGCCGAAAAAGGGCAAAATCCAGCCTTAAATACGGTAGCTGCGATATTAATTTCACGATGGATTTCGTATGGAAGGAAATTGAGCTGTTTTAGGACATTGTTACGGCACATAATGTGCCGTTAGAAATCTCTCCATTGTTAATTAATTTTAAAGATGGACAAACTCGGTTTGGCCCTTGAGAGTGGTCGCCAAATATTATTCGGTGATTGGAAGAGGCATGCGATACTGAGATTTTGCCGCCATAGTTCCCAGATAAAATGACCGATGACGAGCCGTAAGAGCCAAGCTATAAAATTATTGCAAAATCTTGAGCCACCGATCTAAAGACAAGGCTTCAACTGGCAACTGCCCGGTTTCAAAAGCCCAAAACAGGTAAGCCCCAACGCAGAAAAAGAACAGAGCATACAGTGGCATATAATTTGTTGGTGATTTAGTGCTCGGGCTAGCCTCTCTCGTAGGGTTGAGGTCAGCTTTTCCTAGATCGGACTTTGCTGACGCCAAATGCGATGACTTGCCTTCTGACTTCTGTCCGTCATGGTTAATTTTACTCTGGCAAAACGGGCAAAATAGATCTACGGACGACCGATCTGGCGGCAGGTCTGGCAGGGTGACTTGTTTTTTACAGGATGGGCAGGTGACAAATTTTAAGGCGGCTGGACGGGCTATTTTTCTATCTTTTGTCTGGTCACCATCGATGGCAAACTGTTTCTGGCATTGGTGGCAGGAGATGCTCACTAATTTGTTTTCTGCCCGCGCAGAGTCAATTTCGGTTTTTGATATAAGACAAATACAATCGCAATGTGGACAGTATCTCATTAATATGTCGTTGGTATCGATTTCCATATCTCCCGCCTCTAATATTATCAAGACCATTACTCAATTCATTTACCGCATAATTTTTAGGCTATCACGTAGTTACACAGTCGGGTGACCGCCTCCAAATTAACAGACTAAATAATCCGAATCACCGACTCTATTTTAAACTCGCTTATTAAAGGGCGCGCCCTTTAAGCTTTTTGCCTAGTTGATCAATGATTGCTTCAATTTGTGGCAAATATGGGTTCATGCGCTGGGCCGCTTTATAGGCCTTTAAAGCCCCTTCCAAATCACCGGTGCGGACCCGGATCATGCCAAGTCCAGAAAGCGCCCCAAAATGCCTTGGCTCTAGTTTGATCACTTGCAGAATATCGCTCGCAGATCCAGAGTCATTGCCACGAAAAAATCGAACTGTGGCACGTTTGTTCCAGGCTTCGGCAAAATCAGGATGGCTGTTGATAATGCGGCTGAAAACGTCTTCTGCAGCATCAAGATACCCAGAATTCATGAACTCAATGCCCTTTTTCATTTGTCGGTTTGCCAATGGATCATAGGGATGGTTGTCCCACCTAGTCCAAATTTCGAGTTCTAGATTCGCGGCTTGCGTTTCTGATGGGCCGGCTTGAAGGGCAATAAAGAGTTTATCAAGCTGGGGGTCATTCTGGTCTGCACAAGCTGGCCCAAGCACTGTTATCGCCACTGTAATGATCCCGAAGATGGCCCAAAAGACTCTGAGGATTTGAGTTGATGGTATTCGTATGTTCATCATGGTCCATCTAGAAATGTTTACCTTTATCCCGGTTAGCCTATATCGCTTATGTGATATTGCCAAGCGTTGCCTTAGATTTGGTTGTGTCATTTTTACTATCATGAATGCAGTCGCGCAAAAAAACGATATGTTAGGGATGCCGAAACTTTATCCAGTGTTAAACAACTGTTGTTAGCTAAAACCAGAATTTTCGTTGGAGTGGTTTTAGGCTATTTAAGGGCGGGTAAAGATGTTATCCAAATTATGGCAATTCAAACGAAGGAGCCTGCAATGTCTAGTTTCAAAGCCCTAATGGTGTATCGTGATAATGAAAATGTGATTAGTCATGAAATAACTGATATGCAGCATGATGACCTTCCAGCTGGCGGTGATGTTCTCGTTGCAGTGAAATACTCCACAATTAACTACAAGGATGGTCAGTGCTTAACCGGCCTTGGTCGGTTAGTAAGGGAATACCCACATATTCCGGGCATTGATTTTGCTGGTGAAGTTGTGAGCAGTTCGGATGAGCGCTATAAGCCTGGCGATCTTGTGGTTTTGACAGGGTGGCGTGTTGGCGAGATATGGTGGGGCGGCTACGCGCAATTTGCCAAGGTAAAGGCTGAGTGGCTGGTTCCATTGGCTGTCGGGCTAGATTGCCAGCAAGCGATGGCGATTGGTACTGCTGGATTTACTGCAATGCTTTCGGTTTTAGCTCTAGAGGATGCAGGCGTTACACCCGAGACCGGCCCAGTTCTTGTAACCGGTGCGGCTGGCGGCGTTGGATCGATTGCAACAGCGCTTCTGGCCACTCGTGGATTTTCGGTGACAGCGTTAACGGGGCGCCCAGAAACTGAGCCCTATCTTCGTGGCCTTGGTGCGAGTGATATACTATATCGGGCAGACATGATTGAAGGGGCTGGCAAGCCCTTGGAGTCAGGAAAATGGGCAGGATGTGTTGATTCGGTGGGCAGCAAGATTTTGGCTCGCGCATTGGCCCAAATGAAATATAGTGGTGCTGTGGCCACGGTGGGATTGGCCGGTGGGGCTGACCTATCAACAACAGTTATTCCATTTATCCTTCGGGGTGTTTCGCTTTTGGGCATTGACTCGGTTATGGCACCTTATCAGCGTCGGATTAAGGTTTGGCAGCGTTTGGCAAATGATTTGCCAAAGCGGCAGCTTGCAAGCGCAATGACACTTATTGGGCTTGCCGATGTGCCAACGGCTGGAGCTGAAATTCTGGCTGGCAAAGTAAAGGGCCGCCTAGTTGTTGATGTAAACGCATAAGCGAGCGTCAGCCGTGGGTTTTAAAGTGACTCAAATTGGCTGATTTTTCCAGCTTTTAACTTTTGATTTTGGGCGTTAACAAGAGAGTGATAACGGTTTAAATCGTAAGTGGGTCAAGCCGCTTGTAATTACTTTGTTAGAACTTGTGAGTTTTTTGAAATTGGCGTGGCGCTTTTCGCCAAGGCTTTTGTTGGTTGGGTGTTTGTACAACACCGGTTAGAGCTAAACGATCAGACACGTATGAGCGATATCAGGTACTGTACTCCTTTGCAGCTATCTTTATGAAGATAGGACATTATTTTGGCGTTTATTTCACGCCCTTTACGACACCAATATGGGGTAAATTTCGGCCTTGCTGCGCATAATCAATTCCGTAACCAATCACGAACGCATCAGGAATATCAAAGCCGACCCAATTCACATCCACATCCACCTCGCGGCGTGATGGTTTATTTAACAGGGTGCAGATTGAGAGGCTTTTTGGAGCACGGGTCAGCAGGATTTTTTGAACTTGTGATAGGGTATGACCGGTATCTACAATATCTTCAACGATTAGAACGTCACGATTTTTGATCTGGGTTTCAAGATCCTGAATGATGCGAACTTGACGTGAAGAAATGGCATTATTACCGTAGGATGAAACAGTCATGAAATCCACTTCAACCGGCAGCGCAAGGCGGCGCACAAGATCTGCGATAAACACAAATGATCCACGCAAAAGACCAATTACAATCAACTGTTCAGTATCTTTATAATGGTCGGTAATTTGACGGGCCAGATTATTGGTTCGGGCGGTGATTTCGGCTTCGGTAATTAAAATGTCGATTTCATGCTGGCTTGATAATACGGTCATGCGGTATAGTTACCCCTGTCTCTAGTAAGTGGTATTTAATGATAATTGGGGCCGCCGTTTGGTATCACAACGCCGGTGAGTTTTTAGTATAATCGTGCTGACAGAAATGGCTATTGCAAATTAGGACATTTGTGTTTTGGCCATGTAAATATCGTTTGACACCTGGTTGTGGTCCTTAAAATTAAGAAAAGGGATTTTTTATGTCGAAAGTTGCATTTTTGGGAATGGGCGTCATGGGCTATCCGATGGCTGGCCATATCGCCGCTGCGGGTCATGACGTAACTGTTTTCAATCGAACTTTAGCAAAAGCTGAGGCATGGACTGCCCAACATAGTGGTTCATTTGCAACCACGCCGGCGGTCGCGGCTGATGGTGCTGATTTTGTGTTTTGCTGTGTGGGTGATGACCCGGATGTGCTGTCGGTGGCGCTTGGCGAGGATGGTGCAATTCCGTCTATGAAAAGTGGGGCTGTCTTCATTGATAATAGTACAGTTTCGGCGGATGTTGCATGCCAGCTCTATGAAGCTGGAAAGGCATCGGGGGTTCAAACACTTGATGCACCGGTTTCTGGTGGGCAGGCAGGTGCTGAAAATGGTAAATTAACCGTGATGGTTGGCGGCGATGATGCTGCTTTTGCCTTGGCATTGCCGATGATGGAATGCTATGGGGCACGGGTTGTTCACATGGGCGCTGCTGGTAAAGGCCAGCAGGCCAAGATGGCAAATCAAATTTGTATTGCTGGTCTTGTGCAAGCTTTATCAGAAGGATTGAATTTCGCCATGAATGTTGGCCTTGATACGGAAAAGCTACTTGCGGCGATTTCCGGCGGGGCAGCACAATCATGGCAAATGGTTAATCGCGGCGAAACCATGGTAAGAGGTGAATTTGATTTTGGCTTTGCTGTTGACTTGATGCGCAAGGACTTACGGATTTGTCTTGAAGAGGCTAAGCGCAATGGAGCCGATCTGCCAGTTACTGAAATTGTTGCGAGCTATTACTCCGAAATAAGTGCTGATGGATACGGTCGTAATGACACTTCCAGTTTGATACGCCGGCTCCGTGATTTTTAGACCGGGAAAGTTTGGGCCGGCCAAGTTCTGCGGCCCAATTAATTGCATTGCGTGGCATAATCATACAATCGGTAAGCTATTTTATTTCGAAGGATTAATCGCGTGGCGGCAAGGGTTGCGTGTCCATATTAACAAAAGGGCCGCCTGCAGCCCCCAGCCGGTGGGCGCGTGCTACCTCTACATAATGTTGTGCAATATGGCGGTTATCAGCAATTTCATCGGGGTTTAAATCACGCATTTTTCGGGCGGGCCGTCCCGCCCATAATTCTCCAGCTGGGATATGTTTGCGAGCGGTCAATAACGATCCGGCGGCAAGCATGCCGTCAGTTTCAATGATTGCGCCATCCATCACAATTGACCCCATGCCAACAAAAGCATGATCATGCAAATGACAGGCATGTACTAGTGCGCAATGACCAATATTTACATAATTACCAATGATTGTTGGATATTCGCGGCTGCTGATATGCACACAGCTATTATCCTGAATATTCGTTCCTTCGCCAACAGTTATAAAATTGTTGTCGCCGCGCAATGTAACCTGATGCCAGACGCTGCTATTCGAGCTGATACGGACGGCCCCAACAATTGCTACTGTTTCGGCGATGTAAGCGCTGGCGTCAATTTCTGGATGGTGACCTAGAAAAGGTGCAATAAAGGGTTTGGAAGGGCTGGTCATGTTTTTATCCTTTATCAGCAAGCCGGAATTACGACTCTGTTCATGCTTCTAGCCTTGTAAATTAACATGCCAGCAGTGCTTGTCAGTTAATTTTATTTGGCATTTGTATAATCATGACTATATCTGTTTAGTTAACTAGCTACCAAAGACAAAACTGTGGAGGCCGAAATGGCATTTGAACTACCTGACCTACCTTATGCGCATGATGCATTGGCAGACCTTGGCATGAGCGCTGAAACGCTTGAATATCACCATGATCTGCATCACAACGCCTATGTTGTGAACGGCAACAATCTGATCGCCGGCACTGAATGGGAAGGTAAAGAACTTGAAGATATAATCACTGGGACCTACGACAAAAATGCGGTTGCTCAAAATGGTATCTTTAACAATGCCTCTCAGCATTGGAATCACATGAAGTTCTGGCAAATGATGGGACCAAAAGGGCGCGCCATGCCAAGCGAGCTTGAAGCCGCATTGACGGACTCATTTGGATCAACCGATGCATTTGAGGATGCTTTCAAGTCTGCAGGGGCTGGCCAGTTCGGATCTGGCTGGTGCTGGTTGGTGAAAGATAGTGGTGGCAGGCTTGCCGTAACCAAAACTGAAAATGGGGTGAACCCGCTCTGTTTTGGTCAAACAGCATTGCTTGGCTGTGATGTGTGGGAACATTCATACTATATTGATTTTCGTAATAAACGCCCAGACTATCTGGCAAACTTCCTGGAGAATCTTGTCAATTGGGACTATGTTGCGGCGCAACTGTAGTACATAAATAAGATTATCCTGCCCTTGTCGTTAAAGCCGTCCTCCTATATTGGATGGCGGCTTTTTTCATTGGTTCTTCAATTTACCGCCGTTGTGCGGGAATTAACGACAAATTAGTTATCCCGGACCATTTTATTAACCCGAAGCCGCAGTGCATTTAACCTGATAAATCCCTGTGCATCGCTGTGGTTGTAATCAATTGAACCTTCTTCAAAGGTTACAAGATCCGCATTGTAGAGGGAATTTCGCGATTTTCGTCCTGTTATAGTGACATTACCTTTATATAGTTTCACTCGCACAACACCATTCACTGCATCGCGGCAGCTATCAATGGCCGTTTGCAGCATTTCGCGCTCGGGTGAAAACCAGAAGCCGTTATAAACTAATTCAGCATAGCGCGGCATCAATTCGTCTTTGGTGTGCATTGCACCACGGTCAAGGGTGATTGATTCCATTGCTCGGCGTGCGGTTAATAGGATTGTGCCGCCTGGTGTTTCATAAATCCCACGTGACTTCATCCCAACAAAACGGTTTTCCACAAGATCAAGGCGGCCAATGCCGTTCTGACCACCTAGTTGATTCAATTTGGTCAGCAGGCTGGCAGGCGATAATGTCCGGCCATCGATAGCAACAGGGTCACCTGATTTGAATGTGATTTCAATTTCGATTGGCTTGTTGGGGGCCTGCTCAGGCGACACGCTGCGTGAGAATACATATTCTTCAGGCGCCACCCATGGATCTTCCAAAACTTTGCCTTCGGCAGATATATGCAACAGGTTCGCATCAACGCTGAAAGGGGCTTCGCCGCGCTTGTCCTTTGGAATGGGTATCTGGTTGGCTTCGGCATAAGCAATCAGTTTTGTGCGGCTACCGAGATCCCATTCACGCCACGGCGCGATCACTTGAATGTCAGGCTGCTGGGCGTAATAGGCCAGCTCGAATCTTACTTGATCATTTCCTTTGCCGGTTGCGCCATGTGATACGGCCTCGGCGCCAATGTCACGGGCAATTTCGATCTGGCGTTTAGCAATCAATGGCCGGGCAATCGATGTGCCAAGAAGATAAGCGCCTTCATAAAGCGGGTTTGCCCGAAGCATTGGGAACACGTAATCGCGCACAAATTCTTCCCGTAAATCTTCAATGTAGATATGTTTAATGCCCAGCAATTCGGCTTTGGCGCGCGCTGGTTCAATATCCTCACCTTGACCAATATTAGCGGTAAAGGTAATCACCTCGGCGCGGTAATGGTCTTGTAACCAACGGAGAATGACGGAGGTGTCAAGGCCGCCTGAATAGGCGAGGACAACTTTTTTGATGTTATGTTTGCTCATATCTGATTTCTATATCTTATCACTATCGTCCTCGCAATGGCGTTTTCCCAACTCATTGTTTTTGCGAAGCAGTTTGATCTTGGTTTCATCCGCCTCGAAATACGCCGTCGGTCATGCGTCAGCAAGGTGGCTGTTGGTAATAGGTGAGAGCCTAAATTTCACGCAACAAGGGAGCTGGTTTCCGGCCAAGGGTTTTCATCGCGCCAGCGAGCCCAAGAATGGCCGTAAAAAAAGCACCAGCAAGTGTGGTAGCAAAGACTAGCCCACCATCAAGGACAAATTCTGCCCCTAAGAGCCTGTTAACAAGGGCCCAGCTCGCAAGACTGCCGATGATTGCTGCTGCCAAAGCCGTCAGCAGCCCCAAAAGCGCATACTCAAAGAACCACGCGGAGCCAATGGTCAGCCTTGTCGCTCCTAATACTTTGAGGATAACGGAGTCGGCAAGCCGTTGAGATTCACTGCTGGCAACTGTTCCAGCAAGTACTGCGATGCCCGCAATCAAAGTAACAAAGGCGGTAAGCTTCACCGCCCCACCAAGTAGACCAATTACGCGCTGTGCTGTTGCGACAGCTTCTTTCACAGACACCGCCGAGACGTTGGAAAACTGGTTCGTAACAGCGCGTTCAACAGCATCGGCAGCGTCATCAGTTTTGGTGTGGGTGGTCGCAATCCAGCTATGTGGGGCGGCATCAAGTACGCCCGGATTCAGAACAAAAACAAAATTGATCTGAAAACTTTGCCAATCAACATTCCGTAAATTGTATATCCGTGCTGTAACCTCACGGCCAAGAACATTGACACTGATTGTATCACCTATAGTGAGGCCAAAATCGTCAGCTGCATCTTTTGACATCGAGACGATTGGTGGCCCTTTGTAGTTACTCGGCCACCAAGTGCCGGCCACAATTTCACTGCTCTTTGGAGGGGTGGTAGCCCATGTCAATGCCCGGTCACCACGCAAAATCCACGCCGACCCTTCCGGCGGGGAAATAGCGGCCGCTGGCACACCATTTATTTTAACAACACGGCCCCGAACCATGGGCGTTTTGGCAACGCGTGTAATGCCATCTACCGATCTGGCGAGGCTTTCAAATTCGTCAATCTGACTTGGCTGAATATCGATAAAGAACCAGGCTGGTGCGTCTTCGGCAACGCGGTTGTCAATCTGGCGGCCAAGATTTGACTCGGTTACTGAAATGGCAACAAGCACAGATAGCCCAAGTCCAAACGCAATAATGACTGAGCGCACCGGCGATCCTGGCCGGATGATGTTTGACAGGGCCAGTCGTGCGGGTACAAAATGTGGCAATGGCAATAATCTAAGAGCGTGCACGAGCACCGAACCTATGAAAGATAACAGTAAAAGTGATGCCAGTGATCCGCAAATAAAGTAAACTGTAATGGCTAGATCCTTTGTCGCAAAATAAGCAAGGAAAGTAAGGAAAATGATGATAAAAAGCATCATTCCCAAATAGTGTTTTTTAGGCAAACCGGATGGCATTTCAATTAAACTCCGGAACAAATCGGCGGCACGCACTTCTTCAGCCTTCGCCAAAGGCCAAACCGCAAACAAAAAGGCAGTGCCAAGGCCAAAACCAGCGGCAACCGTTAATGGCACTGGGTAGATGGTCATCTCTAGCGGTACTGTCACATATTTGGATAGAGTGTGAATGGCAAATAAGGGGGCAATTGCGGCCACGATTACTCCAGCCATCACGCCGCAAGCTGCAATCATAAAGACTTGTAAAAGGTAAATACGAAAAATCAGCAGAGATGGAGCGCCAAGGCATTTCAAGGTAGCAATTACCGGCATCCGGCTTGCAAGCCATGCCCTTACTGCACCAGCAACGCCAAGCCCGCCGATTAAAAGGGCGGTTAATCCGACCAGCACCAAAAAAATCTCAGCCTGATTGATAAGTCGTTCAAAACCAGGGGCGGCATTGGCAACTTCGCGCACCCTTGCATGGGTAGGTTTGGTCAGTCTTTGCAAATTGGCTAATGCGGTTTTCCGGGTTTCAGGATCTTTAAGCAAAAGCCGGTATCGGTAGGTGATAAATGATCCTGGTTGCTGTAAACCTGTTGCTGCCAATGTTTTTTTTGATATTAGAACCCGCGGGCCAAAGCTAACGAAGCTGATTGATCGGTCAGGTTCGTCAGTTAAATTGGCACGCACTTCAATATCCATGTCCCCTAGTCTAGCAGAGTCACCAGGTTTGAGGCCAAGGCTACGAAGCAATGCCCCATCTGCTGCAATGCCGTTGCCATCAAGTGCGATTGCAAGTGGAATGGCAGGTTCAATCTCAGCTCTGCCGATAAGTGGCCAATGTTCGTCAACAGCCTTCAATTCAACAAGTTTGCGTCTGTCGCCTGTTTGCAGCATGGCACGCATTTGGATAACTTTTGACACTTTCCCCAAAGCTTCGGCAGCATCGATGATTTCATCATTCGGTGGCGTGTGTAGGCTGCTGATCTCCAGGTCACCGCCAAGCAGAATGCGAGCATTATCATTGATGCCATTTCGCATTGATTCAGCGACGGACCCAACCGTCCCAATTGCGGCAACACCAATCAGCAAAGCCCCAAGAAACACGCGGAATTTTCTAAGACTGCCGCGCATCTCGCGCTGTGCCAATTGCCAGGCAAACTGCCAGCTAACGAGGCTTGCTGAGATGTTGGTCATGTCATTCCATTCCCCAATCTTAGGCGTTTGCTCATTCTTTGGTATCTTGGGCGATAATTCCATCCTCAATCTCGATAACACGTGAGCAACGTGCTGCAAGCGCCGCGTCATGCGTTACCAAAACCAGCGCTGCACCTGTGTCATGGGCACTTTTAAAAAGGATATTCACGACCTTTTCACCGGTTGCGCTATCAAGGTTCCCGGTTGGCTCGTCAGCAAGAAGAATGCGTGGGTTGGGTGCAACCGCACGTGCAATTGCGACTCGTTGTTGCTCGCCTCCAGACAACTGATCGGGAAGGTGCGTCAATCGGTGCCCCAACCCAACTGATTTTAGCGCTGCTGCTGCTATGCCAGTCGCATCATTTTGGCCTGCAAGTTCAAGCGGGATTGCAACATTCTGCAAAGCGGTTAAAGAAGGAATAAGTCGGAATGCCTGAAAGATGATTCCCACCATATCACGGCGCATGGCAGCCAGTGGGTCTTCATCCATTTGGGTAATATCAATACCGGTAAGGAAAATTCGACCTTTAGAAAGGTTTTCGAGGCCTGCCATTACCATGAGTAGGCTAGTTTTGCCAGCTCCACTTGGCCCGAGAATACCAACGGTCTCGCCGACGCCGATTTGCAAATCAATACCTTTTAGAATGTTTACTGAAGCCGCAGCGTTCCCAAGCGTCAAATGTGCGGCCATCAAATCAATGACAGTGGTTCCTTGTGCCGACGGTGATATAAGTGAAGACATTAGAGCAATATCCAGTTTGTTTGATCGGCGCACTACTAAAATGGACTACCTGACGGGTGGTTTTCGTGCCGCTCTGGAAAAACCCGTTGAAATGCCTTACATAGATTGGGTCTAACTACACAACAGCTGGATGGGCAAAGAATACGTCAGGAATATGGGCGCGTGGGACGGCAAGGTCAAGGGAATCGGATTGATGGTTTTAGAATTTTGCTACCAGCTATTCACTTTTGCTGAATTTCGAAACCGCCGTGTTTTTTGGGGTTTAATCACTATCGTGTTTGCTGGCTCCGCCATCCCTCCAATCGCAGAGCAAGTAATAAAATCATCATTCGCTGCTCAGCGGCCGGTTCTAATGGTTTTGGGAGACTCGCTTGTGGCGGGTCATGGCTTGCCGCAGGGAGAGGCCTTTCCCGCAATTCTTGGCCAAATGTTGCAAAATGATGGCTTTGATGTACGCATTATCAATGCCGGCGTTTCGGGCGACACTACTGCGGGAGGGCTCGCGCGTCTCGATTGGTCACTTGCTGATAACCCCGATGCGGCTATAATTGTCCTCGGGGGAAATGATCTTCTGCGAGGGCTTGATCCATCAGCCAGCTTTGCAAATCTTGACAAAATAATTAAACGATTAAAAGCGCGAAACATTGCTGTTCTTCTCGCTGGGATGCAAGCGCCGCGAAATTTTGGGGCTGATTATGCTGACGAGTTCGATGCTATTTATCAGAGGTTAGCTAACCGCCATAATGTGTTATTTTATCCTTTTTTTCTGGATGGGGTCGCCTTGCAGCCGATGATGAATTTGGCCGATGGCATGCATCCCAATCAGGCTGGAATCAGCCATATTGCCATAAAAATTCTGCCGCAGGTAAAGAGGTTATTGTCAAATATGGCGGAATAGAGACCAGATAATCTTGACAGATGATGGTAGCAATTTTGAAAAGTCTTTGCATCAGGGCGCCAGGTGTCATAGAAAGGGTCCTTTAAGCCGTGAAAGGCCTCGGTTTTTATCGTTTTATTGATGCCACATACCGCACCGATGACACTTGACACAAACATCCGCATTGCGTCGGTACCTATAACAACAAAACGAACGGTACGATTTGAAGGAAGATTGAATTGATGTTGAAAGTCAGCAAGGTAATCAGTGTTTTCAGATTTATGATCGTAATGAGTTTGGTGGCGCCGACAGCATTTGCGGAACCGGTGGAAATGCTAGTGTCAAAAAACTGGGGTGCTTATCGTTACGACAATGATGGCAGTCGTATTTGTTTCATTAGCAGCGTCCCAACAAATAGCAAAGGCAAATATGACCCGAAAAATCGCGGTGATATCAGAGTTTTTGTGTCGCATGGACCCGGAAAGGCAGAACGAGATGTGGTGCAAGTGATCGCTGGCTACCGTTATAAGCCGCAATCTGATGTGTCGCTAACCATTGATGGCAAGAGCTTTAAACTGTTTACCATTGAAGATCGGGCTTATGCGGAGAGTGAAGAGGATGACAGACGCATCATCACGCTGATGAAACGGGGGTCGCGCATGACCATCGTTGGCATATCGAGCCGTGGCACAAAAACCACTGATACTTACTCGCTTTCGGGCTTTACAAAGACGAAGGCAGTGATTGATAAAACCTGCAAATGATCTTTGACTCGCTCACACTAACGGAAGAGGCAAGCTCATCACCAGCTATCGGGCCGGTGTTGCAAAAAATCAACCTAGTTGGACTATCGTTTAGCGACCTCGAAGCCAACGTGGCGGCGTTAGGCTTACCAAAATTTCGCGCTAGACAGATTTGGCGGTGGATTTGGCGGCATGGGCTTACCAATTTTGATGAAATGAGTGACCTTGGCAAACCTGTTCGTGAGTTGCTAGGGCTAAACTTCTCAGCTGATAGGCCAGCGGTGTCACAGCGCCTGCAATCGGTTGACGGCACAATTAAATGGCTTATACGCTTTGCCGATGGAAATGAGGCAGAATGTGTCTATATCCCCGATAAAACACGTGGCACCTTATGTATTTCATCGCAGGTTGGCTGCACATTGAACTGTAGCTTTTGCCATACCGGAACACAAAAACTTGTACGCAATCTGACTGTTGCTGAAATCTGCGGTCAGGTTTTGCTGGCAATGGATGAATTAAATGACTGGCCATCAGGTAAACCAGAGCGCCGCTTGACAAATATTGTATTGATGGGCATGGGCGAACCATTATTCAATTATGAGAATGTTTCAACGGCTATGCGGATTATAATTAGTGGGGAGGGCGTAGCCATATCAAAACGACGCATCACTCTTTCAACATCAGGCGTTGTTCCGGAAATCAGGCGTTGCGGGGAAGAATTAGGCGTCAATCTGGCAATCTCGCTTCATGCAACGCGAGACGATTTGCGTAATGAGCTGGTTCCTATTAACCGTAAGTACCCTCTAGCAGAATTGATTGATGCTTGCCGTAATTATCCAGGGCTATCAAACGCGCGGCGCATTACTTGGGAATATGTAATGTTAGATGGGATTAATGACAGTGATGATGATTGCCGTGCTTTGCTGGCGCTTATCAAAGGCATCCCTTCAAAGCTGAATTTGATTCCTTTCAATTCCTGGCCAGGTAGCCCGTACACATGTTCGCCGGATGACCGAATTGACGCTTTTGCCAAGCGCGCTCTGAAGGCTGGTTACGCCTCACCGGTTCGAACTCCCCGTGGACGTGATATTCTTGCGGCATGTGGACAGTTGAGATCTGAATCGCAGCGGGCGCGGCGGCAAAAAACGGGAATTTCTGGGTAGAGGTTTGACTGCTGCATTACCCAGGTTTGTGGCGAATAGTGAGATGGTTGATCTGTTAAAAATTGACTCGCGAAGGACGCAGTCTTGGCTTGAATAATTGCTTCTTGGTCACTACATTCAACAAAGTTAGTTAGTAATGTCATTTTGGGAGTCACAAAATGCAAGATAATAGGTTTATGAACACAGCCACGGCAACGGCCGTCGGCACTGATGTAGGGCTGCGGGCTTACATGCTTGGCGTGTATAATCACATGACAACAGCACTTTTGTTAACTGGCTTTTTTGCCTTTGCAACCAAATGGGCTGTGCTAAATGTAACTGGCCTTGGTCAGTTGATGTACGGCACCCCGCTGAAATGGCTTATCATGTTGGCACCTCTTGGCATGGTTTTCTGGCTATCAGCGCGGATCAGCCAAATGTCGGCAACCAAAGCGCGTAATGTATTTTATGTCTATGGGGCCATCATGGGTTTGTCGCTGGCATCAATCCTGCTTGTTTACACAGGTGCGAGTGTAGCGCGAGCATTTTTTATTACCGCTGGAGCTTTTGCCGGCCTTAGCCTTTACGGTTATACCACGAAGCGCAGCCTGTCAGCGATGGGGTCGTTCATGGTGATTGGCCTCTTTGGACTAATCATTGCGATGGTGGTGAACATATTCCTTGGATCAACCCAATTGGAATTTGTGATCTCGATCGGTGGCGTATTGATTTTTGCAGGCCTGACTGCGTGGGATACGCAGCGGATCAAATCAATGTATCTAGCCGGTGATAGCCGTGAAGTTGCTGCAAAGAAGTCAATATTTGGGGCGCTGACGCTGTATCTTGATTTTATAAATATGTTCCTGTTTATTTTAAGGCTGTTTGGAAACCGCGAATAGGAAGTGTTACAGACAAAGTGTTTATATAAGATAACGCCTGTGCCGGTGATAGTGCAGGCGTTATTTTTTTGTTAGGGTTTGTTCTACGCAACCGCAATAGCTTTGGAGTTTGTGCCAAATGCCTCATTATCATTAGAGTGGTTTTCATGTCTAATTCTGTATCCCGACCGATGTCATGTTTGCCAGCTAAACTTCAATCAATCTCATCTGAGGATCCATTATTTGAGGCGGCTGCAGACGCGGTGATTGCGCTTGCAATGGCAGCTGCAAATATTTCAACGGTGATACGTTTCCCGGACGCTGAGGCCGCTCTTGGGGCTTTGCGTGGGAGCGCTAATATTGATGGGGATGATCAAAAAGCGCTTGATATACTTGCTGATGAGATGATCCAGAGCGCCCTCAGCGAGGTAACGGCTGTAGCATCCTATTTGTCCGAAGAACAGGATGCGGCGTTACAGATACATGATGATGGCACAGTGATCGTGGCGAGTGATCCTTTGGATGGGTCATCGAATATTGACACGAATGTGTCGATTGGAACAATCTTTTCAATTCTGCCTGCTGCTGGCGGAATCTTGCAAGCTGGCCGTAATCAGATCGCCGCCGGGTTTTTTGTATATGGGCCGCAAACCACATTGCTGGTTACATTCGGCAAAAGTGTCATGGCGTTCCAGCTTGATGATGATGGTGAGTTTTATGATATGGACTGGCAAGTAAAAATCACACCCGATACGAACGAGTTTGCCATTAACGCATCGAACATGCGGCAATGGCATTCTGATGTTGCCGCTTATATTAGTGACTGTCTTGCCGGCGCAACGGGACCGCGTATCCAGAATTTTAACATGCGCTGGATTGGCTCTCTTGTTGCTGATGCGTGGCGGATTTTCCGGCGAGGTGGCATTTTCCTATACCCCGCTGATTCGCGTTCTGGATATGGATCTGGCCGTTTGCGCCTTGTTTATGAGGCAAATCCAATTGCATTGCTAGTTGAGGCAGCCGGCGGCAAGGCCGTTGATGGAAACGGGCCTATTCTTGATCTTCTGCCGCCAACCATTCATGCGCGGGTGCCATTTATTTTTGGGTCTCCTAATGAAGTTGACGAATTTATGCGCTATGGGTCATAAATAAAGCCTAACAAATTGCTTGTGTAATAGGAAAATCTAATGTTGATTTCACTTCGCCAACTCCTCGATGACGCTGCTGAATATGGGTATGGCGTTCCAGCTTTTAATATTAATAATATGGAACAAGGGTTGGCGATCTTAAAAGCTGCTGACCGTGTTGATGCGCCGGTGATTATTCAGGCAAGTCGCGGTGCAAGGAATTACGCTGGCGATGTGATGCTGCAGGCGATGGTAAAAGCGCTGGCTGAAATGTATCCGCATATTCCAGTTTGTATGCACCAGGACCACGGGAATAACGAAGCCACTTGCATGACCGCCATCCAATATGGCTTCACCTCGGTGATGATGGATGGCTCGCTTGAAGCTGATGCCGCAACACCGGCATCATATGAGTACAATCTTGATATTACCCGGCGTGTAACTGAAATGGCACACCATGCCGGCGTTTCGGTTGAGGGTGAACTTGGCGTTCTTGGCTCGCTTGAAACCGGCGAGGGCGAACGGGAAGACGGGCATGGTGCCACCGGCAAGTTATCCGAAGACCAGCTATTGACCGACCCTGATCAGGCCGTTGACTTCGTTACAGATACCAAGGTTGATGCGCTGGCCATTGCGATGGGTACAAGCCATGGGGCCTATAAATTCACGCGGAAGCCTGATGGCGAAATTCTGGCAATGAATGTGGTGGAAGAAATTAATCGCCGCTTACCGAATATCCATCTCGTGATGCATGGATCATCAAGCGTACCACAAGAATTGCAGGATGTTTTCAATGCACATGGTGGGGAAATGCCGCAAACTTGGGGCGTGCCTTTAGAAGAAATTGAGCGCGGTATCAAACATGGCGTGCGCAAGGTCAATATTGACACTGATTGCCGATTAGCAATGCTTGGTATCATTCGCAAAATTGCCACTGAAAATAAAGGCGAATTCGACCCGCGGAAATTCCTAAAACCAGCAATGGAGGCGATGGAAGTGTTATGTGCTGACCGGTTTGAGCGGTTTGGAACTGCCGGTAACGCCTCTCGGATTAAGCCTATCTCATTATCGGCAATGGCAGCGCGCTATGCCAGTGGAGCCTTCAACCCTTCAATTCATTAGGTTCGGTATCTTTGCTCGACCGCCAGAATTGAGGCCAAACCTGTTTCGTAATCAGGATATAGCAAATCAAGTCCCAGTTCGGGCTTGATAACGCGCGAGCCAACCCGCCGCCGCGAGACATAAAAGCTTTGCGCCATCGCCGATAGATTTGCATTTTCAAGCGTTTGCGGCACTGGTGGTGCAACGCCAATAAGAGCAGCGGCATGACGAACTACATCGCCTTGTGGGGCTGGTTTTTGATCTGCTAGGTTGATGATGCGCGTAGGGCGTGGCTGGTCAATTGCGGCAGTGATTATCCGGCAAATATCATCAACATGAATCCGGTTAAAGACCTGCCCTTCCCGTTCGATAATGCGCGCCGTGCCATCTCTTAGAGCATCAAAAGGGCTTCGACCTGGGCCATAAATGCCGGCGGCGCGGAAAACTTCTGCACCAAGTTGGCTTTGCCATCTGCTTTCGGCAAGAACTCGGGCCTTGCCACGGGCGGTTGCCGGGGCAACAGGGGTGTCTTCATAACAGATGCTATCCGGTATATCGGGATAGACCGATGTTGCTGAGACATAACCCGACCAGCCGGAAAAGCTCTCCAGATCCTTGCCATGCAAATCTAACACCGGGTCGCTGCCACCGATTGCGGTGATAGTGCTTATCATCATATCCACATCAGCGAACACTTTTTTAGGGTTGGCGAGTGGGCTATTTGCTGTAAAGGGCAGAATCTCCCAACCAACCCCAATTTTACCAGTAAGTTTTGCCGGGGTGCGGGTGGTACCACGTATCTGCCAGCCTTTTCTTGTTAAGGCATGTGCAAGCGGCAAACCAACATAACCAAGGCCGAAAATGAACGCTGTTTTCATTAGCTTGGCCTCACTTTGGTAGCATTGGCCCAACCAGGAGGCCCGGATCAATGCGCCGCCCCTGCCAGTCAATGCGCCAGTCAAGATGCGGTCCTGTGGCTCGGCCAGTGGCCCCAATCGTGCCGATTACCGCGCCACGTTGTACAAATGCACCCGGTTTCACCATTGTTTTATCTAAATGCAGAAAGCTGGAATTTACCCCCAAACCATGTGCCATCACAATGGTCCAGCCAGAAAAATAAAGATCTTTAACGAGTGTGATGCGACCGTTTGCCGGTGCATAAACAGGCGTACCATGCGGGCTAGCAATATCAATCCCGTAATGTGGCTGGCGCGGCTGGCCGTTTAAAATCCGCTGACTACCATAAACGCCAGAAATACGGCCATGAGCGGGCCAGTCAAAACCCCGCCAAAAATCACCAAGTGGGGTATGGATTTTGCGGGCAGCACGTACTGCCTCTCCGTCTGCCTTGATGCGGGCGAGAACAGCCGCTGGCGGAGTTACCATCGCTGATTTTAACCCGTCGATACGCTGAATCTTGTAGTCACGCTGTTCTGGCAACAGCATGGTTTTGATAGTGTTACCATCCGTTGTGGTGATGGCCAGCGTTTCAGGCGTATCTGAGTCGCGATGAAAGCCAATAACAAAAACACCATTTTTGGCAACGTGAACTGCATTATTTGCCAGTGTAACTTGATTGGAAGGGTCCGTACGGGCAATAATCAACCCGCCTTCAATCGCTCGTCCCGAAAGGATTTCAGTCCCTTTAATATGCATTTCGTATGAATGGCTATTGGCAGCAAGAGACAGGCTCATAGCAGCACTAAGCCAGGTACAAAATAAACATGAATAATCGGCAATTGAGCTAGGAAGTTTCATATCTCAAGCTTAACATGATGTTGTGTAAATGACACTTGAAAACACCAACTGTTGGGTGTAACCACTTCGCAGTCTGATTTATCAAGTAACAAGCCTTTAGGCGAAAGAGTAGGTAGCCAATGACCGGTACAGCCAGCGCATCATCCAACGACTCCCCTCACGAACAAGTTATAATCATTGGCGCTGGTGCCGCTGGATTGACAGCGGGCATTTATACGGCGCGGGCCAATTTATCACCGGTTATCATTGCTGGCTTGCAGCCAGGTGGCCAGATGACAATTACCACCGATGTTGAGAATTACCCGGGCTTTTCCGAAGTCGTTCAAGGGCCATGGTTAATGACTGAAATGCAGGGGCAGGCAGAAAATGTTGGAGCGCGTATAATCTACGATATTGTAACCAACCTTGATACCTCAATCCGTCCTTTTCGTCTGGCGTTTGATTCGGGTAAAGTTATGAGCGCTGACACGGTGATCCTGGCAACGGGGGCGCAGGCTCGCTGGCTTGGGCTAAAATCCGAAACCACATTTAATGGTCGCGGGGTTTCTGCATGTGCAACCTGTGATGGATTTTTCTATAAAGGTCGAGACGTTGCGGTGGTGGGCGGCGGTAATACGGCGGTTGAAGAAGCGCTGTATCTTTCTAATATTTGCCGATCTGTGACTTTAGTTCATCGGCGTGGTTCACTTCGGGCAGAGCAAATCATGCAAGACCGCTTACTGAAAAAAGATAATATTGCTGTTGAATGGAACCGTTTGGTCGTCGAGGTTTTGGGCGATGACAAAGGGGTGAGTGGATTGAGGTTGGCTTCAACTACTGATGACAAGGACAAGGAGATTTCGGTCGATGGAATGTTTGTTGCGATTGGCCATGATCCGGCGACCGCTGCCTTTGCCGGTGCAGTAGAACTTGATGATGAGGGCTATATCCTTGCCGATGCTGGTGGCACACGAACATCGGTTGATGGTATTTTTGCTGCTGGTGATTGTGTCGATAAAATCTATCGGCAAGCAGTTACCGCGGCGGGTATGGGTTGTATGGCGGCCCTTGATGCTGAACGTTGGCTTGGTGAACAGAAATAGGCGCGTTTCAAGGACACCCACGGAGCCAAAATTACTTGGGCAAATTATGCGGGTTGATTTTGACTATGCTGGAGCTGGAAAAAATGGCTTTGGCTCACGGATGGCCCAATTGATTACAAAGGCAAACAGGCCGGCCCCAGCATTTAGCCACCACATCGCTTCGTAATTACCATACCAGTCATACCAGATCCCACCAAGCCATGCGCCAACGAACGAGCCAAGCTGATGCGACAGGAACACCAATCCATAAAGCATGCTTAGATGGCGCGGACCAAAAAATGTAACAATAAGACCGCTAGTTAGCGGGATGGTGCCCAGCCATAACAACCCCATCGCTGCGCCGAATAGTAGTGCAAGTCCGGGGCTCGGAGGCAGGCTAATAAAGGCAACGATAATCAAACCGCGCAATAGGTAAACAGTTGCGAGGGTTTTCTTTTTTGAAACAATCCCGCCGAGCCAGCCACACACAAAAGCACCAACAATGTTAAATAGCCCGATCAATGCCAATGACCAACTGGCAGTGTCGCCGCTGAGGCCGGAGTCATGGAGGTAGGTTGGCAGATGGGTGGTAATAAATACTAGTTGCAGGCCGCAAACAAAAAACCCAATTGTAAGCAAAATATAATCGCGGCTAGTGGTGGCTTCACGAAGTGCGCTACCGGCGGTCTGAACAACCCCCTCTAGCGGGCGGGTGCTGCCGGCTGGTGCGCGCATCCCGAGGGAAAACGCTACCATTGATGCAACAATGGCAGACAAGATCACAATTGCAAATTGCCAGCCATTCTGCGCCATTAAAATCTGTGCTACTGGCACGAGAGCAAATTGGCCAAATGAACCAAAACTTGTCACAAGTCCCATAGCAAGCGAACGTTTTTCAGGTGGGGCTGCCCGTGCTACTGCCCCGACAGCAATCGATATTCCGGCACTACCAAGCCCCATTCCAATGAGGATTTGTCCTAAAAACACGCCAGTTTCATTAACCATAAAGGCCATGCATAAGAGGCCAACGGCGTAAACAAGCGTGCCAAAGGCGGCGACACGCCATGCGCCATATTTATCGGCAAGTGCGCCAAAAAAGGGTGAGGACAAGCCCCAGATCAAATTTTGTACCGCGATGGCTAGTGAAAACATTTGTAGGCCACTGCCAATTTCAATTGAGATTGGGACAAGAAACAAGCCAAACACTTGCCGGACCCCAAATGTTACCGATACCAGTGCAGCAGAAGATAACATGATGATGACCCAACGGTATTTGGGATTTGAATTGGGCATAGCACGCATTCCTATCATTAATTATCGGGTTTTGATTTCGTGCTTTTATTATAACTGATGGCCCATCAATCGCCAGCATTCATAACCCATATGAGGCTCGATCAGATATAGCCACCCAATTAGATAATACTTTACTATTGAAAAAGGATATTCTCAACTAAACGCTGAAATTCAAACTGCCTGATCATCGCTCGCTTAAAAGAGCCCGTTGGGTCAAAACAATGCGGATGATTACAAAGTGCTATTCAAAACGGCCTTACTCTGGTCGATGTTAGACGCAATTACACTTTGCCAAGCCGCCAGCGAACCGGCGCACGCCGCAGTTTTTGGAAAAATCAGCCCCCGCGTACTGTTGACCAATCCACCTTCCCACCCATGCTTGCCACGAATAAGCCCGCTGGTGGCTTGTTCTGGCCCGGCACCTTGGGCGCCAAATCCTGGGATAAGAAATGGGGCGGTTGGCAGGGTTGCTCTCAGGGCTCGTGCTTCCTCTGGCCAAGTGGCGCCAGCCACAATACCTAGTGATGAGCTGCCCTGTTTGCCGTCGCGTTTGGCGACAAGAGGTGCTAGCAATGTGGCGAGATGTTGGTAAATCGGCTGGCCATCAACAATCTGGTCTTGTAAATCACCAGCCCCGGGATTACTGGTACGATTTAGGACAAACAGACCGCTGTTACTTTCATCAGCGCGTTTTAGGAACGGATCCAGTGCATCAATGCCAAGCCACGGGTTGATTGTCAGCGCGTCACTTGGAAATGGCGCATCATGGCCAATCCAACCTGCTGCGTATGCGCTAGAGGTGCTACCAATATCGCCCCTTTTCGCATCCATGATTACCAACAAGTTAGCATCAATGGCCACCCTCCCTATATTTTGCAATATCTGCATCCCTGCTGGGCCGTACCGTTCAAAAAATGCGGCTTGTGGTTTTATTGCAGGAACTTTGCCGATCGCTTGTTCAACACATGCCATCGAAAAATCATCAATCGCGCGGATTGCGGCGTCGCTTCCAGCAGGAGCTGTTGCATCGCCAAAAAGGGCAGGAATCATTTCAGAATGCGGGTCAATACCCATGCATAGTGGAGTTTTGCAGCGCCGGGTAGCATCGCTTAATCGATCACCAAAATGGGTCATTACGTGTTGCTCAGATCAGCGATGCGGCAGCGTGTGCGAGGCATAGCTAGCGCAAGCCAAGCGCATCACGGTAAGTGTCCAAAAGTGCGTCCTGTTCGCTCAGCAAATCACGGTCCATTGCACGCAGCTTTACAACTTGGCGCATGATCTTCGGTTCAAACCCTGTTGCCTTTGCTTCGGCATAGACATCCCTGATATCAGCCATGAGGGCGTGTTTTTCTTCTTCAAGACGCTCAACACGCTTGATGAATTGGTTAAGCTGTTCGGTGCCTGCTCCAGATCCTGGTATAACAGTCATGTGATAATCCTAATTGTCGTGATTATGAGTTTTTTCATAAAGCGCTTTTTGTTCTGGGGCGGCTTCGGTTTGGTGCTGCGCTTTCCAGTCTGCATATTCCATACCATACACAATTCTCCGCGCTTCGGCCTCATCCATTTTAATGCTTGATGCCTCGGCCGCTTGGCGATACCAGCGCGACATACAGTTCCGGCAGAATCCTGCAAGATTCATCATATCAATGTTCTGTACATCGGTTCGTTCTTGCAAATGAGCAACGAGGCGCCGGAATGCGGCGGCTTCAAGCTCGGTCTTGGCAGTTTTATCCATGATAGTTCCACTTGGTTATTGTCAAGTTATAAGACATTTCTATGCGGGTCACTCTAGCCCACAGGTGGCCAGCGGCGCAACTTAATTGCAGGATTGTTTGTGCCGCTATTGCAATAGCGATGGGGGCAGGAGCACGACGGCAGTGGAGGCAAAGACACGTTGCCATATTAAAAATTTTGGCATGGCTAAATTGTTTGGATTGTTTTATAAACATGTTAAGGTAGGAAATATATAAATTAAAAATGTAATTAATGTCGAGCAAAGCAAGGCGAGGTAATGCCAGGCAAATCCAACAATGATAGCGCTACAAAATTTGATCGGATTCGACGCGCCCACCAATCCGAAGTTGCCGAAGATTATGTGGAAATGATAGCAGAACTGATTACGGAAACCGGTGAGGCGCGAACTGTTGACCTTGCTGCGCGTTTTGGTGTGACTAGCCCAACGGTCAATGCCATTATTCAGCGCCTTCAGCGTGAGGACTTAGTGGAAACCCGCCCATACAGGTCAATTTTTTTAACCGCTGCTGGCCAAGCCCTTGCGGATAAGGCAAGCGACCGGCATCGCATTGTTCGGGATTTTTTGTTAACAATTGGTGTGCCAGAAACAATTGCTGAAGAAGATGCTGAAGGCATTGAACATCATGTCAGCCCCGAAACATTAGCGGTGTTTGCCAAGATAACTAATAAAGTCCTGCTTTAGTAAGTTTTAGCTTTTGGATAAGATCTCTATTCAAATCCAAAATGGATATAAAAATTCCGCACTTGGTTTTTACTGATCGTTGTGAGGCTTCGCGATGGTGGGCCTTGCCAATTGATACCCGGGATAGGTGGCGCATCAATGGAACCTGATAAAACTAGAACAGGGGATCCAGCAATGCGTTTCCAACTGTGACTGGCTTCGAAATGATTACTTGGCTTGCCATCAGCATCATGCACCATGATGGTCACCTCCTTGTTGCGAAAATGCCAGCTAAGCAATGATGCGGTGGCGCGGCGATCGGCGATGATGCGCGCTGCCTCATGGGCGAAAAGATGCCGCTCTAGATCGCCGGCAAGCTGGTGCCAGCCGCGCAAGCGCCGCAAGGGGTCTGATGCTGGTGTCACCGGGCCAAGGCTGCCTGCCATGGTTATTATGAGTAGAACAATGGCAAGGGCTGCGTTCACTCCAAAGGCTCCGTAGCCAGCCCAGATCCGGGTTTTGCTTGGCTTTTTATCAGCGTTGTTATCTTTGGTCGTGTAACCGGCAATCCAGCCGCCGAGCCAAACACATAATGCTGGATAGGCGGTCATGGCCCAATTTGCATTCGCTTCACTTAAGTAGGCTTGTAAGCTCATCAGAACAAGGACTGGAACCGCCATCCAAATCAGCCATCCAGCATGCCGCTCATGACGGGCTGCTATGAAAATACCGGACATCAGCACAAATACCAATGGGCCGGCAACCCCTGCCTGACTGATCAGAAAGATTAGGCTTTCGGTGAGATCATTAGTTCGTTTTGCAAGATTTGCATTATCACCAAGATGCCGCATGGTGGAAAAATCGTGTGCAATATTCCAAACTAGATTTGGGCTGGCGGCGATTAAAAAGGCAACAAGGGCCAACAAGAGATGCTTGCCGCGAATTATTGGTACTGGTTGGTGGCGGCCAATCGCCCAAATAAGCAGCAATCCAAATAGCCCGTATAGCGCGGCATATTTTGTAAGCATGCCAACGCCAAGGGCTAAGCCGGCGTAAATCATCGCACGGGTAGGTGGTATTTTGTTACATGACGATCCTGCAACTGCCAGCAACGCCAGAGAGATGCATAATAAAAGTGGTGTATCGGTTGATATCAAAAAGCTACCGAGTCCGACTGCCGGTAGGCTAATCCATAGCAGTGAAGCCCAGCGCCCCGCATTCCGCCCATAAAGCCACGTTGCGGTTTGCCATAGCACCAATGCGGTTGCAAAATTTAGCCAGCAGGCTGGTAAGCGTACTGCCATGACATGCTGGCCAAATAACCAATGTGATGCTCCAATGATCCACGCAACCATTGGTGGCTTGGTAAAATAGCCAAAATCTAGTGTCTTGCTCCACAGCCAATATTGCGCTTCATCAACGCCCAACTCGAGCGGGCTAATCGCTAGAGCCGCAGTGCGCAAAGCGGTTATCACCAGAATCAGCAAAAGTGTCAGGTGGTCTGCGCCAAGAGAAAAAGGCTGTTTTACGCTGGTTGGTTGGTCATTGGCCTTCATGCAGTTTCCTTGCTTTGCGTTAGCAGCGCTGCTAATTTCACGGCGACTATAGAGAAAAAAGGTCTATCATGTCATCTGTCGAAAACAAGTTTCCATCAATTGACCGCGAACAATGGCGCGCGATGGTAAAGGCGACGATGAAGAACAATACCTCGAAAAGCCTTGATCGCGTGGATGAAGATGGACTGGAAATCAAGGCTCTTTATGAGATTCAGGGGCATGAGGCTGCGGACGTTGGCAAAAACACGGCTGCTGCCTGCGCAATCACGCGCCTGCCGGTTAATCCAGAGAGCCATTTGGCTCATGGTTGGGATATCTGTCAACCGGTTAGCGCGGATGGCCCGGTTGAAGAGACAAATAGACTCATACTAGATGAATTAAGAGATGGGGTTGGCACCATTCGGCTTGAACAGATGTCAACGGCAAACCTGGGTACAAATTTACCAATGATGATGCGGGATGTACTGTTGCCAGCTGTTGGCATTGATCTTGACTCTGGTGATGACGTAATGGCACATCTGGCTGACTTTTCGAACTTTACCAGAACGCAAAATAAATCCCTGTCTGATTTGCGCTTTTCGGCAAATATTGACCCATTTGCTCCTAACGCTGCGCGATCACTTCTTGATGATGGTTTAGATTATCTTGCCAAAACTAATGCTAGCGATACTCCATTTGGTCTGTTTCGGACAAATGGCTGGGTGTGGCATAATCGTGGGATGACGACGGTTCAAGAACTTGCTTGTGTGTTGGCATCCCTGGTCGAAATCTTGCGTGCCGGTATGGCGAGAGGCCTTGATCTAAGTGATTTGGCATCGAGGTTGTCAGCGTCACTGGCTCTGCCGGCTGATCTGTTTGATGGAATTGCAAAATGCCGCGCCTTGCGCCGCGGGTGGGGGGGGATTGTTAGTGCGCTTGGTCTTAACCCAGATGCGCACCGGCTATTTTTGCATGGTGCAGTATCGGTTCGAATGTTTTCGTTGGCTGATGACGAGGTAAATATGCTTCGGACTACAACAGCGCTTTTGGGCGGCGCCATTGGTGGGGCTGACCAGCTATCGGCGCATGCGCATGATTGCCTAGGGGGTAGCAGTGCGTCTGGTCGCCGTCTCGCACGAATGCAGCAGCATTTGCTGATAGAAGAAAGTGGCCTTGCACGCAGCCTTGATGCCGCGGGTGGTGCCGGATTTATTGAGTCTCGTTCAGATCAGTTAGCAGATGCTGCATGGCGCCATTTTCAGAAAATTGAGGCGGATGGTGGGGCAAAAGTGGCCCATCTGTCAGGCCAGTTTGACTTGCTGGCAAAAAAGGCAGCGAGCCAGCGTCATGCTCGGCTTGCAGCGGGTGATTTGTCACTTTTAGGTGTGAATTTGCAGCCCAATGGACGCCCGGTTACTTCAAGCTTGCCACGGTGGCAAATGCTCCGTCGTCCGGCTGCTGCTATTGAGGATTTGCGCCGTTCAGCTGCCCAGAATCCCCCGCGTGTTCTGCTATTGCACAAAGGTAATGAGCCGTCACCGCAGCTTGTAAAATTACGAGCTTTGCTGGCAATTGGCGGGATTAATCCGGTGCTAATGCACCCTGATGACATAAATGAGCAGGCGGTTACGAGCGCGCAGCCGGATCTGGTAATTCACGCAGGAGATAATTTTGAGACTTTGGCACCTCCCCTTAAAGTTGGTTTGAGAGATCTTCATCACAAGGGCAAAGTTATTACCGTTGCTGCCATCCTAGGCACTTCAGTTCCGCTTGATATTCTGGGTGATATTGTGGGTATCAGCCTTGAAGCATATCAGAAGGGAGAGGCGTGATGTCAGTGTTTCCTGATTTTACTACAATTGATCTGCTTCCATCAGAAATGATGACGGCGCGCATTGGGAGCGTATCGCGACCAGTTACAAATGCCGAGCAGATTGAGCTTCCTGCGCTTGCTACTGCAAATTCAGAAAGCATTAATTTTGTAAAAGAAAATCAGCCGGGTTTTGCGCCTTTTATGCGCGGCCCTTATCCCGGCATGTATGCAACTCGGCCTTGGACAATTCGGCAATATGCAGGCTTCTCCACAGCAAAAGAGTCAAATAGCTTTTACCGACGAAATTTGGCGGCCGGCCAGATGGGCTTGTCGGTGGCTTTCGATTTGCCAACTCACCGTGGCTATGACTCTGACAATCCTCTGGTTGCAGATGATGTTGGACTAGCTGGTGTCGCCATTGACTCAATTGTTGATATGGCCCTGTTGTTCGACCAGATTCCACTGGACCGGATGAGTGTTTCTATGACTATGAACGGGGCGGTGCTACCTGTGTTGGCTTTATTTATTGTGGCGGCTGAAGAGCAGGGTGTTCGACCTGATCAACTTGCAGGAACAATCCAGAATGACGTGCTGAAAGAATTTATGGTTCGAAACACCTATATTTACCCGCCGGCTCCGTCCATGCGTATCGTGTCTGATATTTTTGCCTATTGCGCGGCGGAGATGCCGAAATTTAATTTTATTTCTGTATCAGGCTATCACATGCAGGAGGCTGGTGCGTCTGCAGATCTCGAACTTGCGTATACATTAGCCGATGGGCTGGCCTATGTCCGAGCTGGGGTTGCGGCCGGTTTGGATGTGGATGAATTTGCCCCACGCTTGTCATTTTTCTTTGGAACAAGCATGAATTTCTTTATGGAAGTGGCAAAATTGCGGGCGGCCCGGGTACTATGGTCGGAATTGATGCAGCAGCATTTCGAGCCAAAAAATCCAAAATCGTTGATGCTTCGCACCCATTGTCAAACCTCGGGCTGGTCATTGGCAGCACAAGATGTGTATAACAATGTGCCGCGCACTTGCATTGAGGCGGCGGCGGCTGTTGCGGGCCATACACAGTCATTACACACAAATTCGCTGGATGAGGCGTTGGGCCTGCCAACTGATTACTCTGCCCGAATTGCCCGCAACACCCAGCTTCATTTGCAACATGAAAGCAATATGGCGCATGTGATTGATCCTTTTGGCGGTAGCTATCTTGTCGAGGATTTAACTCAGCGATTGGTTGATAAAGCGCGCAAACACATCGCTGAAACGGAATCGATTGGCGGTATGGCCGCAGCGATTGAAACTGGCTTGCCAAAATTACGTATCGAAGAAGTGGCAACTGCAACACAGGCACGTATTGACTCCGGCATCCAAACGATAGTTGGGGTGAATAGATACCAACCGCAACCTTCGAGCGAGGTCGAACAGATTGAGGTGCGCCGCATTGATAACAGCCATGTGCGCGCACAACAGATTGCCCAATTGGACACAGTTCGCAATAACCGAAATGAAAAGATGGTAGCAGGAGCATTGGTGGCATTGAGGCAGGCGGCCGCGGGCAACGATAATCTAATGCCTTTTGCGATTCAGGCAGCCCGCCAACGCGCCACAGTCGGTGAAATTTCTGATGCCATGGCTAGTGAATTTGGCCGTCACCAGGCTACCATCAGGGGGGTTCGTGGTGTCTGGAAACATCATATGAAAGACAGTGCTGATATTGAACTGCTGAGGAGCCGTGTTGATGAATTTACCGCGGCATTGGGACGTTCGCCTCGGATCCTGGTTGCCAAACTGGGACAGGATGGGCACGATCGCGGGCAGAAAGTTATTGCATCGGCTTTTGCTGATTTAGGTTTTGATGTGTTTACTGGTCCGCTATTCCAGACCCCTGATGAAGTTTATGATCTCGCTATTTCGAGTGATGTTGATGCGGTTGGAATTTCCACTCTTGCTGCAGCTCATCTAAGTCAGGTTCCAGCTCTTCGCAAAAAACTGGACGCTGGTGCAGGTCGTCATATTGAGCTTGTTGTTGGAGGTGTTATCCCGCCCGGTGATATTCCGTTGTTGGAGCGCGATGGTGCGGGAGCGGTATTTCTGCCCGGCACAAAATCCACTGATGCGGCAATACGGCTTCTTGATCTTTTGGCACGACGTCGCAATATCAGCTAAAGAGATCTGCTTGTAACACTGTCGCGCCAATAGTTGATGTAACGCTGATTATTTGCGTCATCTGAATGATTATTTGAAAGTGAAATTGATTATGCCTATCAATAATGCTCATGCCGAAGCCGCGATCATTGCTGATGAGTTTGGCTTTTTTGATGATTGGGAAGACCGCTATCAAATGCTCATTGACCAAGGCCGGAAACTTGCTCCGATCCCGGAAAAATACCGACATGATGATTTTCGTCTAAGGGGTTGCCAGTCAGTTGTCTATTTTGTAGCTGAGCGTGACCCAAGCGATAACATTACTTTTATGGCCCAATCAGACGCGGCGATTGTGCAAGGGCTTGTGGCGTTGCTGTTGCGGGTTTATTCCGGCCGTACAGCAAAAGAGATTCTTGAAACCGAGCCTGATTTTCTAAGCAAGATCGGGCTTGATTCCCATCTTTCAGCAACTCGTAAAAATGGCCTTGCCAGCATGTTGAATGCGATCAAAACAGCAGCACGTATGCAAGACTAACGAGGCTACCCTGTTGGCGTCAACATGGTTAAGAGTTGTTTTGGGCTTGCCCTAATTTGGGTTGCGTTCTGCGCGCGGGGTGCGACCGTAACATTCACGGTAACATTTGGAAAAATGCGATGCCGATACAAAGCCGCAAGCAAGCGCAACTGATAGGATTGACATTGATGTCTGGCGCAGTAAGTGGCGGGCCCGGGCTAACCGCAGATTCAGATAATAGCGGGTGGGTGTCGTATCCAAATATTTCCTGAAAAGCCGTTCCAACTGACGTGTGGAGAGGTGGGTTTTGATCGCAATGTCAGTTTGCACCAGTGGCTCTTCCAAATTGTCTTCCATGATTTTGACAACAGCTAATAATTTCGGATGACTAACCCCAAGCCGAGAGCGTAGCTCCATGCGCTGGCGGTCGGAGGGTTCGCGAATTCGGTCATGAATTAATTGGTCTGAAATTTGAGCGGCAAGAACTGCCCCATGTGTTTGCGTTATCAAATTAAGGATCATGTCCAGCGAGGCGGTTCCACCTGAACAGGTAACGCGATTGCCATCAATTTCAAATAGATCGTTGGTGATGTCAAGATTTGGAAATTCTTCGGACAGTCCGTCAATATGTTCCCAATGGATAGTGCAGCGCCGATCCCTAAGCAAACCTGCTGCAGCCATGACGTAAGTGCCAGTGCAAATGGCACCAATGATAGCGCCATTGCGATCAAGTCGGCGGATAAGGTTTAAAATGGCCTTATTAGTGTTTTCGCGCACCCTAACGCCCGCACAGACGAAGACAATCTGGCATTCTTGCAAGGCTTCAATGCCGGTGTTGGCCTGAATTAGCATGCCATTGCTGGCGGTGCTGACTTGGCCATCAGGGCTTGCCACAACCCACTCAAATAGGATTTTATTGGCTTGACGATTTGCAGCACGAAGCGGTTCAACCGCTGACGCAAAGGCAATCATTGAAAATTGGTTCAATAATAGAAAGCCAATCTTCTGAGGTCCAGCATCATTATCGATGCAAAGTAAGGATTTAATTGAGCTGTCGCCCATTCATTGTCTTTCCCGTGAAATCCACGTCACATGACCGACGTTATCACCGGTTAGCTGGATCGTTGACGAAGGAGTTAAAACCAGGTTATTCAAAGACCTCCCTCAAAACTTCATTACGCTACAAAATCGAATATTTGAAACAAAAATTAACGAATTTTTGGACTTTTTATCTTTAAGGCCCCAAAATAGTCCCTGGGAAGTGGGTTCCCAGCAAACAGATCTATTCGTCAGCTCAATATTTTGCTATCTAGCCATTAATGAGTCAGTACCCAGTTCCAATTTCCGATGTTATTACCAGCGCCGCAAATGACGAAGTGAAAAGGCTGCGCGCTCTCCATGAACGAAAATTCCGGAAACAGACTGGATGGTTTTTGGCTGAAGGTGTCCGAATTTGCCATGAGGCGGTGGATCTTGGATGGGTTATGCACCGGCTGGCATTCGTTGCTGGCCGAGAGGATGACCAGCAGGTAAAACGTCTTATTGCTGGTCTGATCGAGGCCAAGGGCAGGGCTTTGCCAATGACTCATACCCTACTGCAACGGATTAGTAGGAAAGACAATCCACAAATAGTACTTGGAGCCTTTGGGCAGCGCTGGGATAGTCTAGATCATATTGACGCCAGCAAGGATGAAACATGGGTTGCTCTTGACCGAGTACGCGACCCGGGTAATCTGGGCACCGTAATGCGCTCCGCTGATGCGGTGGGTGCCAGTGGGATTATACTGATTGGCGACTGCACAGACCCCTATTCAGTTGAGGCAGTGCGGGCATCAATGGGGGCCGTGTTCAACACCCGAGTAATTGCTTGCAGCGAACCCGCGTTTTTAAAATTTGCTGCCGTTTGGCAAGGAAGAATTCTTGGAACCACATTGTGTGCAACAATCGATTATAAAAAAGCTGATTATAACAGGCCACTAATCTTGCTGATGGGCAATGAACAATCTGGTCTTACAGATAATTTGAGGGAGGCATGTCGCCAGTTGATCAAGTTGCCAATGCTGGGGCGATCGGACTCGCTGAACCTTGCTGTGGCAACTGGAGTTGTTCTTTATGAAGCGCTGGCATGCCGTGGCTAGATCAGACTCCTTTCATTGCCAAATCTGACTGCCAGCGGGCAAAATTAGCCTGCGAGATCAGCCGTTTGGGTGCCAAAACTTCTGCAGATTTTGATTCCTCGTTTGCTAGCGGTGACTCTTGTAACGCCAGTTCACCCGACTCAAGTGAACCGCCCATCTCATCAAATAAATCAGCTAGGGCATAATGTGCGGCCAGTGATGAAGCACGGATGGCATAGATTGTAAGCACCATTAGGAGCGCATCTTCGGATAAAAGTTGGCGACATTTTTGTAATAATGGGGTGAGGTGATTTTCGATGCGCCAGAATTCTCCCTTTGGACCACGTCCATATTTTGGTGGGTCAAGAATAATGCCATCATAGCGTTTTTTGCGGCGCAATTCACGATCAACAAAGCTGGTTGCGTCATCAGTGATAAACCGGATTGGCGCGCGTTGCATCCCACATAAATCACGATTCTCAAATGCTTGTGCTACAGCCTTTTTACTGGCATCAAGGTGGGTGACCTCGGCACCAGCGTCGGCCGCGTGAAGGCTCGCAAGGCCCGAATAGGCAAATAGATTTAAGATTCGTGGGGGACGATTATGATAGGCGGTAAAGGCCCTCACTGCATCTGCGCACCAATCCCAATGTGCCGCCTGCTCAGGAAAAAATCCAAGATGACGAAACGGTGTTGGCCCAGCCACGAAACGTAAGGATTGATATCTTAGCTGCCATGATCGTGGCAATTGTTCTGATAATTGCCAGCCGCCTCCCTCACCTTCTTCTTGATCATTTTTCCCGAGTCTTCCCGGAACAAAAATGCCATCAGCTTGCCAGTCTTTTGTTTCAGTGCGCGGGTGCCACATTGCTTGTGGTTCAGGCCGGATAAACTGGTAGGGACCAAAACGTTCAAATTTATGTAAATTTCCACTATCAAGCAGTTCATAATCTTGCCAATGAGAATTTGTAACCAATGATAGGCGTTGTTGTTTCATGAACGTGATACTGCCGATAGACGAACAATATTGCAACCGGTCAGTCAATTTTGAAAAGATGTCTTTTGTACTTTGACACTGCCTGATATTGGGAAGTTAATTGTCTAAAAAGTTATATGGTTGGGTATCGTCTGATCATATCTTGGTATGACTTAATTAGTGACGTAATAACAGAATCTCGGTTGAATAGTTTCTTATACATTTCAGTCCCACCTTTAATAAGTCGGGCGCGAAGCGCTTCGTCATTTAGGGCTCTTCGCAGGGCTTGAACGAGTCCTTCACAGTCATCGATGTCAACAAGCAAGCCATCTTTTTCATGTTTGACATAGTGTTTGGCGCCGTCGGCTTTTGTGGCAACCAGAGGAACGCCGGCAAACCAAGACTCAGGTATAACAATACCAAAGGGCTCATAGCGGGAGGGTAGAACGCAGACATCAGCAATACTCAGAAGGCCAAGTCGGTCTTTGCACCAACCCAGAAACAGAACCCGACTTTCGAGGTTTAATCCTTGGGCTTGTGCCCGATATTTTTCTATCTCTGGCCCATTGCCGGCAATTAGAAAGACAACATCATCAATTTTTGACGCCGCATCAATCAAAATATCAACGCCCTTTTTTCGGTGCATTCTTGATAGCATTAGCACCACTTTTGTTGTGCTTGAAATGCCGTAATCAGATTTTTTTACTTCTCCCATTTTTTCTAATGTGCCAAAAGCATGGCCAACATATGCGCGATCTGGGGTCTTTGTCGCATTGCCGATATAGCGGACAATATCTTTGGTAACGCCCATAAAGAAATCACAAGATTTATAATATTTTAAGTCATAATAGCCGCCAAACCATCCAAGGATTGGAATTGTTTTTTGATAAGGTGTGAAGCTGGCAGCACGGTTTAGCCAACAATGAACGAGATCTGGCTTTTCGTTCTGTATAATTGCATTAATTTTTGCTTTTTGCGTCCATCTTAGGATTCGATTGAAGCTTAAAATGTGGTGATCAATCGCGCAGTCTTTCACAAGCGTTAAAAAAGCTTTATGGGGCCTAGAGATTACAGTCTGTTCGATGCCTGCATCGTGTAGGGCCCTGATTGTATCAACAGCGCAGGACTCGGCACCCCCTTGTTCGGCACCTGCAATTATATGAAGAATTTTCATGGTCTCAACCATCTCATCGTTAGAAACTTAAAAAGCAAATTGAGGAGCCGCTTCAAAACCTGAGCTAAATCTAATTTAGCATTTTTAGGTGCGCGATATTCGGTTTTTGTTAGCGTGTATCCCTTGCTCAAATGCGGTGGCGAAAATGGTCGAGGTTTTCGCGATACCATTCAATTGTTTCTGGCAAAAAATCATCAAGGTCACGCGTAGGCTGCCATTGGAAATCACGCAACATGTCTCGACTATCGGCCGGGTAAATTGTGTCATTAATCAGCCGATCCTTTTCAAAGGAAATATAATCCTCCAATCCGAGATAGTGGCCAATTTTTTCTGCAATCTCAAGGTTGGAAAACTTATCTTCGTGCCCAATATGATAAATACGGCTCTCCGTTGCGTTTTCGGCTAAGAGCCAGATAGCTTCAGCGGCGTCTTTAACCCACAAATATCTTCGCATTGCTGAGCCGTCACCATGCAGTGTAAATTTCTTTTTCAATAATCCAAGAACTGAAAAGCGTGGGATGATATTGTTGATATATTGGCCAGGACCGGCGATGTTGTTTGAGCGGAGTGTTATGATGGTGATCTCAGGGTGCATTGTTTTGTAGGCGGTGACAATCATGTCAGCAGCCGCCTTGGATGCGCTGTATGGGTTTGCTGGATTAAGTAAATTCACATCAACAATTTGTTCAGTTGAGCCATAAACTTCGTCAGTGCTCATTATGACGATTTTCTTGACACCTTTTTTTACACTAGCTGCCAAAAGGCTATGAATACCAACAACATTGGAAACGGTTGTTTGAACAGGATTTTTGAAGGAAACGTCAACATGCGATTGCGCTGCGAGGTGGATGACAATGTCGTCTGGTAACAAAGCCTTTTCCATTAATTCAGGGTCGCTAATGTCCATGTAGAAATGGTGAACATTCTGGAGCATGGCCTGTTGATCTATTAATTCACGATTAGTTATCTTATCAATAATAGCAACTTTTTTGCCTTTTGATTTTAGAAGTTGGACAACATGCGAGCCAATAAAACCGCACCCGCCTGTAATTACATATCTCATCATGACCCACCGATATTTCCTGTGTTCGCTCTCACGGGAACATAGCGATGTCTAATTCTATTTACCATTGAATAATTCTACTGAAATATTGTTGGGCATACGAATGGCTATGTGGCCGGCCTTGGATAGCAAAATGCTCTTCATAGTCCATAAAATTTGAAAAATTAATTTATCTGATTTGCTGAGATAGGGCAAAATTTGACAGCCAAACGTATATACATCGAGTATTGTTGGAGTATTGTTGCCAAAATTTGCCACTCTGGAAAGGACTTTTATGTCTAAAATTACTGTCAATGTTGACGAGGCGCGGTGCGATCTTGCCGCGATTTTTCGTTGGTCAGCGCGCGAGTCAATGCATGAAGGAATCGCAAACCATTTTTCCTATGCAATATCTGATGATGGCCAGCAATTTCTTATGAATCCTTTCGGCGTGCATTTCTCCAAGATGCGGGCTAGCGACTTGCTATTGCTAGATGCTGGAAAATCTCCATCTGATTATGGTAAAAAAGTTGATCCAACAGCATGGTGGATACATGGGGCTATGCACCGAAATAATCCGCAGGCACGTTGTATAGTTCATTTGCACTCGCATTATGCAACGGCATTGAGCGTTCTGCAGGACCCAAGCTTGCCGCCGGTTGACCAAACAAGCTGTCGATACTTTAAACGAGTAGCAGTTGACGTTGGCTTTAATGGAATGGGGTTGGATGATGAGGCCGAACGCCTGGCGACGCTCCTTGGTAATAAACGAATGGTGATGATGGGAAATCATGGTTTTATGACCGTTGCTGAATCGCCAGCGCTAGCCTTTGATTTGGCATATTATTATGAACGAGGTTGTCGAACCTACTTAACTGCACTCTCAACGGGGGCGTCCCTTGCGATTTTACCTGATGAAATCGCTGAAAAAACCGCTCGCCAATGGGAGGATCAGGACACGCACGTTGGAGAGCATCTTTCTGCAATACGAAAAATTTTAGATGAGGAAGAGCCTGAATACCGCCATTAAGTTGGGGTTTTTCGATCAAGATAGCTTTGAGTTATTGTTAATTTGAAATGAAATTTGACCGGAAACTAAGAAAACACTTGATTGTGAGCGTGGATGTCGCACACTGAACATTATGTCGTTTGCGCGATCATTCTTTTGTGCGTGCTACGGTTAATGAAAATATGATCCTCGGGAGGGACAAAAATGAAGAGATTACTTTTTGCCTCAGCTGTTGCTGCAGGCACTATGCTGGGAATGGCTAGTCAGGCATCCGCGGCGTGCGGCACTGTTTCCGTTGCTGAAATGAATTGGGCTTCAGCTCAAGCGATGGCTAATGTCGATAAAATCATCTTAGAGTCCGGGTATGGATGTAAAGTTGAAATCGTCCCCGGCGACACAATGCCAACATTTACTTCTATGAATGAAAAAGGGGCGCCAGATGTTGCTGGTGAACTCTGGATCAATGCTGTTGCTAATCCATTGGCAAAGGCAAAATCGGAAGGCCGTCTTCATACGGTTTCTGAGGGCCCAATTTCAGGTTTGGGTGAAGGTTGGTGGTTGTTGCCACACACTATGAAATCGCACCCAGAGCTGAAAACAGTTCTTGATGTTTTAAAGCGCCCAGATTTATTCCCACATCCTGAGGACCCATCAAAAGGTGGTTTCCACACATGTCCATCTGGATGGGGCTGTCAGCTTTCAAATAATAACCTTTTCCGAGCTTTTGAAATGGAAAAGAGGGGCTGGCGCCTCATTGATCCGGGATCAGCTGCTGGCCTGGATGCGTCTATTGCGAAAGCATCTGATCGTGGGCAGAACTGGTTTGGATATTATTGGTCACCAACTTCAATTGTAGGAAAATATGGCCTTTCGATGCTGGATTTTGGTGTGCCTTTCGCTGGAAAAGAAAACTGGAATGGTTGTATTTCACTTGCTGAGCAAGAATGTGCAGATCCAAAGCCATCAGCTTGGACAAAGTCAGAAGTACATACTGTGATCACTGACAGCTTCAAGAAGCGCGCAGGTCCGGTTTCAGATTACTTTGCCAAGCGAATCTTCCCAGGTCCAGTCATGAATAAGCTTCTCGTTTACATGGCTGATCAACAGGCGACAGGTGAAGATGCTGCTATTGAATTTCTCACCAAGAACGAAGATGTTTGGACTTCATGGGTGAGTGCTGACGTGGCCAAGAAGGTGAAGGCTGGCCTGTAAAGCGAGTCACAATCAAGGTAAACGCCTGCCAGTTCATTGGCAGGCGTTTGATACTCACCCCTTAAACAGGTTTTGTGATGGATTTTTTTGGTGAATTTCCCGAATTAGGCCGCAGTGACTTACGCGACTTCAAGAAAGCTGTAGATTTTGGATTCCGTAGTTTCTCGCGTTCCTACGGTGATGCATTGGAAAGTTTTTTTGATCCCCTACTACAATTTATGATTTGGTTTGAACGGCTCTTAATTAGTTCGCCATGGCCTATTATTCTGGCTGTAATTGCCGGATTAGCATGGCTTGGCTCACGCAGTTGGAAACTTGTTACTGGGTCTGTTGTTTGTTTCGCAGTCATAGGCTATTTTGGCATGTGGGAAAACACCATGGCCACTTTAGCAATTATTTCAGTCGCAACATTTATCTGTATCGGCCTTGGCATTCCGCTTGGTATCTGGATGGCAAAGTCAAACCGGGTTCAGTCGATTGTCACGCCCATTCTTGATGTTATGCAAACCATCCCAAGCTTTGTTTATCTGATACCTGTTGTGATGCTTCTCGGTATTGGTAAAGTGCCGGGGTTAATTGCAGTATGTATTTACGCCGTTCCGCCGATCGTTAGGCTAACGAACCTTGGTATACGGCTAGTTGACGAGGAAGTTCTCGAGGCTGCTGATGCGTTTGGTGCAGATTACAAACAGCGGCTTTGGGGGGTTCAAATACCGCTCGCTTTACCAAATATTTTCGCTGGTGTTAACCAGACAATCATGATGGCCCTGGCAATGGTTGTGATCGCATCAATGATCGGCGTGCGAGGCCTTGGGGTGCCTGTTTTGCAAGCAGTTTCAAATCAGTATCTTGCCCTTGGTCTCATGAATGGCTTGGCAAT
>QBYK01000009.1 GCA_003282865.1 SAR116 cluster bacterium AG-325-I21 | reverse complement strand
ATGATCAATAGCGCTTGTGGGAACTTAATTGATGAAAAATAATGATGAATTAACGATAAAAAATTGGGAGCCAAACGCCCTGATTTATGACTATGGCACCCCCTCATTTAATGCTTACTACATAATTGAAGGCGAAGTTGACATCTTTACCCCACGAGGGCTCAAGCTTAATACTATTGGCCAGTGCGAAGTTTTTGGCGAGGCTTCATTGTTTTTAGATAAAAAACGTTCCGTCACTGCCCGCGCCGGGAAAATTGGTGTAAAAACACAATTGATTCCCAAGTCATATATTTCCGATTTACAGGAAGGCTCACCGATACTCTCTGCTCTCCTTCGCAATGTTCAAATGCGGCTTGTTGACTCAAATGAACAAAGTGCCCGGTATGCAAGGGATATCGACACGCTTATACAGCTAGCAAAGAAACAAAATGAAGTCTCTAAAGCGGTAACGGATAAACTCACTACTATCCAACAACGCATTGAAAATGACTTTTTCTCAGATTATTAGACAAGCCAATTAGAGAGATAAAACTTAACTGTGAGCATTCTGAGTAAGAGAAAAATGAGATACCTGTTTACCAACTGAGTTTTTAAAGAAGTAGAATCGCGGAGGGACGGTCTTACACTTTCGTCCATAAGCCATTAAAACACAGTGATTAATATATATTCACTGACTTCCGTCCCACATTCCGTCCCGCAATTTGTGTACAAAAGTCCTTATGCACGCAATGATTAATCGTAGTCCCATTTGTTGCCTGAGGACCAAAAATAGGATGTTGACAATAAAAGACAAACGCATTTTTGCAGATGATGGCACCTTATTGAAGGTGGTTTATTGCCCTAAAAACGTGGATGATTCAGACTTTACGCAAACCTCGGCTCGACAGGCAGAAAACCTAGTCGTTGTTTAAAGATAAGTGGTGCCCGGGGGCAAGTTCGATGCCTAAGTCAGGCAAGTTCAAGTCTAAAAACTCCCGCTATTCAGTCAGTTTGTAGGATTTCCCAGCGAACTAAAGCACAAAGCTTGTCTACAGCCAAGGACCATGGACCGTAGACCACGGACTGGGGTTACTGGAGCAGTTTCTCTGTCAGATTTGGACTTTGTTGAGGGGTGGAGTGCAGAGTGAGGGGTCTGGCTCAGCAACAATCAAGTTTGCCCGTTGTATCGGTCTCCCGGTCTCCGTTGACCTGTTTTTAGCAGCAAGTAACGCTGACTTCTGTTCCTTCACGATTGAACGCGTGTGTAGGGACACAACCACTTGGCTCTAATTGAACCAAGCCTTTAAATCTGAAGGTGCAATGCGTGTGAAATAATAAATGCCCGGTGTATTGAGAGTGATTTTTGCTTCCCTTCCATTATTAGATTTAAACTTCATCTTATTCGGGGATGAAATCATTTCTACGTTGTGGCCCCTCAAACTTGGAAGCCAAGTTACCGTAGTACTAACTTCAAATTTGACTACTTCTTGACTCAACACTATTTCATTTCCTTTAGCATCTCTATCGCGACTTCGGCCGCGAAAGAGGGGGTGGACAGAATTAATGCAACTGCGAGAGCGTAAAACTTCATGACAATTTCCTTGAATAAATCTCGTTGACTCGATGTACGGCCTCGTTGGACTTCAATCAGCAGCATGTGGGAGGCATGCCAGTTCATCGAGGCCGTTCAGAACGTTGCTCCCTTTTAATCCATTTTTACAAATAGGCTGTTTCAATCAGATTATTTAAGAATAGGCTTTTCCAATCAGCCAATATAGGAAAATAAAAGAAGGCCATCAGATTGCGTTGGACGAAACAACTCATTAAACTATTAATTGCCGTGGAGAGGTGGCAGAGTGGTTGAATGTGGCGGTCTCGAAAACCGTTGTGCGTGCAAACGTACCGAGGGTTCGAATCCCTCTCTCTCCGCCATCTAGCTTTATCAAAACGTACCCTTACATACCGCAAACCCAGGCCTTCCTAATGTTTCTCAACGAGCGGCGTAGCCATTACGTTTCACTGTAAATCACCCTAATCCAGTCTGATTTGCAGACTGGAGTTTAACGGAAATGGGACTAACCAATTTTTGACATAAAATCTGCTACCATTGGGGAACGTTATCATGACAGAGGCGGTCTTTACCTTACCCTAACTGCACGCTATCCCGACACCTGGACAATCCGCAATATGAGAAACCGCAAGGCCAAGCAAGTAAGCCTTGAGCGGTATCCTGAACTGTCACTGGCATATGTCTGCTCAGACAAAAAAACGTTGGAAGTCATCCATTATCAGAAGTCAAACAGAACATTAAACGCATGAAAATAACATTTTCGGATAGCGCCGAGCAAATTGTAAACGATGAATTTTTGTGGTATTTTTTGGTCACGAATTAAATTTTTACAATGCCATCGCTAGAGAGCTTCGAAATTAAATGCCTATTGAGTATGGAGAGTCTTTTTTTAAATGGCGTGAGTCTTCTGCAGAGACGTGGGCTACCTTCACTACTCACAAATTTGTTGTAGGGCTTGGTAATGGAATGCTCGCAGAAGCCGCATTTTTACGGTATTTACGCCAGGATTATATTTTTTTATTGCACTTTGCACGCGCCTGGGCTCTCGCAGTGGTAAAAAGTGATAACTTAGATGAGATGAGAATGTCAGCGAATTTAGTCAACGCCTTGTTGAACGATGAGATGAGGCTGCATGTCAAAATATGCCAAGAAAAGGGGATTACCAGAGAGGAGTTAGAAAATACAACAGAATTGCCTCAAAATATGGCCTATACACGATATGTCTTGGAGGCAGGCTTCTCTGGGGACTTTCTTGATTTAATGGCCGCCCTTGCGCCTTGCGTCATGGGATATGGCGAAATTGGTGCAAGACTAAAAGTTGAGCGAACCAGTGACGTGTATTCAGATTGGATAAACACCTACTCAAGTCAAGATTATCAAAATTTGTGCATTGATCTTGGTAAGGTAATTGACTCAGCAATAATAAGGCGATTAGGGCGTAACTTTTATGAGTCCGAACGATGGGACAAGCTGATCACGCATTTTCAACAGGCCACAACTTTAGAAAGCAGTTTTTGGGATATGGGTCTTAAAGGTTAAAGAGTTTCATTTTTTAAAAAAGCTTTGAAAACAGTCTCCCCATGATTTGGCTAAGCTATCGATGACAACGATATTGAAAGAAATATAAAGTTAGAGACTTTGATTGATGACCCATTTGCTTGGCTATTTCACTGATGTGTACTGCAATGTTGCATGGGCTATCTGGTCACATTTAGTCAGCCGTTTACGACATTATCACTGAAGAATGAAAACTGAAAAAACTGAAATGATCATGAAGTATTTTGATGTCACTCGCGAAGTGGCTGGATGATATAAGATCAGTTTAAAGGATAAACAACTACGGCTGATCAAGGCTTGGTATGAAATCAAAAAAGGCGACGGGCCCGTCAGTGCCGAGAGCGAAGCGGTGCTGAGGGAAATATTGGATAAGGGGGAAGTAATTAAAAAAGTATTGGACAAAAAATAACCATAGTCTTGCCCCATGAAGTTTTATTCTTGGAGCACACACTTTGCTACGTATAAGTGAGTTATATCATTTAGCTTCTAGAATCCAGTTTGAATATCGTTTATATAGCCTCAGTTAGCTGCCTCTAACATTAAATGTACTTAAGCCTTACTCATCAATGAAAATGTATTCACTAAATTAGCAAAATAGTCAGGACCAAAATGTTGGACTTTGTATCAGAGTATATATTAACCATGCAAACACTTGTGTTGATTTTGATAGTAATAGGACTTAAAGGCTCAATAAAATTTGTGCCGCAAAATCGTGCGTACGTGATCGAGCGTTTTGGAAGATACCAGTCCACAAAAGAAGCTGGATTAAATTTTATTCTTCCCTTCATCGATCGTATTTCGGCCAATCGTTCTTTAAAAGAAAAAGCTGTCGACGTGCCTGAGCAAAGCGCTATTACCAAAGATAATATTTCCTTATCTGTAGACGGCGTACTTTATTTTCGTGTGCTTGATCCATACAAAGCGACTTATGGCATAGATGATTATGTGTTCGCTGTAACTCAGTTGGCGCAAACCACGATGCGCTCTGAGTTGGGGAAAATGGAACTTGATAAAACGTTTGAAGAGCGTGACATATTGAACACTAATATCGTGGCTGCCATTAACGAAGCTGCAGGTCCTTGGGGCATTCAAGTGCTTCGTTATGAAATAAAAGATATTGTGCCACCTCAGTCAGTTATGGAAGCCATGGAAGCACAGATGAAAGCAGAGCGGGTGAAACGGGCTCAAATTCTTGAGTCAGAAGGTGACAGACAATCGGCTATTAACCGAGCGGAAGGCGCAAAAGCATCGGTAGTACTAGCAGCCGAGGCAGAAAGAGAAGAACAGGTTTTGCGCGCAGAAGGTGAGGCCAAGGCAATTGTGGCTATCGCATCAGCCCAAGCGGAGTCTCTAAAACAAGTTGGCAAAGCAGCGGCGACTGAAGAGGGTCAGAAGGCAGTGCAGCTTGATTTAGCAACCAAGGCAATTGAAGCTAAATTGGCGATAGCGAAAGAGTCCTCAGTGGTCTTGTTACCCGACACCGGTACTGATGCAGCCAGCATGGTTGCTCAGGCGATGACGGTTATAACCACGCTTAATAAGAACGTTGCGAGCTAAAAAATGAATTGGATCAACGATAATTTGTCCGAAAGCTTGATTATTATTGGTTTAGCATTGCTTGTCATTGAAGTCGTGGTTTTGGGTTTCTCGACTTTCGTCTTGTTTTTTGTTGGTCTCGCGGCCGTAGCAGCAGGGGGGCTTATGGCCGTTGGTGTTATCCCCCATTCAATGCTTAGTGCATTGTCCAGTTTGGGGGTATTAACAGCTTTATCGGCCTTGCTGTTGTGGCGCCCGTTAAAGTCTATACAAGGCAAGGTCGAAAGTAAGAAAGTAACAAGTGACTTAGTAGGACACAGTTTTATCTTAAATGAAGCTGTTTCTATGACAAAAAATCCTACATACCGTTATTCGGGCATTGAATGGAGTCTTAGCAGCGAGCAAGAACTGTCTGCAGGCACTTTAGTTGAAGTGACAGGGGTTGCTGTTGGGGCCTTTATCGTTCAAGAAAAACTGTAAAACGCGTTGAAAAAATTAATGGAAATGAACCGGCCTTCAGATATGGGGTGTTATACTTAATTTGCATCCCTTATCGATAGCACTCGACTCATTTGTGAATTCAGCTCCAAATCTTTGTGTGGCAAAGCAAAACGCACCATTATTAGAGCAGTTATTCAAGTTTACATGAGCATAATCGGCAACAACTTGCAGGGTTGGGTTTAAATTATTTCTGCTTTGTTGTAGCGTTCGTCGTCAAGTGAATTATTCTCTCAGAGTTGATGATGAGAATATTTGGTCCATTTGGAAGAAGCCAAAATCCATTACCCAAATATTGTAAATCAGAAGAGCATACGAGCGAGGCTGGTTAGGAATGATGTTTTTGAGTCACAAGAATACCAAAAATAAAAAACATAAGGCAGAGCTTCACTTCCTTTGGTGTTTGACGTTTACGTTTTTCTTAGTAGTTCCCAAAGTGCAAGCTTCAGCAAGCGAAGGGTTTTTTGAGGACAAAAGTTATCTCATAAACAAAAATATTCCGCGTTTAAGTTATGGCGTTGCCGTATCAGATTTTAACAAAGATGGTAGCTTTGAGTTTGTCGTTACAGGTTTTGATCATCCAAACCTACTTATCGGTTTCAAGGATGGCGAATACAAAAACTTACTAACCAGTGAGAATTTTGCCCTCCCTGCTCGTTCAACTATTGGTGTCGCGGCCTGCGATATAGATGGAGACGGATTTGAAGAACTTTATTTCTTGAACACAGATACTTACAGCGGAGAAAAGCAGTTTTCAGACAATCTTTTAGATGTAAATGATAAGATTTTCGATCTTTTCCAATTAGTGAAAAATGCAGAAACTTTGAATTTGACGGCTGGTCGGTCCGTTGCTTGTGTTGATAGAAACGGTGATGGAAAATATGGGATTTACGTCTCAAATTATGGCGGTCCCTCTCGGTTATATGAGCTACAAAACGATACCTTGGTGGACGCTGCGCCTGATGTTGGTTCAGGTTTGACGACAGGAGGGAGGTCTGTTGTTTCTGGGCACATTCTATCTGATAAGATGGACATATTTGCTGGAAATGAGCGAGGGCCAAATTTTCTTTTTGTAAATGATAATGGACTCTTCAAGAATAAATCTGTGGAATATGGTGTAGACGATACGCTTCAAAACGGGCGAGGTGCTGCACTTGCAGATATTTTTTACAGAGGTAATTTAGATATAATTATTGGAAATTGGAACGGGTTTCATAGAATTTATGTACAACAGGACGACTCATTCTTAGATGTTTCGAATGCCAGATTTCGAGAACCCTCAAGGATACGCACGGTCATTTCTGCAGACTTTGACAATGACGGATACGATGAAATTTTTTTGAATAACATCGGGCAGCCAAATAAAATGTTTAAGGTACTTGATGATGGAATGCTTGTTGAATTAGAACTCTCAGTCGCCAGAAAGTCAGACGGTCTGGGCACAGGTGCTGCGGTAGCCGATTTAAACAATGATGGTGTTTTGGAACTTTTGGTTGCACACGGGGAAAGTGCCCCCCAGCGCCTGAGTTTGTTTTCAGCAAAAACCAAAAGTCAGTCCAAGTATTTACGAATAAAACCTCTTAATCTCAATAAAGCGCCTGCACGAGGCGCTACTGTAACATTACACTCCAACATGCGTAATCACGCCAAAACTATCGATGCTGGATCAGGTTATCTCTGCCAAATGGAGCCAGTTGCACATTATGGTATTCGTGAAGATGAAGTAGTAACGCACGTTACAATTAAGTGGACTAATGGTCTGGAAACCAAACATGAAATTACAGATGTGAACACCGTTTATACAATTGGACAAGGTGCACAATGAGTAGGTTGGCAATATTGGGTTCTGGTTTGTCGTTTGTCTTTTTATTTTTTTCTGCGACATTTGCTGCAGAGAATGAAAACGCTGAGGAATTTCAGTATCAACAATTGAAGAGAGATTGGTGGCAAATTTTTCCTGATGGAAATCGAAATGCTGGCGGCCCAATATTTTTCAATTACGCACTCAACATTTCAGAAAATTTTGCAGAATTTCAAACGTTTAATAAGTTGTTTTGCCCCGTCTCAGGTTCACTTATAAATCCAAACTCAATTCCAGAGTTTGTCTATATTAATGAAGAAGGAAACTCTCGTAAGATCTGTGGTCAAATTTATAGGTGTTGTTGGCCATGTTCTTGCGATGTAATGAAACACGTCACAGCAGAGAAGTTTCAAGTAAAGTTTGATGACAAAAACAATGAAATTTTTTTACTAAAAGTAAAAAACCCGTGTTTGAAGGAAAATTTTCCAGACGAAGTAACTCGATCTTATTTCTGCAAGGGTGATACAGTAAACCTTGATAATGTCCACTTCAGTTCTGAAAAAATCACTATTGGAATGCTCCACAATGCTCATGTTTGCTCAAGTGATGAAATCACCCGAATTGATGATCATAAAATTACTGGAGAATTTTGCCCTATCCGCAATAGTACACCGATTTCTGAAATTAAAGGAGGAATGGGTGATATTTTTATCAAAATGGCGCAGTAAAGATCCTTTCAAACCGTATGCTAAAAGGCAAATTAGAACCATCATCGCAATCTGAGCGGATTATTTTGATCAACTCCAATAAAACTCAACCCCATCAAATTCATCAATCCATCAACCAAGGTCCGCGATCCAAGGGCCACCGCTCGCGCGCTGCGGCCCACCCCCTTAGTAAACTCCAAATCTGACAGAGAAACGGCTCCAGTAAACCCGGTCCGTGATCTACGGTCCATGGAACTTGATTCCTTGAGGTGGGTGATAGTTGGCATTGAGCTAGATTTTGTCGGTATCAGTTTTGCCTAAAACGCGCATTTAAACCAAATCCAACTTTTGTAAATGTGATGCTTCTCTAACATTCTAGCCACAAAGTCGTCATAAAGAGTGAACATATTTTCAATGTTTTCTCCCTAAAACTCGGGCCGGCTTTTGCCGGTCCTTTTTTGCCATGTTTTTAGGCTGAATTTTACCCAACGAAAAATAGGGATCTCAAGGTTGAACTTCTTACAATCCTTGTTGATGAATGCAAAAAGCATCCAGCATGTAGGGCGCTTAGGCCAGCGACTAGCAGGCATGATTCCTATTTGGCGGGCTGATTGAAAATTTGTGGTTGGGAAATGAGAGAATGGCGAAAATGTCATCAAGGCATTGTTATTGAACATTAATTTTGTGTTTTGTGTCATCGTTGCGGTGATACATCCATAAAGTCCCTAAATTCTGTCCTGAATAATAATCACAGGCACTTTTGAGGCCCTTTTTTATTTGTTTTTGGTATGTCTTGTTACAATGGCAGGACTGGATGTAATGTTTGTATGATTTGCGATATACCAGTTAAAGAAAACCAATTTTGCAATATCGTGGAACAGTTCATTCAGAGGTTTAAATGGCTCATTATTTTATCACCGGTGTCAGTTCTGGAATTGGCAGAGCGCTCGTAACAAAGCTTTGTAGAGAACAAAATAATGTTAGTGGCGTGGCTAGGCGAGCTAAAAGATTAGAAGATTTAAAGACTAAAAATAAAAGTTTTTACGGGATGGTTTGTGATGTAACTGAAGTATCGAGTCTTGCAGATTGTGTTTCCTCCGCCGAAAAGAGACTCGGAAACATTGATATTGCAATCCTTAACGCAGGGATTTATGTACCACAAGATGGAAAAGACATCGACCCAAGCGTCTATGCCAAACATATGGATATCAATTATATGGGGGTGATAAATGCTTTGGCACCAATTATTCCATCCATGATAAAGCGAGGAACAGGCCATATTGCAATTATCGCATCAGCAGCTGGGTGGCGTGGATTGCCAAAAGCAGCTGCTTATGGCCCTACAAAAGCAGCATTGATTTCTCTAAGTGAATCCTTGTATTTCGACTTAAAAAAAACCGGAATAACACTGCAAGTTATTTGTCCGGGTTTTGTGGATACAGAGGCAACCTCAATTAATAATTTTTATATGCCAGGCCTAATGACAGCCGATGCCGCAGCTCAAGAAATTGTTGCAGCTCTGAAAACTAATATTTTTATGCCGCATTTTCCAAAATCGTTTACCGCAAACCTAGCGTTACTAAGTAAAATGCCCCACAAATTGTTTTTTAAAATTATTGGGAAGACTACAGCGCATTAAAACATTGAATGTCCGAAGATCCCTTAGATATTAGATCTACGATTTCAATTTTGAGGGATCGGATAATACCAACAAGAAATGAACCGTTTAGACCCTCTTTGAATTTGATCATAGAAAAGAAGCCTTGGGAGTTTTTTGGTGAGCTTAGGACCCGTTAACTAAGCATAGGAAATAGTGAGGGTTTTTTACTCTAATAAAAGATATATCGTTTATACGTGGATTTTTTCTGGGTGAAAAAGCTGTTAGAGGACAAGTATCAAAGCTCTCATCTTATTATTATTATCTAGACATATGGATGGGATAAGGAAAAAGCTAGTGCAACAACCTATTTGCGCAATCATTGGTGCGGAAGCGGGTCTCGGTCAAGCTTTTGCGTCTAGATTTGCTAGAAATGGTTTTGCCCTTGCGCTCATTTCACGCTCAGAATCTGGCAGCGCTGCTGCAATTAATGTAGCTGGAAGCACACTTCTTGTGTTCGTTTCTTTAAGGCGGACGCAACCAATCCAAATACAATTGAGAATGCGTTGAAAAAAGTATCGGCTGAGATGGGTGATGTTGAAGTGGTGGGTGCATTTGCAGCAGCAAAATCAGTCTTGCCAGACATGATATCAAAATTACGCGGCACTATATTTTTTTCGAGTGCGACAGCAGCATATCGTGGATCAAGCAAACACCCACTGTATTCGATTGGTAAATTTGGTCTTCGGGCTTTGTCCCAAAGCCTGGCAAAAGCATATGGGAGGAACGGTGTGAATGTGATCCACCTCAGATTAGATTGTGATCTTGACGTCCCTTATATAAGGAATTCGTATGGTCCAGACTATAATCGAAACAAGCTCGCTAATCCTGACGCAGTGGCAGAGAGTTATTGGCTAGCTTATAAACAACCTAAAGTGGTTTGGAGCAATGAAATTGAGCTCAGGCCAAATGTTGAAAATTGGACTTTGTAAAAAATAACGATACCTCTACATCTAGAGGTTTAGGATGATCCGGTGACCTATAAACTTTATTATGATCAATTGAGCGCCGCAGAGGGCATTAGGGTTTTACTGGAAGAGATTGGTCTTCCGTACAAACTCATTCCATCTTTTAAAGACAGGTCAAAACCACGTCCAGTTGAACAACTCAAAATCAACCCCAATGGATGGTTACCAGTATTAACTTGGGAAAAGACTGGAATGTACGAGTGCGCTGCAATAACACTATTCCTTTGCGACAAACATCCTGAAGCAAATCTTGCTCCTTTGCCAAATGAACCGGAGCGGCCAGTTTTTCTTCAAACGCTAATTTATTTTTCCAATTCAGTTCAAACAGCTTTTCAAACTTTTCACTATCCTGATCGCTTCGTTGATAAAGCACAAATTGAGGTAAATGCTCAAAGGCGTGGAATTCAACGTTTAAGAGAGACTTGGCATGTTATAAACGAGCAAATTGGTAATAAAGTTTGGGTTTTAGGTAACAGATTCAGCGCGTTGGACATCTATTTATTTATGTTGACAACTTGGTTGAAGCCATGGCTAGGACATCCGCAAGTAAATGAATTCCCAAATGTCAAACGTGTTGCTGACGCTGTTATTCTGCGGCCAAGTATACAATGTGTTTATTCTGATTGGATCCAGAACAATTATTCGAATGTATGATTCGTTTACTTATCGATTTACAGAAATAATTCCAACCCACAAAAGTCTTAGGCCCAAGAACCAATCCCCGTTGTCCGCCCCTACGCTTTCGTCTATCAACCTATAAATTTACGAAGAAATCATGGCAGTTATCGAGTGTTAGAGAGCGTTTGGAAAATTGTCGTCGAGGTTTAATAATACTTGCAGCTTTTCTGGTGCTTCCAGGAAGGAAAAATGACCAGTATCTGTTAACTCGACGTATTTTTTTGGGTTCAACAAGTCTCAACTTTCACGTCTTTCATCTAAAGACAACTAATCCCGTAGCGGAGGCGTCACCGATAATTACTGAGGATACCTATCAATATACTGACTACTATATTTGCGGATTAGGGTATCAGCCTCACAAACTACACGGCGCGATTCACGGTAGTGAACCAAATTGGCTTATTTGGAATGAACCCTTATGGCACACCATGTCATTGTTTGGATTTGAGAAACTGCCGCTTGGCAGTTGTAGAGGTAGTCCAGCTAGGCCAACATTTGACTTTAATTCGGAGGCAGTGATTACATGAAATACGTATTTGACTGGAAAGATATCGTTCATGGCCAGATTGATATGGAGGAAGATAGTGGTGTTTAGGCAGAGAGGTTGTTTCGCGAGATGAATATAGCGCAACTTCTAAAAGAATCATCCATTAATGCTGATAAAGATACATTAAAGGTGGAATTTGTAGACGCTGATTTGGGTGACATTCATACAGCCGAAGGATAGAACGATGACATCAAACATTTTACTTGAGCAGTGACGCTTGGGCCGCGATTGGTTAGCTGGCCCCACTGACACAATGAAAAAGGTGATCAAGCGGCAGTAGTAAAAAAGTATCGCTGTGAAAGGGTGATGTAGTGGCTTTCAGAAAGATAACTCGAATTAACTGACAAAATACCTCTTCCATAGGGTCGGGCGTCATCGGCCGCGATCCGTGTTGCGCGGCGCGCGGAAGTATGTTGGGGTCATGTTATGATGCAAGTATATTTGGTGTTATGGTATGCGAAAGTTCCGTGTCACCGTTCCACTGATTGGTGTAATTGGCGCCTACTTTGTTAATGCGATATCCCAGAATCTTCAAACGGAGCGCAATGACGTCTCCGTATAAATTCAGAACCCTGACGTTGCTCCGACCTCCCTCATTAGTATTGTAGATGTGGTGGTACACAGGCTCGGTGAAATAGCTGTTACTCATTAGCTGCGCAATGTTCAAAACATTTAGCCACCACTGGGTGAGTTAAAGTATCGCAGTTAGTGGCCTTGTTTTAAATAATACGAAGGTCCAAATGACAGTTTCGCATTACAACTCATAAGCATCAAAGTCTAAGAGTTGTTCTTCAGCTTTTAACCGGCAGATTTGCCAAAAGGAACTCCTATGATTCGTAGATTATTTATTACTGCCATCGCAGCCGCCATTTTTTCATTTCCTGCATTAGCTAGCTACCACGGCCCAAAAGATATCGTTGATACAGCGGTTAAGGCTGGCAGTTTTAATACACTGGTTGCCGCACTTAAGGCAGCTGGACTTGTCGATGCCTTAAAGGGTGATGGTCCGTTTACGGTTTTTGCTCCTAGTGACGAAGCGTTTGCAGCCTTGCCAGCAGGTACAGTTGATAGCCTTTTAAAGCCAGAAAATAGAGACGATTTGGTAAATATACTTACCTACCATGTTTTGTCTGGCAAGGTTATGTCCGGCGACATCGCAGGAAAATCTTTGGAGGCAAAGATGCTGAATGGTTCAATAGCAAAAGTAAACGCAATGTCTGGTGTAATGGTCGAAGGTGCTAATGTTATTAAGGCTGACATTGAAGCAAAAAATGGCGTCATCCACGTCATCGACACGGTAATTATTCCAAAGAAGTAATAATTGGCCTCGCAGGATATCCAATCCTGCGAGGGTGGCTTTTGCGCACCAGTGCATGTTAACGCATGATTAAGGCAAAACCTCTAAGTGGTTCTCTATACCCATTAAAGTGGGTGGTAAAAATAACTACTATCCGTTTACTACCCCGTAAATATATACGTGTAAGGTTTCAATAACCCATGCATGAGAGCGTATAATATTAACTCTACTGATGCGGCTTAAGTGGCCAGCTAGTTGTATTTGTTGAGGTAGGGATTGATCACCTACGAATCTCACTAATTATCTTGAAATAAAAACTCAAATTTAGTGATAAAATACCTCTTCCATAGGCTCAGACGGGATCGTGTGTTCGCAAAGACTTCTGCCCGCAATGTAGGCTTTTTAATTGAGTCCATCGGCGAGGTTGATTTGTCATCAATCAAGCCGGTCAACGCTTGTCAATTCAGGGACCACCTCATTGCTAAGGGTTTGGTATCGACATCAATAAGGCGCGTGTTGTCGTCTGTTAACGCTTTTTACAATCTAGCCTCTAAAGAACTAGGCATAACCAACCCCAATCCCTTTGCAGGGATCTTCATTCCAGAGGATAATGCTGCAGACGAGAGATTGCCTGTGCCGCTTAATTTCATCCGTTTAATCCAGCGTGAATGCTTTAAGGTGAATGACCCTCAGCGTTGGTCGATTGCGATCATTAGTGATACTGGCATGAGATTGTCAGAAGCTGCAGGTATGCTGACTGAAGACATTAAAATGGGCTCAAATGTGCCACACATAACCCTCCGCAAGCACCCGTGGCGTTCTTTAAAGACAGCATCAAGTTAGAGAGATATCCCATTAGTTGGAAGTGCTTATGACACTGCGAGAAAAGTCATAGAACAAGATCAAAAGTTTGCATTTCCAAGATACTGTAATGAGGCCAAGTGCGGTGCAAACTCGGCTTCTGCTTCGCTTAACAAATGGCTAAAGCCGAGGATATCAAACGGATGTGTTGTTCATAGTTTTAGGCATAGCCTAAGAGATCGCCTACGAGCGCTTGAAGGCATCAGCAAGGTTCGCGGGTGACGGGTACTGGGGTATTCCCAGTATTAGCCGTGTCGGTAACTCGGTGCCATAGAAAAGGGTCATTGCATTAGCACCGCCCCAATCGTTGAGCCCCATGCCGATCTTAATCCAGTCATCGTAATCAAAGTCGTTGCTTGGAATATAATCCATGATCTCGGACATTAGCTCGGAACTTATTTCATCATGACCATGGGATTTCATTGTCGTAAAAACAGTTCGCTCTCGCTCCACCAAATCCTGTTTAGAAACAAGCCCTGCGGAAGACATAATTAGTTCCGATTTAGAAATGAATTGATCAACTTGAGATGGCGTGATCAGTGGAAGGTCTTTACGGGGAAAATTCACAAGGTCACCATCAGGCCAAGTTTAAAGCCGACTTATTTGCATTCAATTCACCTTAAAACGTGCCCAAAGCAGGCCGAACCATCCGATGTTATTAATACACAAAAGTATTTTATAAGTTTGACTTGAAGCGCAATTTTTTGGACTATTGAAGGCAAAGCTTTGAATAGCGTCAAAAAATCTGACTCCTTCAACGTTCTGGTTGACCATGTATTGGTTGAACAATCAGGTGCCATGCTGAAGAAGGGCTTGCGTGAAATCAGATGTCTAACCGCCAGTATTGTCGACGTTTACACTGGCAAATAGTGGGAAGAGCTCTGGAAAGAATATGGATGATCTTCTTTCAAAATATATGCCACACCTGCTGACTGTCGGCATCATCCACGCGTTCCTGATCAGCCTTGTTTGTATGGCGCACCGTGCCTACGCATCGCGACCCTGGTTTCTCCCTGTAAAGATTATTAATCACAACATCTTTATGGTGCCTGTGTGCGGCATCTTCGGGTGTACAGCTTTGTTGATCGGGATACAAATAATCCAGAAAAGCCCCCTGACCTTTCTTTTGTTCAATGCTGCGCTAATCACTCTAGTTTTTCTCGAACTGTCGATCGTGCTTGGACGAAATTACTTTCAAAATCTTTTCAATGATGATTTGCCCTTCAGCATTACCATGATGATTTCCTTTGTATTAGGCATAAACGGTGGCTACTTCACACTGATGTTCATTGTAAAATTATTCAGGCCACTTTTGGCTTGAAGTAGCACCTGCGCATCAGCCGATTGCGCTGCGTCATATTATAAAAATGGTTCTGAAAATAAAGATAATCCGGATCTAGGCAAATATTATATAGAGATTTCTATCGCAATATATCTTGCACTTAATCGTTGTGATTATGGCGTCATAAATCATTGCCTATGAATGCTTTTTTGGTCAACCGCGCTATAATAACGATAACATTTTAGAGAATTATTGCCGTGACGTCGATCAATCGGATCGAATGGCGCGCAATTATGTAGGTTAGATCACGAAGGACCATGAATTTGTCTCAGCCTCCTTTTATCAAGCTTCGCGAGCTTTTGAATAGGGCTCAAATTGTTGAACAAACCTTGCGGATTATTTTATGTGTTTCTCCAATTAAATTTTGTGATTTGATGGGACTGCAGACCAAAGAACATTTAGTTGGTTTTAATCATTCAGTCGTCGTTGGTCAGGTCTGATGATTGACGTTGATATGCCCCAACTTAATCAATCCATCGACCAAGGTCGGCGATCCACGGACCACCGACCACCGCCCACGTCCTGCGGTCACACCCCCTTCAACAAAGTCCAAAGCTGACAGAGAAAAGCCCTCAGTAACCCCGGTCTACGGTCCATGGTTCTTGGCTGTTAGCCAAACTTTAGCCAATATAGGGCTTTTGGCCTATTCACTGATTCATCTAAGATATTGGTTAGATTAAAATTCAGGACATAAGTGGTCCCTCAATACGGCATCGAACTCCGCCCCCGGGCACCACGCTTCAAGTTTAAAGGTCCATGGACCGTGTTTCAAGTGACTGTTTCCTTGGATCTCGGGTCGTCAACCTAGGTTTGCAGCTTCCTCATCCATCGGTGCATTACCTGAAGGCTTTAACCTTTACCATATTGGTGTCCAACACCCTCGGCGGTCCATCCGCTTATGGCATCGATGATGTCACCAGGACACTCAGTAGCCCTTAGCCTGTCTCTAACGCTATTCCGGAACGAGTGGATGACGCGCCCATTGGGAACACGTAGCTTCAAACATTTGTTCAGCGCTGCACTCGCAGAGTTGGCATTGCACTTGGTTTCATTGCAATACTTAGGAAAGGCAAACTGATTGCTTTGTAGCACTATTTTCTCTGCTACCTAGAGTGAAGCGCCAAAAAGTGGGATCTGCCTCGAGCTTGAGACTGTTTTTAGCCGCCTCCAAGAATGCGCAACAAGGTTGATACGTGGTAGCGCACTATTCAAACATATGTCTCATGTCAGTAACCTACGGGCTTCTGAAGGACGCATGCCGATGTCATTGGTGTAAAAACTCAATTGGTTCCCAAAACATATATTGTAAATTTACAAGAAGGTTCACCCATACTTTCTTTGCTGCTGCGGAATGTTCAAATGCGACTTGTTGACCCAAACGAACAAAGTGCACGATATGCGAGCGATATTGAGAAGCTTGTAAAGTTAGTAAAGGAACAAAATGAGGTTTCCAAAGCTTTAACGGATACACTTACATCAATCCAAAAACGTATTGAGAATGATTTTTTCTCAGATTACTCGGTAATCATTGTCATGACCAACTCTGCAACCAAACAATCAGACTATCTCTGATGCCTAACTCCACCATGATTGACTGAATATCTGCGGCAAATATAACTAACATTAAGGTTATTATTATTCCAAAAAAGAAACCCATGCTTGTTCCTTAAACTTTGAACAACGAATAGACCAAGTTTAATCATATTTTTTGTTAATCACCAAAATCAAACTTACCGCTTATAATACCTTCCTGAACCTCGTTTCGAACGCTGAAGCTTAACGCCAAAGCTTTTGAAATTTTTTTTACTCCGGAAAGGCAGCATCAGGTTTTTTGCGTGTTTACTAACTGATTTAAATAGACAGTAAAGATATGGCGGAGGGACGGTCCCCCGAACCATTGTCTGATGAAACCCAATAAGCCTTATTTTACCGTAAAAAATCCCATATTTACCTCACTAAATATATGATCAGACCTATTCAGACCTGCTGTAATCTGCTACTTTGTTGAGGGTAGAGTTGTGGGTAGGGATAGATCATTTTGGCTGCATAGAACAGGATGACAGGCGCTTCGTATTTCTTCGGGTATCTTGCAAACACAGAGGGAATCATGATTATTTCAAAAAACTTCACGAAGCAATAAATGATCCTGCACAATTAGGTGCATTCGTGCACAGATTAGCCACCCATGACATTACCAATTTCAATTTCCGCTCAAAGCCAAACACGGGGGAATTGCTCGAACAAAAATTACAATCACTTAAAGGCTTTGCTCGTTACTGGTTTGAGGTTTTGAGTGTCGGTTATATCGATTGCGCCCGACCTACGGATAGATTTGAGGTTTGGGAAGGTAGCCAATTTGTCTCTTCAGTTCATTTAAGTGAGGGGTATCGACAACACCTGTCAAAATCGAAGCAACATCAGACCGTGCAGAACACGGAGATAAAACGGGGTTTTAGCAAATGGTGTCCAGAAGCAAACTATGGCCGGAAAAAACTACATGGAAAACAAGAACGTGGATACCAGTTACCGAGCCTTGACCAAGCCAGAGTTGCCTTTGAGGTGGCAATTGGTGGCAAGATTGACTGGGACAACGAAAAAGAATGAACTTTGTGCCGTTTTGAAGGGGCGCGGTGAGTGTATTTAGCCTCAAGATTGCCAGCGTTGCCAGCAGGTTTCCATGAGAATGGCAACACAAATATTAAAAAAACAGATATTTACATACCTTATGCCACTGTTGCCACTGCTTTGATTAAAAATAGGAATAATAAAAAGTTTTGTGTAAAACGGTGGCAAAGATGGCAACTACACACGATCCATGGACTCCTGCGAAAAATTACTAAGAGGCTATGATGCAGCAGCGAAAAACCTTTGAGTCTCACATCTGGTTACTTGCCGAGCGTGTTCGTGCCCATAGGTGCCAGGCACTGTCAAAACGTAGTAAACTACAGTGCGGTAAGGCAGCACTTAAAGGGATGTCTGTTTGTATGTTCCATGGTGGCAAAAGCACAGGCCCGGTCTCAGAAGATGGAAGGAAGCGTTGCGCGACAGCTAAAACTGTGCATGGATATGAAACAAGAGCAGCTCGTGAATATAGGGCTGAAAAATTTAAAGAGATGCAAGAATTGTTTGACAGAATGTATTCCGCATAAATCTAAAAGGACGTGAACTAAAAAGTCGAAGTAAGGGAATTTGAGTATTAAATCTTCAATAATAAATGAGTTATTTGTCACAAGAACTTATCAAGCTGAATAAGAAATTTTGAAGATGATAAAAATCCTCCACACAGCTGACGTACATCTGGACTCCCCGTTGAAATCGCTTGCACTACGTGATCCAGAATTACAAGAAAAGGTGCAAACTGCGACCCGGACCGCATTCATGCGTATCGTTGACACTGCTGTTTCTGAGGAAGTAGAAGCACTTTTGATCTCTGGTGACCTTTTCGACGGGGCCGAGCGAAGCGCAAAAACGGCAGCATTCCTTATAGAGCAGCTAGACCGGCTGCAAAATTCTGGAATTATAGTTTTCTATATAAAAGGAAACCATGACGCAGAAAACCCAATGACAGGTGAAATCAGGTTACCTGAAAACGTTCGCATCTTTGAAAGTCGCGGAGGTAAATTCCGGGTGGGAAACTTGGACGTTTGGGTTCATGGCGTGAGCTTTAGCGCCAAACAGGCGCCGGAAAGCCTTTTACCAAAATTCGGTACACCGGAGCCTGATGCAATCAATATTGCAATGCTTCACACCTCGCTAGCCGGTAGCCAAGGCCACGACACATATGCGCCCTGCTCTGTCGCAGAGATTACCAAAATGGGATTTGATTACTGGGCTCTTGGTCACGTACACAAACGTCAGGTCCATTGCCAGTCACCATGGATCGTTATGCCAGGCATTCCCCAAGGCAGGGATATAGGGGAACTGGGACCAAAGTCGGCTACATTGATCACAATCGTTGGAAAGGATATTACAGTTTCGGAAGTCCCAACATCAGCGGCCGAGTTCATTGAAGTTAGGGTCGCCTTGGACGGTATAGAAAGTGATGGAGAACTTAGGGATCACATCCGCACAGTGCTCTCGGAAACCGCGCAAGGTTTAATATCGGACGCGGGATTGGTCCGCCTTACCATAGGCGGCAAGACACGCCGAAAATGGCAAATTCTCAGAGATCAGGACAGTTGGCGTGAAGTTGTTGCCGAAATTGCACGAAGCACCGGTGTGCTTTGGATGGAACGAATAAAATTCGAGAACATCACGGAAATTGAAGGTACAATAGCAGATGGCTCGGCGATAACAGAACTTGAGCGCCTCATGGATGAAATCCGTTTGGAACCAGCGTTTGCTTCAGAGTTGACGACGTCAATTAAAACCATCCTGGCTGAAATACCGCCCAAACGACGATCAATCTTAATGCCAGATGAGGCAGCAGCCGAGGAACTGGCGCACGCGCTTTCAGAGACTGGTGCAGCCGGGGTCCTTGCAGCCATGAAGGGGGCAAGTGAGTGATGCGTGTTCAACGATTCTCGCTTGACCTGTTTGGTCATTTTTCCGGCAAGATCTTCGATTTCGGTAAAGCAGAAGCAGGACGTTCTGATTTTCACGTGATCTATGGACCCAATGAGTCTGGGAAAACCACGACAATGGAAGCATTTATGCGCCTGCTTTATGGTTTTCCAAATCGTGAAACTTACGACTTTATGCATCAGCGCAAAAATCTCAAAGTTTCGGGCGTTTTGGAAATTGATGGAATGCCAATAAGGCTGTCACGATTATCGGCGCGCACTGGCTCCCTTCGGGATCAACATAACACTGTACTTCCCGAAACAGCACTCCAGTCTCGCCTTGGTGGTCTGTCTGAGCAGGATTACCGGCAGCTATTATGCCTTGATGATGAGACAATCGAACAAGGTGGGGACGAAATTGTAGGTAGTAAAGGGGATATAGGGCGTCTTTTATTTTCAGCCGCAGCAGGTGTAAGCGACCTGTCGAGTGTACTGGAGCAGTTCAAGTCAACGGCAGATGGATTGTATCGCAAACGTGCTAGCTCCACCGAGATGGCAAGACTGAAAAAAGATTTGGCCGAAGTCAACAAACAGATCAAGGAGCTTGACGTCCCCGCTAGCACTTACAGGAAACTGAAACATGCCCTTGATGAGGCAAGGGTAGATGAAGAAGCCATTCGAACAGAGCGTGATTCATTGTACAAAAGTAAAGCAACGTTGGAAGCATTGAAATCGGCGCTACCAATCCTATCGGATATTGATACGCTTGATGCCGATATTGCGCAATATGCTGAGTACCCCAAACGTCTTGATTTCAATCCTGAAGAGCTTGTCGGACTTCTGAGTAAACAAACGCAACTACTCTCCGATCGAAGCCGGTTAGGCGATGAAATTGGCGATCTTGAAATCGAGCTAAATAATTTGGAGCGTCAACCTGAGCATCTGTCCCTGCTCACCGAGCTGGAGCGTCTTGATAGCCTTAGAAGCCGATATGCAACAGCTGACCTCGATTTAGAGAAGCGCCGCATTAAGCAGAAGGAAATTTACGAGGACATGGCTCGGGAGGCCGATGATCTTCGGGTGTCCGATGGCACGCCTTCCAAAACTCTCGCTCTTTCACCAGCGCAAATTAACCAACTGGATCAGGCCAGAGAGCGAATGCATGATGCCCAGCATGACGTGGCTAGCCAGCAGAAAGAAATCGATAGTCTCGAATCGCGTTGTATGGCAGCTGAGGATATGGTCACACAGATTGGGACCAGCGAAGCTCCAAATGCTGTTATTGGCCCGATCCTTGACCGATATTCCGTTGATATGCTCACGCCAAAATATGCCTCTGCCAAAGAAACGCTGCGGTCAGCATCCGTTGCTCTTTCGGATGCCTTGTTCGGGCTGACTTTCAATGCCCAAACCTTTGAGGAGACGCCCTCTTCTCCGATTGATGCAGACGAGGCAGAAGAACTAGGTGAGCGCTATAAAGCGTTGATCAAGAAAAAGGAAGATTTCAAAATCGATTGTGATGAACTACTGCTAGAAATTGATACTCTGAAGCAGCGGATCGCTCATTTAAAAAGCACATCTGGCATTATTGATGACGACGCGGCGCAGTTTGCTAGGACAGATCGAGACGAGCTATGGAAAACGCACAAAGGCAGACTGAACGAAGTCACGGCTGCCGCGTTTGAATATGCTATGCAGACCGTTGATCAAATCTCCGAAGCACGGCTAGGGCATGCCACAGAGCTTGGCCAATTGAGGCATGAGGAACAAAGGCTTCTTGAGCAGGAGGCCCGCCTAAAATCCAATCGCAGCATGACCGCTGAAGTGGATCAAGAGCTTTCGCAAATACAGATATTAGTGGCAGGCTATGCAGAATCCACAGGACTAGATGGTGAAGTCACGCCCACCCGTTTTGCTAAATGGATCACAAAGCTTGACCTCGCAAAACTGGCTTCCGCCACCTTGGATAGGGTAACGGAAGAACATCACACAACAATTTTGACTGCAAATTTACTGATCAAGGAACTCCGTACCGTGCTCTCTCTGAAAACAGAAGATTTTGAAACAGTTATTTTTGAGGCCCGAAAGCATGAGACAGCAGAGCGTGTCGTGATCGAGAAGCAGCAAGAAGCTATTAAAACACGCGATACGCTAAAGACCGAGTTACAGCAGCGGCAGGCAGCGATCAAAAAGCTAAACGGAAAAGCGAAAGTTTGCGAGGAAGATTGGAGAAGCCTTGTCGATGATTTGTTCGGCGATGCCATTGATGCAAACTGTCTTGTCCATTCGCTCGAGCCTTTACGGTCAATTCGTGAATTAGATGTTCTTAGGGTAGCCGCAGACCGACAAGTTACCGGCATGGAGAGTGATCAGGCTGACTTTGCCAATGAAATTTCAAAACTAGGAGCAACAGTAGGGCTGGAAGCCACATTATCGCCTCTAGAAGCTTTCAAAACATTGAAAAACATGGGGGACACTGCACTCGCTACGGAGGGGCATTTCAAAAAAGATAACGCTTTATTAGCCGCAGCACATAAAAAATTGGAAGAGGTTCAAGACGAACTACAAAAAATTGACCAGAAAGTTTCTGATCTAGCTGCAATTTTTCCAGCAGACGTTCCAACGAACACACTGCCTGAGCTTCGATCCGCTGTTCGCGACGCACAAATGATCATTGAAAAAAGGGAAAAAAAATCAAAGCTGGTTTCCACAATTTGCACTGAGCTTAATGTATTGGATATTGCAGCCGCCCGAGTGAAGCTGGATGGCGCCACCCTCTCTGATCTAACAGCCAGCCTGATGAAGGCAAACGAAGATCTGACAGCAATTGACCCTCGCCTTGAAACGGCAATCGAAACGCGAACTGCCGCTCAACAGGACCTGAGCACCATCACAGGTGACGCCGATGTTGCAGCCTTGACAGAACGAAAGGCAACTCTAGAGGCCGAGATCGAAGAAACTGCGTTAAAGTTTCTCGAAATGGACTTTGGCCTACGGTTGGCGGAAGAGGCAATTCGCCGGTACCGTGACAGCCACCGCAGCAGCATGATGGATACAACTGAAAAAGCTTTTTCAGAACTAACAAACGGTAGCTACACACGCCTCACAACACGCCCAGAAGGACAGTCAGAGATTCTGTTGGCTTTGGATGCAGCGGGAACAGCTAAACAGGCACATGATATGTCCAAAGGAACTCGGTTTCAGCTTTATCTGGCACTTCGTGCTGCAGCCTACGAACAATTAGCCAGCCAGGGCATTTGTCTTCCATTCTTCTGCGATGACGTATTTGAAACATTCGATGAGAAAAGAACAGAGGCTGCTTGTCGGGTCATGGAGCGAATCGGAAAAACCGGCCAAGCCATCTATTTGACTCACCACAGGCACGTGGTCGAAATCGCAAAAAATGTCTGCTCATCAGGAGTAGTCGTGCACGAACTGTAAGCGTTACCAGTTTTATCATTAATCTAGAGTCGCGAATGTATGATCATGTTGTAGCGAAGGTATACATTCTGTAAAATCCTTAATATTAGGGCCATTAGTGCTGATGTCAGACATTTATCATGTTCAACTTTTTCATTAAGTTGACATTAGATCATTAAGAAATGCCGATACTGGAAGTGACAATTTCCCCGAAACTAGACACAATGAGGCGTCGTAAACACACAACTGATGCACTGGTAGTATGTTAAATGGGCAATCCGTTCTTTGATCAACCAATTTTAAATACGCCATACGACGTGCCCAAACGGCACTGGGAGCTAGATGAAACTGGCCAGCCAACGCAGGATATCATCGAAAACCGTCGTCCGGCCGAGTTCATCACCCCTATTCCCAAACCCAAAAAACGCAAGTCTTCGGCAAAACAATCAGAAATCGTATTTGATGAAGGTCGCGGACTATCTTCAGAAGGCCAACAATATGACCCAACCTCAATAATCAATGAGGTCCGACAGGCTGTAGATAGCTGGCGAAACCTTCCAAACCAAAACCAATGGCAAGTCACACCCGAGACAGCGCGTCTCCTCCACCATTGGCGTCAACATGAGTTCAGCAGTATCCGTCCCTTCTTCTGCCAGGTAGAAGCAGCCGAGACAGCAATCTGGCTTACTGAAGTTGCACCGAATACCCAAAATGGAAAACGTTTTCTGGCGCAACTGGCCTCGGCAAATAGGGACGCCAACCCTGAACTGATGCGGCTCGCATTCAAGCTTGCGACGGGTGCCGGCAAAACCACGGTCATGGCCATGCTAATTGCATGGCAAACGATCAATGCCGTGAGACACCCGGGAAGCAAGAATTTTACTCGCGGGTTCCTGATATGCACTCCCGGACTGACGGTCAGGGATCGTCTACGGGTCCTGCAGCCAAACGATCCGGACAGCTACTACGCTAGCCGTGAACTTGTTCCGAGAGATATGCTGGGCGACCTGGATCGAGCAAAAATTATCGTTACCAATTACCACGCGTTCAAATTGAGGGAGCGAGTTTCGATCTCAAAAGGTGGCCGACAGCTCCTGGAAGGCCGTGGTGGCGAAGATCTGAAAACGGTAGAGACCGAGGGGCAAATGCTCCAGCGCGTAATGCCGGATCTCCTCGGCATGAAAAACATCCTCTGTATCAACGACGAAGCCCATCATTGCTACCGCAGCAAACCGAAAGAGGATGACGATGCCGACCTGAAGGGAGATGACAAGGCAGAGGCAGACAAAAATAACGAAGCTGCGATGCTCTGGATCAATGGTCTTGAGGCGGTCAAACGTAAGATTGGCCTACGGCAGGTCATAGACCTTTCAGCGACACCATTTTTTCTGAGAGGGTCCGGATACGCCGAGGGAACATTGTTCCCGTGGACCATGTCGGACTTCTCGTTGATGGATGCGATTGAGTGCGGCATCGTCAAACTTCCCCGAGTCCCCGTGGATGAAAATATCCCATCCAGTCAAATGCCGATTTACCGCGAACTCTGGGATAATATACGAAAGGACATGCCCAAAAAGGGGCGAGGAAAAGGCCAGCAACTCAACCCCCTTGCTCTCCCGGCACGCCTGCAAACAGCGCTAGAATCCCTTTACGGCCATTATGAAAAGCAGTTCGAACTCTGGAAGGAACACGGCATTGATGTTCCTCCGTGTTTTATCATTGTCTGCCAGAACACATCGATCTCGAAACTCGTCTACGATTTTGTGTCAGGGTTTCAGCAGGAAAATGAGGACGGTTCCACAACACTTCATAATGGTCGCCTTGCCCTCTTTCGAAACTTCGATGAAACAACCGGAAACCCCCTGCCACGACCGAATACGCTTCTGATCGATAGCGAACAATTGGAAGCGGGCGACGTCTTGGACCCAAACTTCCGAAAGATGGCTGCTGACGAAATTGAGCGTTTCCGGCGGGAGATCGTGGAACGGAGCGGCGACCCCCGCGCCGGCGAGAACATCAAGGATGCCGATCTTTTGCGAGAGGTTCTGAATACAGTCGGCAAGCCAGGTCAATTGGGTGGTTCTACCCGCTGCGTTGTCTCCGTCTCCATGCTGACGGAAGGCTGGGACGCGAATACCGTTACCCATGTTCTCGGCATAAGGGCATTCGGGACACAGCTATTGTGCGAACAGGTAATTGGTCGAGGCCTTCGGCGACAATCCTACGACGTGAATGAGGATGGCCGTCTTGACGTTGAGTATGCGGATGTCTTCGGGATTCCCTTCAACTTCACGGCTAATGCCGTACCAGCACCCCCAAAGCCACCTCGCACAACAATTCATGTTGCGGCCGTAAGCCCTGAGCGCGATGCGCTGGAAATCACCTTTCCAAACGTTGCGGGATACCGTGTCGAATTACCGGAAGAGCGCTTGAAGGCTGACTTCAATGAGGACTCAACCCTTACGCTCACCCCTGAACTGGTGGGACCTACTATCACTAGGAATGCTGGCATAATCGGTGAGCAGGCCGATATGACGCTTGAGCACATGGAAGATATGCGACCATCAAGCCTGCTCTTTCATCTCACCAAAAGGCTGCTCGAAACCAAGTGGCGTGATGCTGGCGAGGGTCCCAATCTAAACCTTTTTGGGCAACTAAAACGCGTCACCCGCCAGTGGCTAGATGATTATCTAATATGCAAGGAAAACACCTACCCTGCACAATTGATGTATCAGGAATTCGCGGACATGGCCTGTAACCGGATCACAGATGGGATCACTCGGGAGTTCATTGGGGAGCGCCCTGTGAAAGTGATGCTCGACCCCTATAATGAAAGTGGATCCACCCGGCATGTTAGTTTCAACACTTCAAAGACGCTCCGCTGGGAGACCGGCCCGAACTCCTGTCATGTGAACTGGGCTATTCTCGACAGCACCTGGGAGCGAGAGTTCTGCCGCGTGGCGGAAGCACACCCCAAGGTCCATGCCTACGTCAAAAATCACAATATGGGATTTGAGGTGCCCTACCGGTATGGCTCCATAATGCGGAGATACATACCGGATTTCATAGTGCTCGTGGACGATGGTCACGGCCCGGATGACCTGCTTCACCTTGTGGTGGAAATCAAGGGCTATCGGGGAGAAGACGCGAAAGACAAGAAAAGCACGATGGAGACTTATTGGTTGCCTGGCGTGAATAACTTGGGGCGGTTCGGGCGTTGGTCTTTTGCAGAATTTACAGACGTATTCACCATCGAAGAAGAGTTCAATGAGAGGGTCGAAGACGAGTTCGAAAAAATGATTGAAGCTGCCCTCGCCGCAGGGGCACTGGAGAAGAATAATCATGGCCATTAAACCCAGTCGAAAAAAAGTCGAATCACTTACTCACGAGGAGGCCACCCGTCGCAATATTCCGACGGCGGAATACCAGTCCCTAGTTAAGCGCAATCCCAAAACAGTCCGCTATCCGAGGAACACCGACCTTGACCCTCAGCTTGTTTGGCGTGGCAAGGACGAACAGGACTGGAGTGATCTCGTCGTTCCCTCGCCTCCGCTGTACATCCAGGAAAAGGTCCACCCCAAGGCGCTGATAGACGACCTGCTGGGACAGTCAAAAGCACGCGAGCATGAAGATGGAGAGATAACCCCGGATCTCTTTTCTGACTTTAACGGTATTCCAAAGGACGCCGACAAGACGGAGTTCTACGAACACGACCAGAACTGGTCTAATCGAATGATCCTAGGCGACTCATTACAGGTTATGGCCAGCCTTGCCGAACGCGAGGGTCTCCGTGGAAAGGTGCAGTGCATCTATTTGGACCCGCCTTATGGCATCAAGTTCAACAGTAATTTTCAGTGGTCCACGGCCAACACAGACGTGAAGGATGGAAAGGGCGAACATATCACTCGAGAGCCGGAGCAGGTTAAGGCGTTTCGGGATACCTGGCGCGACGGCATCCACAGCTACCTCACCTACCTTCGCGATCGCCTCACCGTTGCCCGCGATTTATTGACAGAGAGCGGATCAATTTTTGTCCAGATTGGCGATGAAAATGTCCACCGTATCCGGGCCCTAATGGATGAGGTGTTTGAAGACGAAAATTTCATTAGCGAAATCGTTGTAATCAAATCGTCTGGGTTAGGGGCCAAAACACTTCCAAGACAAAACGATTTCATATTGATGTACGCCAAATCGGCAGCAGCATTAAAGTACCGACAACTCTTCAAATTAAAGGCACTTGATGGTGAGGGTGCCGGCGCCTACCAGTTTGCTAAGTCAATAGATGGAACTGTTCGGAGGCTTAGCAAAGAAGAAATTCAGGCCCCCGACACTATCCCATCCGAATTCACTGTTATGCGTTTGGGTGATCTTACCAAACCTGGGCCGGGTGCAAAGTACGAGATTGAGTTTCAAGGTAAGGTGTACTCAAGCAAGGCTAGATGGTGGGGTATGCCAAAAGAAGCTCTCTTGCGAGCAATAAAATCCGGTCGAATATCTGGCTCGGCTTCCACGCTTAGCTATCAACGTCTATTAAGCGATTGGAGCGCATTTCCTTTAACTAATGTATGGGCCGACACTGGAACCGGAAGTGGTTTGAATAAGGTTTACGTTGTTCAGACAGATGAAAAAATCGTTCAGCGATGTATCCTTATGGCCACTGATCCAGGAGACCTCGTTCTAGACCCAACCTGCGGTTCAGGTACGACTGCCAGCGTTTCCGAGCAATGGGGTCGCCGCTGGATCACAATAGATACATCGCGGGTTTCTCTTGCATTGGCTCGCGCACGCATCATGGGCGCCCGATATCCGCACTACCTGCTAGCAGACTCTCGTGAAGGACAAAACAAGGAAGCAGAAATCACTCGAACCGCACCGAGCACACAACCTACATACAACAATATCCGTCACGGCTTCGTTTACGAACGGGTGCCACATATCACGCTGAAGTCGATCGCGAACAATTCAGAGATCGATGTCATTTATGACCAGTGGCAGGAAAAGCTTGAACCGCTCAGAGAAGCGCTAAATGCGGAACTTAATCAGGCTTGGGAAGAATGGGAGATACCCAGGAATGCAGATATCAGCTGGTCGGAAAACGCCCGTGAGATACACACTGACTGGTGGGAAGCGCGCATAGGACGCCAACAGGAGATCGACGCATCTATCGCCGCCAAGGCAGACTTCGAATTTCTATACGACAGGCCCTACGAAGACAACAAGACGGTTCGGGTGGCCGGACCGTTCACTGTTGAAAGCCTCAGCCCTCACCGCGTCCTTGGCGTGGATGAAAACGATGAGCTGATTGACAGTCTGGAAAATAAGGGCTCTAGAGACGCGGCTAAACAGTCTTTCCCTGAAATGATCCTCGAGAACCTGAATACTGCAGGCGTTCAACAGGCGCACAAGGAGGACCGGATTTCATTTACGTCACTGTCGCCCTGGCCTGGTGACCTGATTTGTGCCGAGGGGCACTACCTAGAGGGAGATGAGGCGAAGCGTGCAGGGATATTCATCGGTCCAGAATTTGGCACGGTGCAGAGGGCTGACCTGCTGGAAGCGGCACGGGAAAGCGCCGACGCCGATTTCGATGCTCTGATAGCCTGTGCCTTCAACTACGAGGCCCACGCAACCGAATTCAACAAACTCGGCGGCATTCCTGTTTTGAAGGCGCGCATGAATGCCGACCTGCATATGGCAGAAGACCTCAAGAATACCGGTAAGGGAAACCTGTTCGTGATTTTCGGCGAGCCGGATATTGAAGTACTTGATGAAGCTGACGGTCGCATCCGGGTGAAAGTGAATGGCGTGGATGTCTTTAAGCCCCAGACCGGCGAAGTCGTCAGCGATGATGCTGATGGAATAGCCTGCTGGTTCATTGATACGGATTACAATGAAGAAAGCTTTTTCGTCCGCCATGCCTATTTCCTGGGCACAAACGATCCCTACAAGTCTCTGAAAACCAACCTCAAAGCCGAAATAGACAAGGACGCCTGGGAGACGCTCAACAGCGACACATCCCGACCGTTCGACAAACCCCAAAATGGTCGGGTTGCCGTAAAGGTGATCAACCATCTTGGCGATGAAGTCATGAAAGTATTCCGGGTCTGATGCACCAGGCCAGAACCTCCATCACACGACCTCAGTTTGGCCTAGCTTCTACGGGGACGAGAGATCTCAGGTCGGAAGCCGTCAATTGTGATATACTCAAATAAGTACTTCTCTATCAACGTTAACCTCCTCTGAGCGAGTGAAATAATGGATTTTAGAATTTCAGACACCTTCACTGATAGCCTCAATAGGCTGACCGGCGACGAGCAGAAAGCGACCAAAACAACCGCCTTTGACCTTCAGCTCAACCCGTCAAACCCGGGTATGAGTTTTCATAAGCTGACCAAAGTCCGCGATAAAAATTTCTGGTCGGTTCGTGTTAGCAACGATATCAGGCTTATCGTTCATAAAACGTCTTCGAGCTTTTTGCTGTGTTACGTTGATCATCACGACAAAGCGTACTCGTGGGCCGAACGGCGAAAGCTTGAAACGCATCCAAAAACCGGAGCTGCGCAACTCGTCGAAATAAGGGAACTGACCAAGGAGATAGTAGTTCCTCAATATATCGAGGAAGAAGTGGTCACGGTAGACGCTAAAGATCCGCCCGTAACGGCCCCGTCAAACCCACTTTTTGCCGACAGGCCAGACGAAATCTTTCTTGAAATGGGGGTGCCCCCGGAATGGATCTCGAGCGTTAAGGCAGCTAATGAAGATGCGCTTCTTGACCTAGTTGAACATTTGCCGGCAGAAGCTGCGGAACGGGTTCTTGAGCTCGCCACTGCGCCAGAAACGATAATAGAACCGACGTCTGCTGAAGATAGAGATAAGACCCATCAGGATCCCTACGCGCATCCCGATGCCCAGCGGCGCTTCCGGCTCATGACAAATGTTGAAGAACTCGAAGCGGCCCTTGAATACCCATGGGAAAAGTGGACCGTCTTTCTGCACCCCGAACAGCGAAACTGGGCGGAACGGGAATACAATGGTCCCGCAAAGGTTGCCGGTTCGGCCGGCACAGGTAAAACCGTCGTCGCACTCCATCGGGCCGCTTATCTTGCACGCTCAAATCCCGATGCGCGCATACTTCTGACGACATTCACAGATGCGCTAGCACGCGCGCTTAAAACGAAAGTCCTGCGCCTGCTTGGCGGAGAGATCCGCGTTGCGGAACAGATCGAAGTGCATTCACTCGGCACACTCGGTGCGCGTTTATACAAGGCCCAGGTTGGTGATGCTGACTTGGCAAACCAGCAACAGGTCGGTGGGATAATCCACGATGCATCGACAGAGATTGGTAAACATAAATTCAGTGCGAATTTTCTGCTGGCTGAATGGGAACAGGTGGTAGACGCCTGGCAACTGGAAACCTGGGAAGAGTACCGGGACGTGGCGCGACTGGGTCGTAAGACGAGGCTGCCGGAGGCACAGCGCCAGACCCTCTGGTCGATTTTTGAGATCGTGCGGAAAGAAATGCGAAACAGAAACCTGGTGACAGAGGCTGAACGGTTCAACGCCTTGGCTAAAACGATTACAAACAAGCAAACGGTGATCTTTGACCATGCAGTTGTCGATGAAGCCCAGGATATCAGTGTGGCACACCTGCGGTTCTTTGCGGCACTTGGTAACGACAGGCCGAATGCGCTCTTTTTTGCAGGGGACTTGGGGCAACGGATATTCCAGCAGCCATTCTCATGGAAATCCCTCGGCGTCGACATCCGCGGGCGATCCAGGACGTTGCGGGTTAACTACCGGACATCACACCAGATACGAACTCAGGCAGACCGGCTGCTTGGCCCCGTCGTCACTGACGTCGATGGAAACACAGAGGAACGCAACAAAACAGTCTCTGTTTTTAATGGTGTAGCGCCTCTAATCGATGGATTTGGTGACGAAACCGAGGAAATTAATGTAATCGGACAGTGGCTATCGAAGCTCGCTGACCGTGGGGTCCCGGCGCACGAATTCGGTGTTATTGTTCGGTCAGCCTCTGAAATACCTCGGGCGGTTAAGGCGGTTAAAGCATCTGGTATGAACTACAAAGTGCTCGACCATGAGATCGAAACAACAGCAGGCCATGTTTCCGTCAGCACCATGCATTTAGCCAAAGGGCTTGAATTTCGAGCGGTCGCGATTATGGCCTGTGATGACGAGGTGATTCCTCTCCAGGAGCGCTTGGAAACTGTTGGTGATGAAGCAGATCTCGAGGAGGTGTATGAGACAGAACGTCACCTTCTCTACGTGGCTTGCACTCGAGCTCGAGACCACCTTGTGGTTAGCGGGTTAAACCCAACTTCTGAATTCCTAGAAGACCTAGAAAAAGAATAAATAACCCGAAGGGCCGGAAACAAGTTACTGCAGCAGCTTATCGCCCAATCCTAATTCGTTCGTCTTTAATAGTATTATTGGAGGATATGCGGAGTCCCAACTGACAAAGAGGGGCTAGCCCCGGGGGTGGGGTCGCGGCTGGGGTGTTTAGGCTTTTTGGAATAGAGGTTTCAGGCAGCGACGTCGTATGAAGCTGAATTGGCCCATGTAGTAGATAAGCGGTTGAGCGGACGACCGGACGCAATCGCTGGGTAACACCAAGCAACATACGAACGCGGCAATGAACGCGGCAATTTTTTAGTTTCAAAATTATCTTTAAATAGCAAAAAGCCACCAACATATTGGATTAAAGAATTTAATTTTTGGTTGCGGGTGCAGGATTTGAACCTGCGACCTTCAGGTTATGAGTGAAGCGACTTTGCTTTACGTCTTTATGACCTGAGATTCGAGCAACTTCAGGAATGCTCAAACCCATTTCAAAAAACCTACAAGGTTAAATATAAATAAATAACTAATTTAGTCTGGTGATTTGTTGTGGGTATGGTTGTGGGTAATACATATATTTTATTAATTAATAAATAATAACAGTTCACTAAATGTGATCATGGCGGAGGGACGGGGATTCGAACCCCGGTGAGGTGTTAACCTCAACACGCTTTCCAAGCGTGCGCCTTAAGCCACTCGGCCACCCCTCCAACTTTGAAGCAAAGTTACCAGATTCAACTTATTATATTAAGCAATTGAGTTCAATTTCTCTGCCCTTTTTATTCATCCAATTTTCTTATTCGATCACTCAAATTATCCATAGCTAATTTGAAAGTTTTAAAACGGCCCTTTTGCATACGTTTTGCATAACCATCAAGCAAAGCCGTTGTATCATAAATCTCTTGTATTATAAGAGATATGCAAACACTATAATATGACTATGAAATATATTTTCAGCATCTTTGCGCTATTCCTTCTCTTTGCAGCAGGCTACGCAATTTGGTATGATTTAACACATGTTTACACTACCAGTGCATCACTTGGCAAATTATGGTACTCAAGCAACCCCGGATCACTGCAGTTTGCCGAAGCCATTGTCAGCCGCTACATTGATCCTTGTAGCCTTATAATCACCCTCGGTTGCTCACCTTTTTTGTGGCATCCTTTGGTATCAACAATTTTAGGTTGGCCAGCCGCGCCTGTCTTGCTGGGACTATGCATGTTTTTCTACTGGTTATCGAGTTGGATTGGACGCCCACTTGGACGTAAGGGTAGAGTGCGCTCCTTAAAGCGACATGGTGAAAAATAGTCTCACTGTCTCGAGCAGAACCCATTTAGTCAGCCAAATAGCTTTTTAGTTATTCCCCATCTTCAAGGCCTCAAAGAAAGCGTTCTGCGGGATTTCAACCTTCCCAAACTGCCGCATCTTCTTTTTTCCCTCTTTCTGCTTTTCAAGTAATTTTTTCTTGCGGCTGATATCACCACCATAACATTTTGCGGTTACATCTTTTCGCAAAGCTGCAATGGTTTCACGGGCGATCACCTTGCCCCCAATAGCCGCTTGGAGCGCAACCTTAAACATTTGGCGTGGCACAAGATCCTTCAGCCGGATACAAATTGCCCGACCTTTACCCTCTGCCTGGTCACGATGCACAATCATTGATAATGCATCCACAGCGTCACCATTGATAAGAATCGACACTTTAACTAGGTTGCCAACTCGATAGGAGTCAAGGGTATAGTCAAAGCTGGCATATCCCCGGGTGATCGATTTCAATCGATCATAAAAATCAAACACAACCTCGTTGAGCGGTAAACGGTAAACAGCCATTGCCCGATTACCGGCATAAGTCAGATCTAGCTGTTCGCCGCGACGTTCAGTACATAAGGTTAAAACTGGCCCAAGAAACTCATCTGGCGTCATTATTGTGGCTTTGATCCATGGCTCCTCAATTGACGATAGACGAGTGACCTCGGGCATATCGGCAGGATTATGAAGATCCAACTTTTTGCCATCTGTTAGAGTTATTTGATAAACCACTGATGGAGCGGTTGAAATAAGATCTAAATTAAACTCTCGGGTTAATCGTTCCCGAATTACTTCCATGTGCAACAATCCCAAAAACCCGCACCGAAAGCCAAAACCCAAAGCCGCAGATGTTTCTGCCTCGAAAGAAAATGACGCATCATTTAATAATAATTTCTCAAGGGCCTCACGAAGCCCACTAAAATCATTGGTATCAACGGGAAATAAGCCGCAGAATACCACCTGTACCGACGGCGCAAAACCGGGTAATACCTCATTAGTTTGACGCCGCTCCTCTGTGATTGTATCGCCTACTTTAGCGTCGGCAACGCGTTTCACCCCGGCATTAATAAAACCAATCTCCCCCGGCCCGAGCTGATCGAGAGCTATCGGCTTTGGGGCAAACACCCCAACTCGTTCGATCACATGAGTGGCTCCAGTTGCCATCATTCTAATTTTCATGCCTTTTTTCAGCACCCCTTTACGCACTCGAACCAATGTCATGACGCCCAAATAAGAGTCGTACCAACTATCAACCAGCAACGCCTGCAACGGCGCATCAGCATCACCTTGAGGGGGTGGTAATTTGGTTACAAGAGCTTCAAGAATATCTTTGATACCCTCGCCAGTTTTTGCCGACGCTGCAATTGCATCACAAGCTGGCAGTCCAATTACTTCTTCAATTTGCTTCTTAACCCTCTCAGGTTCAGCAGCTGGAAGATCAATCTTGTTCAGGACAGGCACAATCTCATGGTCAGCATCAATCGCTTGATAAACATTGGCCAGCGTTTGCGCTTCAACACCCTGGCTGGCATCAACAACAAGGAGAGATCCTTCACAGGCAGATAAGGACCGTGATACTTCGTAACCAAAATCAACGTGGCCCGGGGTGTCCATTAAATTTAACACATATTCAGTGCCATCTTGCGCCTTATATTCGAGACGAACCGTCTGCGCTTTGATGGTAATACCGCGCTCGCGCTCAATATCCATACTATCAAGAACCTGTTCTTTCATTTCACGGTCACTCAAACCCCCACAGACCTGAATCAATCTGTCAGCTATTGTTGATTTGCCGTGATCAATATGCGCGATGATTGAGAAATTACGGATTTTTTCAATTTTGGTCATGATTTATGACGCAGTCCCACAATTTGGAAAAAATTACTTTGATGGCATTTCTATACAACAATTTCTGCCGAATTACCGCATTTAATCAAAAATGAGGATGGAGATTTAGGATCTTTTTTCTGTTTCCTATTGGCAGTTGCGCTTATGGTTGGATTGTGTACCCTTTGGGGCATTATAAACAATTTCAAAATTAGGGATTAAGAAAAGCTGATGCCCAGTCCGCGTCATGAAAAATACCGCCCATTTATTGGTCCTGATTTAAGCGACCGACAATGGCCTAATCAACAGATCAAATCAGCACCTGTTTGGTGTTCGGTCGATTTACGCGACGGCAACCAAGCGCTCGTTGAGCCTATGAATAGTGTTCGCAAAATGAAAATGTTCGAAATGCTAGTGGCGATGGGCTTCAAAGAAATTGAAGTTGGCTTCCCCGCTGCATCAGATACTGATTTCAATTTCTTGCGAGAATTGATTGAGGGTGGTCACGTGCCCGCTGATGTAACAATTCAAGTGCTTACACAAGCACGCGAACATCTGATTGATAGGACCGTTGACTCATTGCGCGGCGCTCCCAATGCTATTTTGCATCTTTATAATTCGACAAGCACCTTGCAACGGCGGGTTGTTTTTAAGGCAGATCGTGACGGCGTTAAGCGAATAGCGACCGACGGAGCAAAGATGGTGGCGGACCGTTTAGCGAATGCTGGGGCAGACAACTTGCGCTTACAATATAGCCCTGAGAGCTTTACTGGCACTGAACTTGATTACGCGCTTGATGTGTGTGAGTCGGTAATGGAAATCTGGCAATCAACCCCTGAAAATCCCACTATTATCAACTTACCTGCCACAGTTGAGATGTCAGCACCGAATATTTACGCAGACCAGATAGAATGGATGAGTCGCAATTTTAGTGATCGTAAAGCAGTTATTTTGTCACTGCACCCGCATAATGATCGGGGCTGCGCTGTTGCAGCAACTGAACTTGGGCTAATGGCGGGGGCTGACCGTGTCGAAGGAACTCTATTTGGCAATGGCGAACGCACTGGCAATGTAGATCTTGTCACACTTGGTTTAAATATGTTTACTCAAGGTGTTAATCCAAATTTAGACTTTTCCAATATAAATGAGTTGATTGAAACAGCCGAATTTTGCAACCAATTACCGGTTCACGAACGTCATCCCTATGCCGGAAAATTAGTTCACACCGCATTTTCGGGCAGCCATCAAGATGCCATCCGAAAAGGTATAGAGGCTTTAGCAGAGGCAAATGACGATGTGTGGGAGGTCCCCTATCTACCAATTGATCCCGCGGATATTGGCCGTACATTTGAGGCTATTATTCGAGTGAACTCACAGTCAGGAAAAGCCGGTGCGGCCTATCTGCTTGAGGCGGACCACCATGTGCGATTGCCCCGCAAAGCTGAGATTGAATTTTCTGGCATTGTTCAGAATGAGGCTGACACGACTGGAAAAGAAATTACCAGCCAACGCATCTGGGAGCTAGCCGAAGAGCATTACATCAACCCGCAGGGTCCGTTTGAGCTTATGAATTTTGAATCTGGCCGGGCTAGCCGGTCAAGCGAGGCTGAACGTATTACGGCGACGCTGCTGCATGACGGTAGGAAAGTCGACATTAGTGCCACTGGTAATGGACCAATATCGGCTTTTGTTGATGCCATGCGCGATGAATTTGGGCTTAGCTTCAGGCTTGCTGATTTTGGCCAAAACACCCGTTCAGCCACCTCTAAGGCTGAAGCCGCAGCTTATGTGGAACTCGTACATGACGTAAATGACGCGAAGCATTCGGTCTTTGGGGTTGGAATTGATACATCAATCACACTAGCACCAATCCGTGCTGTGGTTAGTGCCATCAATAAATTAGCAACCCAATAAGAACCTACATCATCCCCCTATTTACCCTGCCAATCAGGTTTCCGTTTTTCCAAAAAGGCACGAACCCCTTCGGCAAAGTCAGCACTAACATAGCTGCGGTCAATCAAGTCCTGATCATTCGGCAATGGAACAGCACCTCGTAGTCGGCGCAACCCTTCTAAGCTAGCCTGAATGGTCAAAGGTGCCATTGTTTTAATGCGGTTAGCAATCTCCATAGCACGTGCCATTAATGTATGCTGGTCAGGCAAAACCTCGTGAATAAACCCACTTGTAAGCAGACCATCGGCATCGATCAATTCAGCTGTCAAGATCATATGAGCAACCCGGGACTCGCCAAATAACGCTGTAAGGCGTCGCAAGTTTGATACAGCCAGGCAATTGCCAAGGGTACGGGCAATTGGCATACCAGCAACCGCAGCAGCACTAGCGATCCGAACATGCACTGCCGATGCAATCACAAGCCCACCACCCGTCACAGCACCATGAAGAGCAGCTATAACCGGCACTTTGCATGTTTCAATCTTGCTGATTACCATCTCCATCCGAGCTTCATAAGCCCGCCCATCTTTGGGATCGGTAAAACCAGTAAACTGGCCAATATCAGTCCCTGCTGCGAAAGCCTTATCGCCCGCACCCGAAATAATAATTGCCTTTATAGGTTCGCTGTCATCAGCCTTGCCAGCTCGCGCGCAGAGCTCTGCAAGGTTTTCATACATACCAAACGTCAGAGCATTTCGCGCGCGTGGCCGATTCAAGATCACATGAGCGATATGGTTCTCAATATTAACAATTAGTTCATTACCATCAGTGCACAAGTCATCGGTACTCATTTTGCCGCCCTCCTAGTGGCAGCCTAGCCTGGTGCGCACATACAGTGCCAGCGCTTTGTTAGATCTAACTACCTTTAAGAATATTCATCGCCGCATCAACGCCACCTTTTTGGTGAGGTATATCCGCTTTTGAGAGGCCCATTTCAACCCCGCTTAGGGTACCGAGCAACATGAGTTCGTTAAAATCACCAAGATGGCCAATCCGGAAAACCTTTCCAGCCAACCGTGACAAACCATTACCAAGCGACATATTAAAATGTTTTAGAACAACGGTTCGAAATGCATCGGCATCGTGTCCATCCGGAAGAAGCACCGCAGTCAGCGAGCTGGAAAAATCTTTTGGTTCCTGACATAGGACTTCAAGCCCCCATGACTGCACCGCTTTTCGCACTGCAGCAGCATGCCGATCATGCCGCCGAAAAACGTTCTCCAATCCCTCTTCGTGAAGCATATCGATCGCCTCAGCCAGCCCGTACAAAAGATTGGTTGCGGGCGTGTAGGGAAATGCCCCATCCTTGTTAGCGGCAATATGGTCTTCCCAATCCCAATAACTTCGGCGCATACCGCCTTTGCGAGCTGCAGCCAATGCCTTTTCTGATACCGCATTAAATGAAAGGCCAGGTGGAAGCATTAGCCCCTTTTGTGAACCGGCAACCGTAACATCAACGCCCCATTCATCATGACGGTAATCAATCGAACCAAGCGATGAGATCGTATCAACAAGTAATAGCGCGGGATGACCAACATTATCCATTGCCAAACGGACATCGCCTATCCGCGAAGTTGATCCGGTTGAAGTTTCATTATGCACAACACAAACGGCTTTGATCCTTTGACCCGTATCCCGCCCAAGCCTGTCTTCGATTTGTTGCGGATCAACCCCACGACGCCAATCTGTTGTGAGAAACTCTGTCTCGATACCAAGCCGCGTCGCCATCTTCTGCCACAGACTAGCAAAATGTCCGGTCTCAACCATCAGCACTAAATCGCCGTCCTGCAAACAATTTACCAAAGCCGACTCCCAAGCCCCAGTCCCAGATGCTGGAAAAATAACTGTATGACTTTCTGTTTTGAAGATGGTTTTAATGCCGACGAGGCATTTTGTGCCAATCTTAGCAAATTCCGGTCCACGATGATCAATCGTCGGGTAATCCATTGCCCGAAGAATCCGATCTGGCACATTTGTGGGACCAGGTATTTGAAGAAAATGGCGGCCAACAGTATGAGATTTGGACATAAAACGCTACTCCATTTCGAAATTATGGCTTGCTTGTCGAAAGAGCCTCATAAGTGCATCACACCAGACATATTAAATTGTGTTTGAGTATTCGTTTGTATAGCTATAAAATATAATTGTATACAATATTTTAGGTATTTCTTATGGCAAATGACAGGAAATTTCGTGCGTTTAAAAATTTAAAACGAACATTAGCAGGAGAGCTGCATTATGATGGATTCACCTGTGGCCGCTACGCCACCGATGCATCAATTTATCAAATGACGCCGCATGGTGTCGTTATTCCCAAAAATAAAGACGACATCGAAGCTGCCATTGCATTTTGTAAAGATCAAGGCATGGCTCTTCTGCCTCGTGGCGGGGGCACATCACAATGCGGACAAACTGTCAATCATGCGCTGGTTCTTGATAACACAAAATACCTCAATTCAATATTAGAACTCGACGTCGAAAACCAGCGTTGCGTGGTAGAGCCAGGTATTGTGCTTGATGAACTAAACCGTCAACTAAAACCGCATGGCCTTTGGTTCCCTGTTGATGTCTCAACATCCAGCCGAGCAACAATTGGCGGCATGACTGCGAATAACAGCTGTGGCGGCCGGTCAATCCGTTATGGTATAATGCGCGATAATGTTCATGCCATTGACGCGTTTCTTGCCGATGGTAGCCATGCTCATTTTGGTGCTTATGATCCGACCAAGTTGCCATCTTCTGGCAGGCTTAGCAAAGTTCTGCCGGATTTATTAGGGCTAGGAGCAACATATAAAGATGATATCTTATCCAGTTTTCCAAAAGTTCTGCGCCGTGTTGGGGGATACAACATTGACGCGCTGACTCCGGACGCGATGGCCCTTCGCCCTCATGGCAAACCAGGCGACGGCATAAATCTTGCTCATCTTTTGGTCGGCTCAGAAGGCACCCTCGCTTATTCAACTGCCATCACCTTGAAACTATCGCCCCTGCCCGCACGCAAGGTAATGGGACTTTGTCATTTTCCTACCTTTTATCAGGCTATGGATGCAGCACAACATCTTGTCACGCTTGATCCAGTTGCTGTTGAACTAATTGATAACACGATGCTTGATCTGGCAAGATCAATTGCGCTGTTCCGGCCCACGGTTGAGAAATATATAAAAGGCCAACCCGCTGCCATTCTAGCGATTGAATTCGCCGAAAACGAAGAGGCTGAGAACACCCGGCGCCTTGCTGAATTAGAAGTTATGATGGCTGACCTCGGCTTTGGCTGGGAAAAGCAAGCGGGCTTCACCGGTGGCACGGTTGTCCTTACTGAAGAAAACGATCAGGCACGGATTAGCGAGATGCGCAAATCTGGCCTCAATATCATGATGTCGATGAAAACATCGGCCAAACCAGTTTCTTTTATCGAGGATTGCGCTGTCGATTTGAAGGACCTTGCGGAGTACACTGATAAGCTCACCAACATTTTTACCAAACATAAAACCACAGGCACATGGTATGCACACGCCTCCGTTGGGTGCCTGCACGTCCGGCCTGTTCTTGATATGAAGAGCAGCGATGACGTTGCTACGATGCGCAAAATTGCAGAAGAAACCTTCCAGTTGGTCAAAGATTATGGGGGATCGCACTCAGGTGAGCATGGTGATGGTATTTCCCGGTCAGAATTTAACGAAGTGATGTTTGGAAAAAAGATGGCTTTTTTGTTTAAGCAGGTGAAACAAATGCTCGACCCACAGTCCATTTTTAACCCGGGCAAAATCACTGACGCCCCAAAAATGGATGATCGGTCATTATTTCGTTTTGCACCGGGCTACAAAATTGATGATTTCCCAACAAGATTAAATTGGAATGCCTGGCCCGGGGCAGCCGGTGGGCTACAAGGCGCTGTCGAAATGTGCAATAACAATGGTGCCTGCCGTAAACTTGAAGGGGGAGTTATGTGCCCTTCATTTCGAGCAACACACGACGAGCGGGATTCTACCCGCGGACGGGCTAATAGTCTACGCCTCGCATTATCGGGTCAGCTTGGCCCAAATGCACTTGCAAGTGATGCAATGGCTGAAACAATGAAGCTGTGCGTGTCTTGCAAGGCCTGCAAACGCGAATGCCCCACCGGCGTTGATATGGCACGTATGAAGGTTGAGGTTACAGCCCTGCACACCGAGGCTAACGGCCTGTCATTTCATGATTGGCTTGTCGCTCATTTACCTCGCTACGCACCCTACATCGCTGCAATGGCTCCTGTAATACGCTTGCGCGATATTGTTCCAGGAGCAGCATGGCTAAGCGAAAAGCTTACTGGGTTCACCGCCCGCCGTCCTTTACCTCGCTGGCAACGCAGGTGGTTTCGCGATAATGAACTACCTCAAACCCCAAATAAGGGCGTTAAATCAACATCGGAAAAGCCTCCACTTTTACTATTTATCGACAGCTTTAACCGCTACTTCGAGCCTGAGAACCTGCGCGCGGCTATACGAGTGTTTCAGGCGACTGGTTATGATGTGTTTGTTCCTTCACCTCCCGATAATGGTCGCCCTCTTTGTTGCGGGCGAACCTATCTTTCAACTGGCCTGATTGATCGTGCTCGAGATGAAGCTGACCGGCTAGCAACAACTCTTGCGCCATTTGCGCGGGCGGGCATACCTATTGTGGGACTTGAGCCATCCTGTACATTGGCGCTTCGCGATGAAATTCCCGCCTTGCTAAATAATCAAGATGCCAAAGATGTTGCGTCAGCAGCCTTCACATTCGAAGAATTACTTGCTCGCGACAAGCCAAGTTTGTCATTGAGATCCAACAAATCTCGAGCGTTATTACACGGCCATTGCCATCAGAAAGCCTTTGATGCGGTGCAACCTATGGAGGAAGTCTTATCATGGATTGACGGACTAGAAGTCGAAAAAATTGAAACAAGCTGCTGCGGCATGGCAGGTGCGTTCGGCTATGGCGCGGACAATTTTGACATTTCAATGAAAATGGCGAATGCAAATCTTCTGCCGCGAATTCTCGAAGCCTCTCCAGAAACCATGATCATCGCTGACGGCACGTCATGTCGTTGCCAGATCAAGGACGGGACAACGCGCGATGCCAAGCATGTTGCAATTCTCCTCGACGAATTGATGAGAGCAGCTGATAATAGCGTTACAACGCAGAGCGACACGAGGCCATAAATAGATGGACAAACTGCCATCGGCAAAAATCAGAGACTCCCTTGAGCAGCGTATTATCGAAGGAGAGCTAAGCAGTGGCAGGCGTCTTGATGAAAATGAGTTATCTCGCTTTTATGGCGTTTCGCGAACCCCTGTACGAGAAGCATTGCAACGGCTTGCCGAGTCTGGTCTTGCTGAACATATACCGCGCCGAGGTACGTTTATTCGCTCACCGAGTCTTAGCCAACTTGTTGAAATGTTTGAGGTGATGGCAGAACTTGAATGTATGGCGATTAGACTTGCCACCCGTCGAGCATCCCCCGATGATATTAATACCCTCAAACGCGAGAATGAAACCTGCCGTGAAGCTGTTTTTGCAAATAACGAGAAGAAATATTACGAGGTAAACGCCCGCTTACATGGTCGGATCTACGAAATGTCTGGCAATACTTTTCTTGCAAGTGAGGCCCGCCGCCTACATGATCGACTACGCCCATTTCGTCGCCTCCAATTGCGAGTGAGAGGTCGGATGGAAGAGTCAATGGCTGAACATGATATTATTTTGGAGGCGCTCCATGCTGGGGACGCTGATCGAGCGGTGGAAACAATGAAAAAACATATCACTATCGTTGGTGTCCGCTTTAATGATCTCGTATCCAATTTTAATATGATGATGGGTGACAAATAGAGTCGGATCTTCTTACGTGGTGATCTAAAAATGTATACTGACCATTCCCCGAGGCGAAGATTAATCAGAATGCGTCCTCTTGGATAAAAAAGCGGGTTGTGTCAATATTTATCGACGAAACGGGATCGCGCAAAGAAAACACATCCAGTTAGGGCGGGAGCAGAATCAATGTCAGGCTCAAATGAGTTGAACGGCGGACAGGTTATCATTGATTATTTGATTAAAGAAAAAGTGCCTTACGTGTTTGGGCTTTGCGGGCATGGCAACATTGGCCTTATAGACGCGATGCACGAACGTCAAGACGATATTTCAACAATCTCAGTGCATCATGAGAGCGTTGCTGGTTTTATGGCTGACGTTTATTATCGGGTATCTGGCCAGCCCACAGCAACATTTACATCCTGTGGCCCTGGTTCAGCAAACTTGCCCATCAGCCTTGGTAATTCTTTTTTTGACTCAGTTCCATTTTTAGCCATTACGGGCAACGTCCCGACTAGTCAGTTTAACCGTGGTGCATTTCAAGAAACCTATCGTCATTACCAGGCAGATTTTCCATCTACTGTTCAAGCGTATTGTAAGCGTGTTTATCAGCCTACAAGAGGCGAACAAATGCCATTAATGGTTCGGCAAGCTTGGAAAACAATGATAACTGGCAGGCCTGGCCCAGTTGTACTTGATGTTCCTTTTGACATTTTTAAGGAAACAGCAGCAAGTGAAGCACCCAATCCTGCTTTATGGTCAGCAAATATTTCGTCTCGCTGCGGGGCTGATCCAGAAGGTGTAAATAAAGCAGTCGATATGTTGCTAGCTGCGAAAAAACCAGCCATTGTAGTTGGCCAAGGTGTTCGATATGGCGGTGCCACGATGGAGCTACGGGCTCTATCTGAGAGGTTACAAATTCCTGTAGCCGCATCAGCAAGCGGGCTTGGCGCAATCCCAGTTGATCATCCCTTATCACTCGGACTAGTTCAGCGAGGCGGCACTTATCAAGCAAATCATGCATGTCGTCAAGCTGATGTATTGTTGGCTCTTGGTGTGAGGTTTGACGACCGCACGTCCAGCTCGTGGATCCCGGGCTATTCCTTTACAATCCCGCCATCAAAATTGATTCATGTTGATATTGATCCAGAAGAAATTGGACGAAATTACCCGGTTGCGCTTGGTTTGATGGCTGATGTTCGGACGTTTTTACGCCAAGTTTTAACCGAAATAGATCGCCGCGGTCACTCCAAAGAACCAACTGCCGATAGTCAAAAATGGCTGGCAATGATCGATAGTTATCGTGCCGAATGGAATAAATTTACCGCTCCCGGTTTTGTTGATGATAGCTCGCCCATCAATCCACAGCGTGCGGCTGTGGAAATTGACAAGGCTCTTCCCGAGAATGCCATTTTAGTCAGTGATATTGGCGTGCACCATAACTGGTTATTACAATTTTGCACCCCAACACGGCCAGATTCGTTGATTGGGTCCATGGGGTTTGGTCCAATGGGATTTGGCGTTGCTGGTGTGATGGGCGCCAAGTTGGCGGCCCCAGAACGACCCTGCGTATCTGTGTGTGGAGATGGCGCTTTTTTCATGCACGCAAATGTTTTAGGCACTGCAGTCGAGTATAATATCCCCGTGGTGTGGGTGGTTTGGAACAATTATGCCTATGGGTCTATCCGTGGGCTCCAACGGGGCTATTTGGATAGTCGTGAACTAGCAACTGATTTTCATCATCCAGAAACGGGAAAACCATATAATCCAGATTTTGCCGCAATGGCCCAATCAGCGGGCGTTGAGGGTGTGAGCATCGACCATCCAGGTGATTTAGGCGATGCAATTTTAGCAGGAATTAACAGCAATCGGCCCTATTTAATTGATGCAAAAATCAATGGTGATTTAAACCCGCCTGGTGCAGGTGTTTGGGAAATTCCTGGACTTGGAATAAACCAGCCAGCAATAGGCAAACGCTACATTCCCTGAATAAACATTTTATTTTGGCAAAACTCAGACCCGGCCAAGCTATTAAACTTCTTTAGCTGTTTCACGAAGCACGTTTTTCTGAATTTTACCAGTTTGAGTTTTTGGAAGAGCAGAGAAAACAAAGTGACTTGGTAGCTTATAGGCCGCTAAATGTTCACGGCAGAAAGCCCGCAAATCATCAGACGTAGGAGCGTCAGTGCCAGGCTTTAATGTGATGAAGGCACAGGGTGTCTCACCCCATTTATCATCGGGACGGGCCACTACAGCGGCTTCCATAATATTGGGATGCTGATAGAGCGCTTCCTCAACTTCCAAACTGGAAATATTCTCACCGCCCGAGATAATGATGTCTTTTGATCGGTCTTTTACTTCCGCGTAACCATCGGGATGCATAACTGCGAGGTCGCCACTGTGGAACCAACCACCCGCTGATGCTTTTGCCGTATCTTTTGGATTTTTTAAATAACCCTTCATAACCGTATTACCGCGGAGCACAATCTCTCCGATAGTTTTGCCATCTGCTGGCACTGGCTGCATGGTCTCAGGGTCGACTACCTGACAATCACCAGCCAAAACGTGCGGCACGCCCTGACGAGCCATTTTCTGGGCGCGAGTTGAGAGCGGTAAACTTACCCAATCCTCTTGCATTTCACAGATGAGTGAAGGACCATAAGATTCAGTTAGCCCATAGAGATGGGTGATTTTGAACCCCATTGTTTCCATATCGTCAATCACCTTGCTTGGTGGGGCTGCGCCACCAGTTGCTACTTGTACCGGAACAGATCTCACGGTTGTTGGCTTCGCTTCATCAGGCGCATGAATCAGCATTGAAAGTACAATTGGCGCCGCTGCCATGTGGGTCACGTCTTCAGCATCAATAAGGCGGAACACCTCAACAGGGTCTATCGCCCTCAGGCAGACATGTGTTCCACCAACCGAGGTTACTGACCAAGGATGGGTCCAACCGTCACAATGAAAAAGCGGCAAGGTCCACAAATAAGTGCTGCTCGAGCTCAGGCCAATCGCCAACACATTGCCGAGCGCGTTCAAGGCCGCTCCACGATGTGAGTAGACAACACCTTTAGGATTGCCCGTTGTGCCGGATGTATAACTAAGCGATATAGGCATTGTTTCATCCCGCAAATCGAACAAGGGCTCTTCTACATTGCCGCCAGCAAGAAATGTCTCATAATCCGTACCACCGATCATTCGGCCAATATCAACTGCGGGGTCATCGATACCAATTACCAGGATTTTGCGGTCACACATCGCCAGTGCCGCCTCGGCAACATCCGCATATTCCCGATCGACAAAAAGCATTTGGCTTTCACCATGACCTAGAATAGTTGCAATGGTTTTGGCATCAAGTCGGGTGTTAATCGTGTTAAGGACAGCCCCTGTCATTGGCACAGCGAAATGCAGCTCGAGCATTTCAGGCACATTCGGACACAGAACAGAGACAGTGGTTTGTGGCTCTATACCAACACCGATAATGGCCGCTGCAAGCTGCCGGCAGCGCGATCCAAATTCGGCGTAACTGATACGACGCTCGCCGTAGACAATCGCCGTTTTTTTGGCAAAAACATAACTAACTCTCTGGATGAAATGAATTGGTGACAAGGGTTGTAGATCAGCACCTTGCATATCCAGATCAGAATACAGTGAGTCAGTTTGTACATCAGACATGGCTTAATCCCCTTCAGTCTTGGCCAACACCCCATTCCCAAAACTTTTCGTTCGCTTGCTGTAAAAATCGACTTATGACCATTTGATGGACTTCGGTTGCACCATCGACAAGCAAGGCCTGCCTGCCATAACGATAAATCCACTCAAGCACGGTATCCGTTGAATAACCTCGTGCACCACAAATCTGGATTGAATCACTTGTAACACGATTCAACAACTGTGAGACATGAATTTTTGCCATTGAAATGTCTTGCCGCGCCTTGGAACCCTGCTCGATCCGCCACGCCGCACGCATAACCATGACACGACCAATTTCTATATCCATTGCCGCTTGCCCAAGTTTCATTTGAATTGATTCGCGATCAATTAGCTTGATACCAAAACCACTTCGGTTGCTCGCATAATCACTAGCAATATTAACGGCCCGCTTCGCGAGACCTAACCAGCGCATACAATGCGTCAACCTCGCAAGTCCAAGCCGAACTTGTGTTACTTTAAGTCCTTTTCCTTCACCCATAAGCACACGGTCATCATCTAATTCCATTTTATCAAAAATTAGTTCGCAGTGCCCGCCGTGCTCCTCCGGTCCCATAATGCCAATTCGCCGCTCTATATGCCAACCCGGATCATCACGGTGAAACAAAAAGGCCGTTAACCCATCGCGGGCAGAATCGCCAGTTTTTGCCACTAGAATAAAATGTGCGGCCTCACCCGCTCCAGTAATATACCATTTACGCCCATTGATGACCCATTTCCCGTTCACCCTTTTTGCGGTTGTCCTTATCATGCTTGGATCGGAACCACCGCCCGGTGCAGGCTCGGTCATGGCGAAGGATGACCGAACGTCACCATTGATAATTGGTTGAAGCCAACGGTCTTTTTGTTCCTTGGTTGCAACCTTGTTCAAAATATACATGTTCCCATCATCGGGAGCCGCACAATTGAACGCCGCTGGCCCAAAAATAGAATAGTTCATCGCTTCATATAAAACAGCCATACCGGTTGGCCCATAGCCAAGCCCACCCTGTTCAATTGGGATTTGTGGCGCCCATAGACCAGCCTGTTTGACCTTTGCACGAAGGCTTTGGAGAACGGTCAAATCAATATTACCGTACTCATCAAAATTTTTTTTCTCAACTTCTAGTGGCACGATGTGTTTCGTCACAAAAGCCTGAAGCCGAGCGTGATCCGACTCTAATTTGGAATCAATTGAAAAATCCATAAGTGGCCAGTCCCTTATTCTTGTTTGTTGTGTTGATGTTAAAGACCAGAGCTCATGCCTCCGTCAATGGTCAGAGTTTCACCGGTCATATAGCTATTAGCCGGATCAAGGAGAAATAAGAGTGCAGGCATCAACTCTTCAGGTGTTGCAAAGCGGTGTAAAGCGGTGCGTTTTTGCAGCTTTATACCAGCGTCGCTCTCCAGAAACTCACGATTCAAATCTGTTATCACATAGCCCGGTGCAAGTGCATTAACCCGAATACCCTCACGCGCCAGTTCGATGGCAGCAGCCTTGGTAATCTGCATAACCGCCGCCTTGCTGGCCGCATAAATGCCAGTATGCGGCAATGGACGGTGTCCAAGCACCGAAGCGACATTTACAATCACTCCGTCACCTGCCGCCTTCAAGGCCGGAACCGCAGCCTGTATTGTCCATAAGCTACCTAGGAAATTTGTATCGATCAGCTGCCTCACCTCATCTTCATCACTCGAATGAATGGCAGCCGTCATAGCAATGCCGGCATTATTCACCAAAGCATAAAATTGGCGGCCAAATAGCTGCTCTTTTAAGGCTTGGCTATCTCTTACATCGGCAATGATTACTCCATGATTATCACCTGGCAAATCAGCCAGCATCGCCGTAAGCGCCTCCTTTTTACGGCCTAACGCGAGAACTGAGCCACCGGCCCTAGCAATTTCCCGACAAAACAAAGCCCCCAGCCCTCGCGCCGCACCAGTTACAAGAAACGACTTACCGTCAAGCAGCCTAGTCATGCAATTCCTCCGAAACCAAAATCATTGCAGGGCAGAATCTTTGCGCGCCATTTACGCCCCATGCGCATTTATTCCGTATGTCTTTTTTGTTCCAACACCTGAAACTGCATAGTAAACTTACGCTAGCTGGGCCAAGATGGTCAAAACAATCTTGCCATGATTGGCCAACTCAGGACTGCTATTTGTTGTTTGAGTCAATATCGATGGTAAAGTAAGGCAATTTCCATGTCAGAAAACGACAGTAACGAGGACATCACTGCCGAAAAAACCATCATTGAACCGCTGGCAGATTGGTTACAACAAGCGGCTCCGCATATCGGCACTCCCATCAGCCTTAGCAAATTTGCTACCGGCCAGTCCAACCCCACTTATCGGCTTCAGACCAACCATGGTGGCAAGGTTGGCCGGTTCGTTCTTCGGACTCAGCCGATCGGCGTATTACTCAAATCTGCACATGCGGTTGATCGAGAATATCGTATAATGAAAGCATTAGGATCAAGCGCTGTACCGGTTCCTGACATGATTGCTTTGTGTGATGATCCACAAATTATTGGCATGAAGTTTTTTATTATGCGTGAGGTCGACGGCAAAACCATCTTCAGCCCCATCCTCGATGGATATAATAAGGCCAATCGAAGCACCCTGTTTTTTGGCCAAATCAGAATCCTAGCGGCCCTAGCCAAGCTTGATCCATTTTCGCTTGCCCTTCAAGAATTTGGTAAGCCATCAGGCTATCTTCAACGCCAACTAAGAACATGGACACGCCAATATCGTGCCTGTGAAACCGAAACAATCCCGGCAATGGAATTTTTGCTAAAACAATTACCGGCCTGCCTCGTAACCGAGCTTCCTGGACTTTGCGTTATTCATGGTGATTTTCGATTAGATAATCTTTTGATCTGCAATTTGATCGATATTGCTGCATTAATTGATTGGGAATTGAGCACGCTGGGTCCAACCTTCGTTGATCTTAGCTATTGGTGCGCCATGCTCCGGATGGACTCGGGTTGGCCAATTGGTGGGCTTGGCGGTATAGATAGAGCCAACCTTGGCATTCCTGAAGAGACCCAGCTAGTTGATGCCTTTTGCGAGGAAACCGGCCTTCAACGTCCAGATAATTGGGATGCGCTTATCGCGTTTCAGTGCTTCCGTTTTGCCGCTATTTTGCAAGGTGTGCTGAAGCGTCACCTTGATGGTAATGCCTCGGCAAATAACGCGGCTTCAGTAGGGTCCCAAGCAAAGCTCGTCGCGGAGCTTGGTGCCAATGTTCTCTCGCAATATTTGTCATCAAACCGTTAACAATATAAACTCAGCATCCACTCATGCAGTCTTTTACCATCTTGTTGCGCACCATCCGAAATGCAATCAACCAAATTGAAATGATGCAAACCACGGCATACATGAAACTTTGTCGGGTCACCCCGTTGGCACAACGCGCTCGCCATCACCCATGATTGGTCAATCCAACCAGATGGCTCACCGCCCCCAACAGCGATATAATAAGCCGGGCCTAACAATGGCATGTGGGTTAAGCAATTCCATCTTTCAGCCTCGGCCTCGGTCAGGCGCACATCCTCATTGACGCTTAATTCTCGCACCAGTTCAGTTTCATAAATGCCTGAAAGACCGACGACGCCGACCAGACGATCTTTCAAATTTGAATTATTAGAAAGATGAAGCGCAATATGCGCGCCAGCCGAATGACCCATCAGAATAATTGGCTGCTGTTGCTCAGCATCATCAAGACTTTTTAGTACTTCTTCTACGCCATGATTGAGATGCTCTATTATCTGAGTTAAACTCACTTCGGGACATAAAGGGTAATTTATATTCACCAGTCCAAAGCCGGTTTTTGCAAGATCGGCCATGTGATGATTGACGTCAGCCTTATCAAGAGCCCGCCAATAGCCACCATGGATATTGATGATAATGGGCTTGTTTGCAGCACCGAGATGCAGATCAAACCTCATCAGCTTATGCGAACCATAAGGCAAATCAAACCTTCCAGTCAGTTCAACTTTGCGCGCTTTGGACTCGGCAGCCCATAAATCGAGACTAACGGTTGCTACGTCTACGCCAACAGCCGTGCGTGGATTGAACTGAGCCTCCAAATCATGTGAACGCCATTCATTCCAACTCATGGTTGGCCCATTTTGCCATCTGACAAATTACTAATGGTAAACCGATCTTCAATAACAGGAGGTCGGTGGGCATTCATTGGCACGGCACCTTTGGTCCATTTTTCGAGATTGATAAGGCAGGAATGAGCTGCTGGACCTTGTGCCAGCTTTGATGTCCCGACATCGGGGGTCAAAACATTAGTGTTACCGTGACGGCAAGTAAGACCTGATGCCCTACCTGTATCATGGTCAAACCAAGCGCCAGTGCTGACAATCACCACGCCTTTCATAACATCATCACTAACAATTGCGCCGCAAAGGCAAGCTCCACGATTATTATAAAGACGGACAATATCACCGTCTTTAATAGCGCGGGCCATCGCATCTTCGCGATTTATTTTGACGGGCTCATGCCCACCAATTTTTGCAGCACGACTCACACTGCCGTGATCAAGCTGTGAGTGTAAACGGGCAGTTGGCTGATTGCCAATGAGGTGGAGGCGTGTTCCCCGATCAGCACTGCCAAGCCATTCTGTCGGTTCAAACCAGCAAGGGTGAGGGGCACAATCATCATAGTTGAATTGCTCGATCGTATCTGAATAAATTTCAATTTTTCCGCTTGGTGTGGCCAGCGGGTTAGCCACAGGATCAGCGCGGAAATCAGCAAGCATGACATACGCTCCCTTTGGCGGCTCCAGCTTAAACCATCCTTTATCACGAAACGCGTCATAGGGTGGCAATTCATAGCCCTGCTCTGCAGATGCTTGTTTAGTTACATCATATAGCCAACGTTGCCAATCCTCAGCACTACGCCCTTCTGTAAACGCGTCTTCACTGCCCAATTGAGCTGCAATGCCTCGGAAAATTTCAAAATCATCGCGAGCATCCCCAACTGGAGCAATTGCCGCCTGCATCGACACAAAATAATTGTCCTCTGGCGACATAGCAATATCAGTGCGCTCCAACGCTGTCGTACATGGCAGAACGATATCAGCATGTTTGGCCAGCGCATTCCAGCACCATTCATGAGCAATTACCGTTTCCGGCTTTTGCCAGGCTTTTAACAGCCGCTGCAAATCTTGATGATGATGGAACGGGTTGCCCCCCGCCCAATAAACAATTTTAATATCAGGATACTGATAATCCTTGCCATTATAATCAAAATGATCACCCGGATTAAGTAGCATATCGGCAATACGTGCCACTGGGATAAAGCTGGTTACCGCATTTTTACCTTGCGGCATCGCTGCAACAGGCAAACGCTTAATATCGTTACCAACCGTATTTACTGCAGAATACCCAAGCCCAAAACCACCCCCGGACAACCCTATTTGACCAAGCATTGCCGCAAGAGTAATACCTGCCCAAAAAGGTTGCTCGCCATGCGCTTGTCGCGTCAACGACCAACTGAATGACAGCATTGTCCTTGCGCCAGCCATCCGGTGGGCCAACGCTCGAATCACATCGGCATCAATGTCACAAATTTCTGCCGCCCAAGCAGCATCTTTCACGACGCCATCGGCTGATCCCATCAGATACTCAGCAAATTTCTCAAATCCAACTGAGTAACGATCAAGAAATGCCTGATCCTGCAAATCTTCATCGAGCAACACATAGCAAATACCTATCATTAGCGCCACATCACTATTTGGGCGGATTTGCAACCATTCAGCCTGAACATCATCAATCATGTCTGAACGAAGTGGGGAGATTGATATAAAATCAACGCCATTCTTACGCGCCGCCAAAATGGACTCCTTTTGAATGTGACGGCCAACGCCACCCTGGCCAATCTGTCCATTTTTTAGCGGCACGCCTCCGAACGCTACAAATAATTCGCAATCATCACGTACCGATTTCCAGCTTGTTTGATTGTAAATATAATCACGAAAATGTCCGATTACATGCGGAATAATAACCTCAGCAGCAGCAAAACTGTAGGTATTTACCGACTTTGTGTAGCCGCCAATGCTGTTCAAAAACCGGTGCAGCTGACTTTGAGCATGGTGAAACCGGCCAGCGCTGGCCCAACCATAGGATCCAGCAAAGATAGCCTCATTTCCATTAACTTCGATTACCCGGTTTAACTCTGCCGCAACAATGGAATTTGCTGTGTCCCAATCTACCCTGACAAATGGGTCCAAGCTGCGGCGCTCAGGATGACTTCCAGGTCCAAAGTCAAGCCAGCTTTTTCGGATCATTGGCCCCAAAATACGCGTGTCATCATCAATTACATCAACTATGCCTTTGCCAATTTCCGTCGGATCAGAGTCTTCAGCAAAATGGCTAAGACCGGTTAAACGACCATTTTTGACATGCGCGTGATAGGTCCCCCAATGTGCACTCGTTAGGCTCATATTTCTCCACCCTGGCAAATTGTCATCATGATATCCCTCGTTTAACGCGCTACCCATGTGATAAAGCATTCACACTCCGAACTAATGTTCAAGCAACGCCATCAGAATAGCACGATAATTTGACAAAAAAATATGCTTTTGCCGACAAAAACCTAACTTAAATCCACGAATTTTTTTTTCAACAACACAGTAAAAAGGATGATTTCAATTTTTTTGTTGCCAACATCATCAGCAGCGCCAAACTAGGCTGCGTACATTCGTGCCGATCACTAAACAGGATAGCTGCCATGCCTAGCGCCAACCCAGCCAATATTCCTACCTATGAACTTTATGCCATTCGCTACGCTTCACGCGAAGCTTCACGCACCGAGCATTTTATTGGTGGCGATCCGCATGACGGACCAATGCCCATGGATTATTTCATTTGGCTGGCTAAATCAGATAATCATATTGCTGTGATTGATACAGGTTTTACTTCCGAAATGGCGGAAAAACGGAACCGTGATTTTATCCAATGCCCAGTGCTAACAATGGCTGAATTTGGGGTTTCTGCCAATCAAGTAGATGATGTAATTCTGACACATCTTCACTATGATCACTCGGGTAATTTTGACCGTTTCCCAAATGCACAATTTCATTTGCAAGAACAAGAACTGCAATTTGCCACTGGTCGCTATATGCGATACCCGCAATTGCAGCACGCATTCGAGATTGATGATGTTTGCGGCATTGTGCGTCTAAATTACGAACAAAAGGTTACATTCTACAAGGGCGATGACCAGTTATCAGCCGGATTGCGCCTTCACTGCACTGGTGGCCACTCAGCGGGACTGCAATTTGTGTCAGTTCACACCAAACGCGGCTGGGTGGTGCTGGCCTCTGATGCCAGCCATTATTATGAGCATATGGAAAGCTACCGGCCATTTACTATCGCCTTTCATGTTGGCGAAATGATGGAAAGTTTCGACAAATTAAAAAAAACGGCTCCAAGCCTTTCTCATATCATTCCGGGGCATGACCCAAGAGTAATGGAAAAATATCCGGCCGTCGAGGGTCAAGGTGGACTGATGGTTCGATTGGACGAACCACCAAAAAACTAGCCGCCTATTTGCGGCTATTCCAATAATCCTCGCCGTAATCATGCAAAATCTCATCACCCGCGCGAATATTTTGAAGCGCAGTGAATTCAATGAAACGATTGTCATCATCGGCAATCTGCCATTCCGCATTGGGTGGCGTCCCATGATTGTAAATCATGCCGTATCCCAAAACACAAAGATAGTCGCTTTTAACATCCGGACTGGTGAACAAATAATCATTTAACCGGTTGATTTCTTGCAAATCATCATCATCCATGACGAGATAAAAACACCTCTCGATGACACTGTCTTTTGCAAAATCTACACATGCAAAAACACCCAACCCATGGAGTGGCGAGTCCTGGACCGTAATCCGCAAATAGGACTTTTCCAAGCTTTTCAACGCTTTTGTCATTTTGTTCTCTCCATGGATCTCAATGAGTGAGGTTTTAAATCATCGTGTCAGGCTAAATATCAGCAAAGAGTATTCATTGCTTTTCATTTTTCGTTGTTATTTACCTGAAATAAGGTTGCAAATAGCCGCTTTACTAGCAAAATTAAATGAAATGTCTATATTTCATTCATTGATTGCTCATATCGGGAACCACCATTGTGACATCATCTGGTACCAAAACCACTAAAACCACACCCTTGTTATTTACACCTAAAAAAATCCGTGAGTTAACTATTCGAAATCGGATCATTGCCTCGCCCATGTGTCAGTATCTATCAAATGATGGTGGCCCGAATGATTGGCATATGATGCATCTTGGCAGGCTTGCAATCGGCGGCTGCGGCATTGTATTCGGTGAAGAAACAGCGGTCGAACCAAATGGTCGTAAAACTCATGCTTGCGCTGGCCTCTACAATAATAACCATGTTGCTGCCTATCGCACTCTTACAGATATGATCAAAAGGCATGGTGCCACACCAGCAATTCAACTGGGCCACTCAGGTCGCAAGGGATCCTGCCATGGCGCGATGGAGGATTGGCGGCCGCTTGACGAGACTGATGCCGCAAACGGTTTGCCTCCATGGCAGGTAATGACCCCAACCGCAAAGATCAGTCCGCCTCGACCGATCCCGCACAAAGAAATGGATCAAGCTGATATCAACCAAGTCATAAATGATTTTCGGACTGCAACAAAACTTAGTATTGATGCCGGATATGAAATTGCAGAAATCCATGGCGCACATGGCTATCTTATTCACCAATTCTTGTCGTCTACATCAAATCAGCGCCAAGACTCTTATGGTGGCTCGCTTGAAAATCGGATGAGGTTTGCAATTGAAGTTGCAAGTGCAGTCCGCGACCTATGGCCCAAGCAACATCCTGTTTTTTTTCGGCTTTCCGCGGTTGATAGCCAGGGGGGAAGCTGGACATTGAGTGAGGCGGTTGCACTAGCCAAAGCCCTTCGCGATGTAGGCATTGATATGATTGACGTATCATCAGGCGGCATCGCTGGAAAAAGCAATATGCCAATGGTTCCGCGCATTCCAGCTTACCAAGCCAGCTTTTCTGGGCGGATTCGAAGGCAGGCAAATGTTGGCACCATTGCGGTTGGCGGTATAACGGAAGCGCAACAGGCTGAAGATATTTTGCAGTCCGGTGACTCAGACATGATCGCGTTGGCGCGTGAGTTAATGTGGAATTCTGATTGGCCGGCGCATGCCGCTTATGTCCTTGGTCTAGATGATCCATTTTCTTACCTACCCGACGGGTATGCCCATCGCTTGCGCCAGCGCGAGGAGCAAAAGAAAATGAGAATCAATCAAGATGAGGCATTAATTGAAAAGAGCCTTCGTTATTTTATGGATGATGAAGCGCCATCACCACAATGAGACAACCAAATGGATTATGAAACAACTATCATCAAGGATTTGGCATAATCCAAATTAAGCCTTTTTGCATTATTGTCCAAATGACGCAAAACACCCTATGTGTTTGGCGCAATACGGATCAATGCGTCGAGCATTAGAACACCCTCTTTACAAACAAGCACTGGATTGATTTCCGCTTCGGAAATTCGTTCATTATTTCCAAGTTGAGATAGTGCTTCTATCGATTTAGCAAGGGCTTCCAGATCCCCTTTTGGCAGCCCCCGATAACCTCGAAGGTATGCAAAACCCTTCACCTCAGCAATCATTTGGCGAGCTGTCTCAGCGTTAACAGGTGCAGGTCGATGGCAAACATCTTTATAAATTTCAGCAAGGATGCCACCAGCACCAACAGTAATGATCGGCCCGACAAGATTGTCATATCGAAGCCCAATCAATGCCTCACCAAGGCCAATAGCCATTTCTTGCAGCAACACACCATCAATGCGAGCTTCTGGCACAAGACTTTGGACTCTTTCTTTCATTTTGTTTACTACACGCGCAAGTGTCACAGAATCAGAAATTTCTAGCGTAATTGCTCCGTACTCAGATTTGTGCGGAAGGTCTTTTGACACAAGCTTAGCGACGAGCGGGTAGCTTAACCTATGGTCATTATATATTTGCGGGTCTTCATCACGTAGTGGAATAAAAAGTTGCTTTGGACCCTTAATTCCAAGTTTGGTAAAAACAGCATTGCTGGCAACTTCGTTTAACGTGCCACCATCATCAACCTTCCCTAACGTAATTTGATGATTTAGAGTGTAATTGATAGCCACTTCATCGTATTCACCTTCAAGTGTTTTATCTGCTGGCTCGCCATCCGCCATAAAAAATAAAGAAACACTATCCGCACAACTTTCCACACTAGAGAAACAAGGAATATTTGCTGCCTCCAACATCTTTATCGAGTCCTGAGCTACGGGTAGAGGAAACGCTACAATCGGCGCACATCCTGGATTTTCATCTACCGCGTCAATAATTGGCTTCACAGCCAATTCCGGGTTAAATTGTGCTGATGATCCAATAGCAACAACAATCAATCCGGAAGCTGGGTCATTAATTAGTTGGACGATAGCTTTTTTCATCACATCATATCGAGCACCTGCTAGAGTCACATCGATAAGCTTACCGCTGCCATGCGGGATGTTATTATTTTGAAAAAAGGATTTGGAGTTCGCACTTAATTCGGCTACCTCAACTCCCCGCACACATAATTGATCAACCACCATAGCACCACCACCACCTGTTGTAGTGACCACGGTTGCACGGTGCGGACGCTGGCCAAGCTGCACCCTCTTATTCAGCAATGCCGGTGCCTCCAACAAAGCATCAAACTGGCGAACCTCCGCGATATCATTATAAGCCAGAAACGCGCTGATAGCATCAGCTTCACCAGTCATTGCACCTGTGTGCGAAACTGCAAGCGCTTGTCCCTCTTTAGATTTGCCAAGCATATAGGCAACAACTGGTTTACCTAACCGTCTTGCAGCAGCTGAGAACTCAGCAAATTTTCTGGGGTTGCGAATGGTCTCTAAAAATAAAACAAATCCATCAATTTTTTGATCGTCAACTAACGTTAAGCCAACTGATCCAACACAAAACTGAGCTTCATTACCAAGTGATATCAATTTTGAAAACCCGATATTACGTGCCTGACCACGTGAGATCAAAGTGCCAATTAAACTTCCGCTATGTGACAGAACAGCCAACCGCCCAAGCAAATGTCCTTCAGCCTTGAAAGCAGCATTGGTTGTGCACATAAATCCATTGTCCACATTCACCACGCCCATCGAGTTTGGGCCAATAAGCGTCACGTCCGAGGACTTTGCTCTCGCGACCAGCCTTGCTTGAAGCACCATTCCTTCATCACCCACCTCAGCAAAAC